>CAZCKC010000089.1:0-15592 GCA_964499235.1 uncultured Planctomycetales bacterium | reverse complement strand
GGGGGGGGGGGGGGGGGGGGGGGGGGGGGGGGGGGTGGGGGGGGGGGGGGGGGTGCGGGGGGGGGGGGGGGGGGGGGGGGGGGGTTTTGTTGCTCGTGGCGGGCGGCTGTTCGGATCCGTCGCTGCAGCTCGCGCTGCGGGCGCAGCAGCGGGCGAACGCCGTGCAGGCGGCGGTCTTCGAGCGGCAGCACGACGGGCTGCGCGTGTTGCTGTTCCGGGACCTGGTGGCGCGGCTGGAAGCGGGCGGGCCGCCGCTCGATGACAACCAGCGGGCAGTGCTCAACACGGTGTGGAACGAGCGTGACCTGGTCGAGTTCTGGGCGCTGCAACACGAGCGGGCCTTGGCGCTGCGGCTCGTGGGTGTGGATGCGAAGCTGTATGCGGATCAGTCGGCCGTGGACCTGCTGATCAAGGCGGCCGAGCGGAAGCTGGACCAACTCGAGGTCGGGCTGGCGCAGGCTGCCGGCGCGACCGCTGGGGAGAACGACGATGGCTGAGCGGGGCTGGCGGCGGTGGGTGTGGCCGCTGCGGAGTCGGAAGGTGCAGGTGGCGCTGGCGACGGTGCTGGCGGCATACGCGGCGGAGGCCGGGCTGGCGGTTGATGAGCCGACGGTGCTGGCGGTGTTGGGCGTGGGGGTGGCGTTGATCCTGGGGATCGCGCACGAGGACGCGGGGGCGAAAGCGGGCGCGCGCGGGCGGTAAAACTTCCTCCTCTTAGTGGGTCGCCGGGTGACGCCGGCGACAACGACGCGGCAGGCGGGTGCGTGGCGATGAGCGCGGACCCGGCTGCCGTGTATGGTTTGGGGGGTGCTCGGGTTCGAGGGGCTTGAACTTCGAGCGGTTGATCAGTCCCCCAGTCTGGAGACTGGGGCCCCCATCCGGGGGGCAGCCGGCGGAGCCGTCAGTTCTCGGGGTCGGCGTAGGTCGTGGTTTCGAAAGACTCGACGTGCGTGGCGGGGTCGCGCCAGGCGTCGGGCGGCAGGCCGGCCTTGTCGGCGCAGCAGCGGCTCAGGAACGTCTCGCGGTCCATCTTGTGCGTCGTCGCGACCGACGGCAGGAAGAGCCCGCGCTGCCGGCCTTGCGAAACGATGATGCCGTGGCGGCCGAGCTCGAGGTCGTCGATCGAGCGCAGCGGCTGCGGCGGGCTCAGGATCGAGAGCTCCAGGCGGATGTCGCCGAGCTCGTCGATCGCCAACGGCGGAAAGCGGGGGTCCTTCACCGCCGCCAGCGTCGCGGCGTCGACCAGCGCGTCGGCGATCGGCGGACGGCTGTCGAGCAGCCCCATGCAGCCGCGGAGACGGCGAAACTTCCGTAGCGTGACGAAGACGCCGCTGTGCGGGCGGTGCGGGTCGGGGACCGTGGGAACCAGTCGCTCGCGGCGGCCGTAGGCGGCCTGCGTCACGGCCGCGCGGGCGACCGCCAGCCACGGCCCGGCTTCGACGGCGTCGTTGACCTTCATGCCCGAATTGTAACAAACGTGGGGGGGCAGGCTGGGCGCGGGGATCGCGTGGACAGCCTCCGGGTGCTGCCGTAGAGTTCGCGGCCATGACTGACACGGCTTCTACCCCGCATGAGTCGCCGCAGTCGCACCGGCTGCCGGCGCCGCGGCCGTTCACGATCAGCGGGCTGATCCGCACGCCGATTGCGGGCGTGTTGATGGGGCTGGCGAACATTATTCCGGGGGTCTCGGGCGGGACGATGATCCTGGCGCTGGGGCTCTACGAGGAGTTCATCGGGGCGGTGGCGGACCTGACGGCGCTGCGGTTCTCGCTGCGGCGGCTGGTGTTCCTGGGCGTGCTGATCGGGTTCGCGCTGGGCGCGATCGTCGGGCTGTCGGGCGTGATGCTGGGCCTGCTGCTGCACTACCCGGTCGCGATGTTCGCGCTGTTCATCGGGCTGACGCTGGGCGGGGTACCGCTGCTGGTGCACGCATTCCGGCCGATGGCGGCCGGCCCGGTGGTGGCGCTGGTGGTCGGCTTCGTGGCCGTCGTGGGGATCGGGAAGCTCGAATGGTTCGTCGGCGCGATGCCGCGGAACACGGCGATGGACGTGGTCTCCGGGGTGGTCGGTTCGACGACGATGGTTCTGCCGGGGATCTCGGGCTCGTACATGCTGTTGATCCTGAACCAGTACGAACGCGTGGTCGGCGCGGTCTCGGATTTCAAGGACGCCATCAGCGACCGGGATACCGCGGCGCTGAAGACCGCGTTGTGGGTCATCATCCCCGTGGGCATCGGGGCGGCGGTCGGGATCGTGCTGCTGTCGAACGGGCTGAAGTGGCTGCTGAAGCACCACCACCACCCGACGCTGGGCTGCCTGCTCGGGATCCTGCTGGGGTCCGTCGTCGGGCTGTGGCCCTTCGACCGCGTGCCGGCCGAGAAGGCGCTCGAAGAGCTGGCCGAAATGGACGTGGTCGCATTGCGGGAGTTTGCCGCCGGCCGACAGGTGCCCGGCCTGGACGGCGTGGGCGACGAGGCCCTCGTCGAGCACATCCGGGCGAGCTGGGGGGAGCGCGCGGGCTCGGACCTGACGGCCGGAAACGCGGTCCTGGCCGGCGGACTCGTCATCGTCGGTTTTGGGATGACATACGGATTGTCACGGCTGCGGCGGCCGGAAGAAAGCCCAAACGCGGACCGCGGCGGCCGCGGAATGAACTAGAGTGGACGGTCTGCTCGCAGGGCCGCGCCGGTGATCAGCTGCTCTGCATTTTGCGAACGACCAGCAGCACGATGATCAGGATGGGCAAGCCGACGTATAGCGCCCACTGCCACAACGCGAGTCCGATGAGAAGCGTCGCGAGCATCGATCAGTCCTCCAGAGCAGGGTCGAGCCAGGGTGCGACTGCGAGCGTTTGATAGCAGACGCGTGACGGGGTGTCAACGCGGCCGCCGAGGGGCCGCGGCGTTCGAACGGGTGGAGTGATGACGATCCCGCAGGCAATCGAGGCGCACGCGATCCCCTTCTTGATCCTGGCATACCTGGGCGGGCTGGTCGCCTATGGCGCCTGGCACTCGCGCAAGATCAGCAGCCAGGCGGACTTTGCGGTGGCGGGGCGGCGGCTGGGCGTCTTCGTCCTCGTCGGCACGATGCTGGCGACCTGGATCGGCACCGGCAGCCTGATCGGCAACGCGGAGAAGACCTACCGGGTCGGCATCGCGATGACCCTGGTGCCGATCGGGAGCGTGCTGGGGCTCGCCATCCTCTCGACCGTCGCCACGCGGATCCGGCGGTTCGAATCACTGACCGTCCAGGACATCATCGAGAAGCGGTTCGGGCTGCTGCCGCGCGTGCTCGCGACGGTCGCGATCATCTCGGCCTACCTGATCATCGTCAGCTACCAGTACCGGGCTGGCGGCGGGGTGATCCACACGATCTTTCCACAGCTCGCCGCGTGGTGCGAGGCCACGCTGCCCGCGACGCTGGTGACGTGGCTGTACGCGAACTTCGCCTGGAACCCGAGCTCGTGGGGCAGCATCATCGCCGCGGTCTTCATCATCGGCTACACCGTGCTGGGCGGGCTGATGTCGGTGGCGTACACCGACGTGATCAACGGGATCGTGATGGTGCTGGGGATCGCGATCGGCGTGCCCTGGCTGATCAGCGAGCTGTCGGCCAGCGGGGGTTGGGAAGCGCTCGAGACCGCCCAGCCGAGCCACTTCCAGTTCTTCGGACCGATCACCGCCATCGACGCGGTGAACTACATCCTGCCGGCGACCCTGCTGATCATGGGCGAGGCGAACCTCTACCAGCGCTTCTTCGCGGCCCGGAGCGCGGGGGCGGCCGGCCGGGCGGGACTGGTGCTGATCGCTACCGTCGCGGTGGTCGAGGTCGGGATCATCCTGCTGGCGTTCGCGTCGTGGGCGGTGGAGCCGTCCCTGCCGCAGGCCGACCGCAGCCACGTAATCCTGATCGCCGCGCAGCGGCACTTCCCCGTGATCGTCGCCGCGATGGTGATGGGGGCGGCCGTGGCGATCATCGTCTCGACGGCCGACTCGTTCCTGCTGGTCTCCTCGAACTCGTTCGTGCGGGACGTCATGCAGCGGTTCGTGACGCCGGATGCCAGCGAGCGGCAGCTCGTGCTGCTCTCGCGGCTGGTGGTCGTGTTCCTCGGCCTGCTGGCGTTCGGGATCTCGGTCTTCAGCGACAAGTTCTTCGAGGTGGCGCTGTGGGCGTACACGATCTACGGCGCGTCGGTCACGCCGGTGCTGATGGCCACGTTCTTCTGGCGGCGGGCGACGACGGCCGGCGCCGCCGCCGGGCTGCTGGGCGGGCTGACCACCACGATCGTCTGGGAACTGGCCGGCGACGACTGGGCCGGCTGGTGGTCACTCCTCGCGAGCGCACTGGGCGACCCGGCCTGGATGACGACGCTGCGGATGTTCGACGCGGTCCTGCCCGCGATGCTGGTGGCGGTCACCCTGCTGGTCGTGGTCAGCCTCCTGACCCCGCCCCCCCGGCCAGAGCAGTGGCGGCCCTTCGTCGCCGAATCGACCTGACCTCAGATTCAACGTCCAGCACGACCGCTACGACGGCGACGGCGGATGCACGTCGCGCTCCCGCGTCACGTCAGGCGCGGCGAATCCGTCAGGGCCGGCGCCGTCGGGCGCGTTGCCTCCCGACTCGGGCGGCGGCTCGAGCACTCGCTCGATGGGGTTGCGCCGCAGGGCGATGAACAGCAGCCACAATGTGAGCAGGCCGAAGGGCACCAGCGGTAACAACTGGTACCAGTCCAGCGCGTACGCCCCACGGAACGGGCCGACGTTTTGGCGGTACGGACGCAAGCCGTACTCGGGCGGGATCGGCGTTTTCCGGGTAAGCCAGTCGAAGAGGTGGTGCGGGACGACGGGCTCGCCGGGCTGCGTGGCCGGTTCGGACCCCGGCGCCGCACCGTCACCCGAAGAATCGGCTTGCACCCCCTCGGCCGGCACATCCGCGTCGGCCGGTGTTTCGATTTCCGGCGCGTCCGGGTCCGGGGGCCAGACCGGGTCGTCCTCATCGAGCGTCGCGCCGTCAGGCGGCAGCGGCGTGATGCGTTCGACGGCGCTTTCGGCGACGGCTTCGGCCGCGGGCGTGACCCAGCCCTGGCGGGCTTCGTCGTATTCCTGGGGCTGGTAGCGGGCATGCGGCGCGATCCAGCCGATGACCGCCGCGGCCGCGACGAGCCCGACGCCCATGACCCCGTGGCCGGCGACCAGGCCGCTGGCCGCGAGGATGCCGGGGTTGTCGATTTCGCCCGCTGGCTGGCGCTGGCGGTCGACAAACCAGCGGACGAGCCCGCCAACCATGATCGGCGTCGACAGGTACAGCGGCAGGTAGAGCCCAACAGCGAACGGCAGCGACCGCACGCCGAGGAACTCGACGACCAGTGCCGCCGCGATCCCCATCAGCACGAGCCCCCACGGCAGGTCGCCATCGACCACGCCGTCGACCACGATGGCCATGATGTTGGCCTGGTAGGCCGGCATCGGGTTGGGCGTGTCGGGGGTCGCGACGAAGCCGGTCGTGTTGTTGATCAGCACGAGGATCCCGGCCAGCGCGCCGGCCGCGAGGAGCACGCCGATCAGCTCGGCGACCTGCTGCTTCCAAGGGGTGGCCTGCACGAGGTAGCCGGTCTTGAGGTCCTGGGCGGTGTCGCCGCCGATGCAGATGGCGATGCAGACTAGCGCGCCGACGGAGATGATCGCGACCTTCTGCGCCACCGGGTCCATGCCCATCTGCGTGCCGAGCGTCGTGATGACCAGCGCGGTGCCGAGCATCGTGGCGATCGTCATGCCCGAGGCCGGGTTGGACGAGCCGCCGACGATACCGGTCAGCCGCGCCGAGACGGTGACGAAGAAGAAGCCGAAGCCGATCACGCAGGCGATCACGGGGATGTGCTTGAACAGCCCGTTGAGCTGACCGTAGTCCGGCAGCACCCACAGCGCCGCGCCGACGAGCAGGAAGAGCGGCAGCAGGATCCAGATCGGCGTATCGCGGTCGGTGCGCTCGCCGGTGCGGCCCGTGGTGGTGAACAGGTGAAAGAGCGAGCTGCCGATCGTGCCGAGGGAGCGAAAGAGCGCGACGAGCCCGCCGAGGACGACCGCGCCGGCGCCGACGTAGCGGAGGTAGTTGTTCCAGATGTCCTGGCTGGACATCGCTTCGACGGGGACCTTGCCGGGCGGGATCGGGCCGTCGCCGAGGCTGCCAAAGAAGCGGATGCCCGGGATGATCACGAACCAGCCGAGCACCGCGCCGCCGAGCAGGTAGCCGGCGATGCGGGCGCCGAGGATATAGCCCACGCCGAGCAGCGCCGGCGAGGTGTCCAGCGAGAGCTCGGTGCGGAGCGTGGGGATCTTCTGGCGGGCCTGCTCGGCAAAGAAGCCCAGGCCGCGGACGAGCTCGAACGCCGCCCCGATGCCGAGGCCCCAGAAGACGCAGCGGGCGGCCGACCCGCCGCGGTCGCCGGAGGCGAGGACCTCGGCGCAGGCGGTGCCTTCGGGGTAGGGCAGCTTGCCGTGCTCCTTCACGATCAGCAGCCGCCGCAGCGGGATCATGAAGAGCACGCCGAGAACGCCGCCGAACGCGCCCCAGAGCGTCATCTCCAGCCACTTCGGGGCGAGGTCGGGATCGCCCGCCTTGACAGACAGGATCAGCAGGGCGGGGATGACGAAGATCATGCCGGCCGCCAGGCTCTCCCCGACCGAGCCGACGGTCTGGACGATGTTGTTCTCGCGGAGGGTGCCGCGGCGGAGGATGCCCCGCAGCAGGGCCATCGAGATGACGGCCGCCGGGATCGAGGCGCTGACGGTCATGCCGACTTTGAGTCCGATATACGCGTTGGCGGCCCCGAAGACGACGCCGATGAGCGCTCCGAGGACGATGGCCAGCAGGGTGAATTCGCGCATAACGGTCCCCTTAGGCGGCGGTTGCCGCTGCACTGGCGGCGCACTGTAGCGGTAGCGGCCGGGCGAGCCAACGCGGGCGGCGCGAAGATCGGGCGGAGCGGTTTCAAAACGGTGTCCGGCGACTTCGCGCGGGGGAGTCAGGCTGCTATTCTCGCGGGATGCGGACGTTCATTCAGACGATATCGAACAGCGATCCCTGGTTGACGGCGCTCGTGCTCGGCGCGATCGGGATCGCGGTGGTGTGCGGGCTGTACGCGGGCGAGCAGGTCGAGGTCCCCGCGGACGACACCGTGGTCACGATGGTGCGGGGCGGCACCAAGCGGGACCGCGAGGAGACCCGCCAGCTCAAGCGCGAGTTCGAGCAGCAGCATCCCGACCTCTACCTGAACGTCATCACGAGCAACGTGCAGCGCAAGGCCGACACGATGATCGCGGCCGGCGTGGCGCCGGACGTGCACTTCGTGCCCTGCGACCAGGCCGACTACTACATTGCGGCCGACGTCCTGATCGATCTCGTCCCGTACATTCGCCAGGATCCGCAGCTCATGGCGGATTTCGGCACGTCGCTCTTCACCGAGGCGGAGCTGCGGGCGGCGTGCGGTCCGGAGTTGTACGACCCCGACGCCCACGTCCCGGACTTCATCGAGTCGATGGTGGCGCCCTTCCGCCGGCGGGGGGACGACGGGCAGTGGCAGCTGTTCGCGGTGCCGATCAACTACACGCCGTTCTTCATGTACTACTCGAAGGACCTCTTCGACAAGTACAACGTGCCCTACCCGACCGAGAACTGGGACTGGGAGGAGCTGCGCCGCAAGGCGATCGCGCTGACCCGCGACCAGGAAGGCCGGCGGGCGGACCACCCCGATTTCGACCGTCGCAACGTGGCGTCGTACGGCTTCCAGTTCGCCTGGTGGCAGCACGGCGTGGAGTGCTTCATCCGGCAGAACGGCGGGCGGCTGGTCAACGCGGCCGGCGACGAGGTGGTCGCGGACGATCCGCGGACCGTCGAGGCGCTGCAGTTCCTGTTCGACTTGAAGTTTCAGGACGGCGTGGTGCCGCCGGGCCTGGGCGCGACGCAGCACGGCATCGGCTTCGACAAGGGCACGCTGGGCATGTTCATGTGGGGCGTGTTCTACACGAGCACGCTCAACGAGCAGGCGCCCGAGCTCGACTGGGACGTCGCGCCGCTGCCGCGGAAGATCGGCGGGCCCGGCGGCGGGCGGGCGTCGGTCGTCTTCCCCAACGGCTGGGGGATCACCCGGGGCTCGGAGGTACCCGAGGCGGCGTGGACGTGGCTGAAGTTCCTTTCCAGCCGCGAGGGGATGCAGGCGGCCGAGGACCCGGTCTTTCTGCCGTCACGGCGGTCGGTGCTCAGGGAGCGCGGCGACGTCGACACGAGCGAGAAGCCGGCCAGCCGCTGGGCGCTGACGCACGACATCGACAACGACTACGCCCAGGCCCCCTACTCGACCAAGCAGTACTACGGGGCGGTCTACGAGATCATCAACGACACGTTCCAGAAGCTGCTGCTGACGCCGGAACCGCCGTTCAAGCCGCAGGCGGCGGCCGAGCTGATCACCCGCGAGGGCAACGTCGCCCTGCAGCGCGACCAGCTGGTGCGCGGCTCGACGGCGTTCGGCTACGCGGCGCTGACCCTGGCGATCCTGCCGTTCGCCTACGGGCTCTACCGGCTGCTACGACGCAAGAAGGAGGGCCGCTCGCGGCTGGCGATCTCGGAGGAGCGCTGGGGCTACGCGCTGATCTCGCCGTGGCTGATCGGCTTCGTGGCGTTCTGGTCGTTCCCGATCCTGGTCTCGATCCTGCTGTCGTTCTCGCGCTGGCAGTCGCTGTCGGACTTCACGCAGGCGGAGTTCATTGGGGTCCAAAACTACGCGACGGCGCTGAGCGGCGACGATCCGAAGTTCTACACCTCGCTGTGGGTGACCTTCCGCTACGCGGCGCTGGCGGTGCCGTTGACGCTGGTCTTCGGCCTGGCGCTGGCGCTGCTGATGAACCAGGCCGTCAAGGGGATCGCGGTCTTCCGGACGCTCTACTACCTGCCGGCCGTGCTGCCGGCCGTGGCGTCGGCCGTCCTGTGGTGGCACCTGTTCAACACCAACCACGGCTGGATCAACCGGGTGCTGCGGTTCGCGAACCCGGCCAGCACCTTGCAGCTCTGCGGCCTCGGGGTGGGACTGCTGGTGACGCTGGTGGCCGCCCGGCTCCTGAAGCCGATCGACCGCAACGTCTCCGCCTGGCGCCGGGCGTACGCCGTGCCGGCGCTGGCGCTGGGGCTGCTGGTGACGGGAAGCTGGTGGGTGGCGTTGTCGCCCGAGGCGCCCTACATGGCCGCCTACGTCGACAGCGTGAGCCAGCGCGAGGCCGCCCTGCGGGCCGACGCCCGCGAGCTGCTGGACGGCCGGAACCTCGCCCCCGGCCAGTCGTTCGAGCGGCAGGTGCAGCGATACGTCGAGACCGAGCTGGCCGGCGATCTGCGCTGGCTGGTCGACGGCGGCTGGCTGCAGCGGCTGGCCGAGACCTTCACCAGCAACTACCCGATCAACTGGCTCTACGACGAGACGGTCACCCCGTACATCTTCGTCGTCATCGCGATCTGGGGCGTCGGCGGCGGGATGATCATCTACCTCGCCGGGCTCCAGGGGATCCCGACGCAGCTCTATGAGGCGGCGGAGATTGACGGCGCGACCCGCTGGCAGCGGTTGCGAAACGTGACCATCCCGATGCTCTCGCCCGTGATCTTCTTCAACCTGATCATGGGCGTGATCGCGTCATTCCAGGTGTTCAACCTGGCGTTCGTGCTCTTCGACGGCGGCACGGGCCCGAACGACTCGGCGCTGTTTTACGGGCTGCACCTGTTCCGCGAGGCGTTCATGCAGTACCGGCTCGGGTACGCGTCGGCGCTGGCGTGGATTTTGTTCGTGATCATCCTCGCCTTCACGGCGGTCATCTTCAAGTCGTCGCCGATGTGGGTGCACTACGAAGCGGCGCGGGGCAAGCGGGCATGAGTGTGCGCGGCAGCGAAGGACGCAGCGAGTCCTTCTCCTACAAGCTGGTCGTCTACATCATCCTGGTGCTCGGGGTCATCCCGATCGTGCTGCCGTTCTACTGGCTCGTGATCGCGAGCCTCAAGACCAAGGAGCGCGTCGAGGCCTACCCGCCCGACTGGACCCCCGTCGTGCCCAAGGACTTCGTCTACATCGACGATGAGCCGGTGCGGGTGCGGGTCTTCGACGAGGGCGAGCAGTTCGGCACCTACGTCTGGCGGACCAAGGTCCTCTACGAATACGACAGCGTCACGAACACCTACGCCGAAACCCACAGCCAGCCGCTGGACCTGCCCGTCCGCGCCTTGGCCAAGCAAACCAGCGAGATCTACTTCGCCGCCATCGACGGCCGCCGGCAACGGGTCGAAATCGTCTCCGAGCGCCCCGACGATCAGGTCGTCGTCGCCCTGCCCGCCCAACTCGAAACCGCTATCGTCGCCCACGACGAGATCGTCGAACGCCAGGAACAGCAGGTCTTCTGGTCCGCCTTCGGCCAGGAGATGGAGGTCGCGCTGGCCGAGGAAGAGCTCCCCCGCGACGGGCGCGTGAGCATTACCAAGATCCATGACCAGGCCAAGATCGCCGTCGCCCCCGCCATCGAGGTCGACGGCGACGAAAAACGCATCCTCGTCGAAACGGTCAGCGGCCACGAGCTCCACCAGTACAGCCCCGACTACAGCCGCGTCGTCCGCCGGGTCCCTGTGACCGTCCTGGGAACGAACACCGCCGCCGGCTACGTCACCGTGCAGCCGATCGTGCCCGCTGACGGCTTGGAAGTCGGCATCGACCAGCTGCGCGTGGTCCAGCTGCGGCGGCTCTACGCCTTCATCGACGGCCAGCACCGCCAGGTCAAGGAGATCGGCGCGGTGCCCGACCGCCCCGACGCGGTCAAGGTCGAGATCACCGACGCCCCGGTGACCCGGACGATCCCGGCCCGCGCGGTGATCCAGACGACGTCGGTGAGCTACACGACCGAGCTGCTCGGCCAGGAAATCACCGTGCAGCGGCGCCAGGGGCTGGGCGACGACGTCCCCCCCATCGAGGCCCTGCCCCCCGACGAGACCGTCCCCGTCGAGATCACCGGCGTGCTGTCGGTGGTGCCCGGACCGGGGCGGACGGGACACGAGGCGATCCTCCGCCCGCAATGGTCAAACTTCGTCCGCGCCTGGCAGGAGAAGCAGTTCGACCTCTACCTGGCGAACACGATCCTCGTCGCGGTGCTCGTCGTGCTGGGCACCGTGATGAGCTGCGGCCTGGTCGGCTACGCCTTCGCGCGGCTGAGCTTCCGCGGCAGCAACGTCCTGTTCCTGGTCCTGCTGTCGACGATGATGATCCCGGGACAGGTCACGAGCATCCCCACCTTCGTCCTCTTCGCCTCGATCGGCTGGATCGACACCTTCCTGCCGCTCATCGTGCCGCACTTCCTGGCCCACGCGGCCTTCTTCGTCTTCCTCTACCGCCAGTTCATGATGACGATCCCCGTCGACCTCGAGGACTCCGCCCGCATCGACGGCTGCGGCCCGCTCGCCACCTGGTGGCTGATCATGATGCCGCTCAGCAAGCCGATCATCGTCACGGTGGCCGTCTTCTCGTTCATCGCCTCGTGGAACGACTTCCTCGCCCCACTGCTCTACATCAACTCCGACGAGAAGCAGACCATCGCGCTCGCGCTGCAAAACTTCAAGAGCGGCTTCCAGTACGCTGAGCCCCAACTCCTGATGGCCGGCGCCGTCATGATGCTCATCCCCACCGTTGTGATCTTCTTCCTCGCACAGAAAGTCTTCATCAAGGGCGTGGTCGTCAGCGGCGTGAAGGGCTAGTCGGCCGCCGCCGCCGCTTCCGCCGGCGCTTCCGCCGCTTCATCACGATCCGCGGGCGCTGGCGGCCGCAACGCTTCCAGCGCCGCCGCCTGCTCCGGCGACCACACGATCGGCGGCTGCTCGCGCAGCGCCGCGAGCAGCACCGCCGCTTGCTCCCCCGCCCCCGACGCGCGTAGCCGCTCAATCTCCAACCGCAAGCCCGCCAACAGCCGCGCCCCATCCAGCGGCGTGTTCAGCGACCGCAGCCGCTCGACCAGCTCCGGCGTGTACTCGTCATGGCGGACGCTCAGCGCAATCAGGCGGGCGGCGAGCCCGGCCGCCTGCGCGCCATCGTGCGGATGAAGCTTCAACAGCGCCGCACGGTAAGCCGCCAATGCTTCCGGAAACAACTCCGCCCCCAGCAACCGCTCAGCCTGCGCCTCCTGGGCGGCCGCGGCCGCGGCGGGTTGGTCCGCCGCCGCAAGGCTCTCGGCCGCAAGGCGATAGAGCTCGGCCTGCTGACGCGGGGCCAGCGGGCTGTCGGCCGCGCCCAGCCGGTCGGCGACCCGCTGCTGCTGTTCCGCGTCCCCTCGGCTCAACGCGTCCCGCAGCGCACTCCACGCCAGCTTCCGGACCGCGTCATCCGACTCGTGCTCTGACGCTACGCGCTCAGCCAGCGCAGCGAAGTGCGTATCAGTCGTCGCCCACCGCCCTACCGCCTCGACCGCCGTCCGGCGCAACGCCACATCCGAAGCCGCCAGCAGCGGCAACACCGCGTCAATCGCCCCCGCCTCGTCCAGCACGTTCAACCCGCGCAGCGCACTGAGCCGCACCGCCGGCGCATTCTCTTCCGCCGTCGCCGCCGCAAACAACGGCTGCAACACCGGATCCCGAAGCTGCGTCAACGCCCAGAGCGCCCGCTCGCGCACGCCGGCGTCACCGCCTGCCGCCCCCGCTGCAAGCCCGCTCAGCGCCGTCCGAACCGTCGCGCGCTGCGGCTCCGCCAGCGCCCCACGCTCAATCAACCGCCCGAGCGCCGTCAGCGCTTCGAGCCGCGCACTGTCGCGCTCCAGCAGCCGCCGCCCACCCGTCACGCTCTGCAGCAGCGGCTCGACCGCGGCCGCGCTGCCGACATACCCGAGCGCCGTCGCGACCGCCTTCCGCACGTCCGGTGCCACCGCCTGCTCAAACAAGCTCAGCAGCGGCCCCTCGTCCGCCCCGTCACGGAACGCGGCCACCGCCCGGGCGGCCGCCCCCTGGACAGCCGGCGAATCGTCGCCGAGCAGCTCCCGCGCCCGCGCCCGCAGCCCGGCCGGCACCTCCGCCCCCGCCACGATCGTGTTCAGCAGCAACTCGAGCGCGACCGCGCGGACCGCCGGCTGCGAGTCGCCCAGCCACTGCGCCAGCAGCTCCGACCGGTCCTCCGCCCCCACCCGCTGGTACAGCGTCCGCAGCGTTGCCGTGAGCCGGTCCTCGAGCCCGACCGCCGCCCGCCGCAACTCCGCCTGCACCAGTGCCAGCCGCTGCGCCCGCCACGCGACCCACCGCTCCGCCGGCATCGCCTCGAGGCTCTCCAGCCAGCTCGCGATCAGCTCGTCGGCCGTCTCGTCAGCCGCCTGGCTCAAGACCGCCGCCCGCAGCGCACCGCCCGACGCCTCCTCGAGCACTTCGAACGCCGACGCGCGGAGCGGCCCCTCGGCCGTGAGCGCAAAACGCCCAACAAAACCAACGACCGGCTGGCGAATCACCGCCCCCGCCGCCCGCAGCGCCTCGATCCGCAGCCCCGCCGGCTGCTCAGGATCACCAACGAACTGCTGCAAGCGCTTCAGCCCGTCGTTGGCCGGATCCCGCGCCAATGCGATCGCCGCCCAGCGGCGGTCAACGGCCCGCTCGCTGCCGAGCAGCTCCGGCAGGGCGGCCAGCCAGCCGTCCGTAAGCTCCCGCGGATAGCCGGCGAAGTGCTCGGCCAGCACGCCCGCCGCCACGGGGTGCGGCCCCCGGATCAGCTCCATCAGCCGCCCGTTGACAGCAGAATCTTCGAGGCCCACGAGCTGGTCAGCCGCCTCCAGGCGGGCGGTCGGCCGGGCGGCCGGGTCCGCGAGGGTCGCAAACCAACGCTCAACCGCCGCGGGCTCCGCCCCGCCGGCCGCCGCTACACCGACCCAGAAGAACAGAAAACTACTCAGCGCCCGGCGGGCGACGGCGACAGGCATCGGGACACGTGCAGTCACGGCGGGCGTTTCCGGGCGGGGGGACGCGTT
Organism: uncultured Planctomycetales bacterium; assembly: GCA_964499235.1. GTDB lineage: Bacteria > Planctomycetota > Phycisphaerae > UBA1845 > Fen-1342 > JAFGRR01. Next base: position 1,583 of record CAZCKC010000089.1, on the reverse strand, counting down.
CAGTCAGCACGGCGACGATCATGCGGCGACAACAGGCGCGGATTCTAACAAGTCCCGCAACCCCCGGCAGATACGAACGCCGGCCGCCCGGCGTTCGTGAGCCTGCCGCGCAAAACCTGCCGGCCGCCCCGCTTGCAGCCGGCCGCGCCCAAAGCCGATAGAACGAGGGGCGGCGGGTTGCGGATTGATCGCCCGCCGGCGATCACCTATCCTCTTTCGAGGATCGAGGGGACGGTGTACGCGTCGAGCGGCCGCCCGGGGGAACGGGGGAAGAAATCACCGCCCAGCGGGTCTGGGGCCGGGTCGTTGAGGAGAGGCGTCATGGGCACGGGTCGAAAGCTGGCGAGCGTGGTGGTCCTGGCGGCATTGATGGCCGTCCCGGCCTCGGCCGGTCCCTACGAATCCCTCTACCGGGCGCTGTTCATCATCTCGACGCCGATCGGTGGCCCGCTGATTGGCGCTGGCGACGGGACGCGGATCAACGGCCAGCGTCAGGGTCGCCTGCGGATCGTCCCGAACCGCCTCGGCAAAGGCCATCGCCTCGAGCTCGACCGCACGTTCGGGCTCGACAGCCGCGGGCGCCCGGAAGTCTTCGACGCCGGCCCGTTCGAGGTGGAGCTGGCAGGCGCCACGCAGATGACGCTGGGCTACACCTCGCGGTTCTTCCCGGTGGTCAACGGCGAATTCGTGGCCAACAACTTGAACTACCGAGCGTCGGTGAAGACCGGCGCCGTGGACGGCAACATCGTGGGGACCGTCAACCTCAACAACGCGTTCGAGCTGAACCCGCTGGGCTTCTACACGCTGAGCGTCAACGTTTCGCAGGACAACTCGGCGATCTTCTTCGACAGCATCAACGACCAGAACGCCGAAGAGATCGACTTCGACATCGGCCCGATCACCGCCCGGGGCAACATCTATTACGATCTCTTCGTCGCGCTGCTCTCCAGCCTCGGCGTCGACACAACGGAGCTCGCCGCCCTCACGCCGAAGAGCCCGATCGACCAGATCAACGAGGCGATCCAGAACGCCTACGCCGACGCCGCCGCGGTGGCCGGCTACCAGGTGACCGCCTTCGACGGCGACGGCCTGACGCTCGCGCCGATCGACCCGCTCATCCCACCCAGCGACCTCAGCGCCTTGAGTGACGACGCGACGGCTAGCGCCAGCCCCGCGCCCGCCGCTGCGGCCATCGTCCCCGAACCCGCCACCCTCACCCTGCTCGCCGCCGGCCTGCTCTTCCTACACCGCCGCGGCCGCTAACCAATGTGGGGCGGGTCATCGACCCGCCATCTTTTCCCGGGATTCCAGATGTAGGGCGGTCCATCGACCCCCTTCTGTTCCGCGCACTCCATATTTAACCAAGCACCTTCCGCACAGCGGAGCAATCGGTTAACCGTGCCCGTGCCACGGCCATCCTGGCCGTGGTCGACCGCACCAGCCTTTCGCGACCCCGCAAGCGCTCGCTCCCTGCGGCTTGGTCGTCACGGTCGAAGCCGGGACGCACGGTGACACGTCGCCCCCGCCGAAGATGAAGTTCGAGCGCGCCGTGATCATCCACCGCGTCCGGTTCCGGCGTCACC
>CAZCKC010000088.1:0-15697 GCA_964499235.1 uncultured Planctomycetales bacterium | reverse complement strand
GGAGGATGAGGGCGCGCTGGCGCTGTTGGCCTTCTTCATGGCGCTGCGGGCGGGCTTGCCGTGGGCGGGGGAGTGGTACGCGGCGCGGTTCGATGCGGTCGTGCCCGGGCGGTTCGTCTACGACGCGGACGAGGATGCGATCTACCTGGAGTATGACGGCGTCGCGGGTGAGGCGGGCTATCGCGAATGGCACGCGGACGTCTTGTTCGTCCAGCAGCCGCCCGCGCAGGCGACGCCGCCGCGGCAGCCGGACACGACGCTGAGCGGCTTTCCGATTCGACCGATCGTGCAGCGGCTGCCGCGGACGGTCGAGACGCTCTGTCCGGCGTGCAGCGCGCTGATCCTCGGGCGGTACTTCGTGAAGGATGGGGCGGTCTGGATCGAGAAGACGTGTCCCGAGCACGGCTACTACCGCGACAAGATCAACTCGGATGTCGCGCTGTACCTGAAGTCGACGGCGGCGGGGTACGAGGACGAGCGGGGGGTGGTGCGGCCGCAGATCACGGGCGCGTCGCATTGTCCGAGCGATTGCGGCTTGTGCAACCAGCATCACAGCACGGCGTGCCTGGCGCAGATCGACCTGACGAACCGGTGCAACCTGGCGTGCCCGGTGTGCTTCGCGTCGGCGAACCAGGCGGGGTACGTGTCGCAGCCATCTTACGAGATGGTGTTGGAGATGTTGCGGTCGCTGCGCAACCAGCACCCGACGCCGGCGACGGCGGTGCAGTTCACGGGCGGGGAGCCGACGCTGCACCCCGACTTTCACCGGGTGTGCCGGGCGGCGAACGAGCTGGGCTTTTCGCACGTGCAGAGCGCGACGAACGGGCTGACGCACGCGCAGCTGGAGTTTGCCCAGCGGTCGGTGGAGGCGGGGCTGCACACGTTGTACCTGCAGTTTGACGGGCTGGATGACGACCTGTACGAGCAGGTGCGGGGGCGGCGGCTGCTGGAGCAGAAGCTGCAGGCGATCGAGAACTGCCGGCGGGTGGGGCTGAAGGTCTGCCTGGTGCCGACGATCATCAAGGGGGTGAACGACCAGCAGGTGGCGGAGATCTTCCGGTTCGCGTGCCGCAACGCGGACGTGATTTCGGGGATCTCGTACCAGCCGGTGTCGTTCAGCGGGCGGATCGACCGCAGCGAGCTGGAGCAGCGGCGTTACACGCTGGGGGACCTGGCGCACGACCTTGCCGCGGCGAGCGGGGCGGAGGTGATGCGGGACTTCTTCCCGCTGAACCACGTGGTGCCGCTGAGCCGGATCATGCAGGCGCTGGACGGCAAGCCGAAGATCCGGCCGAGCTGTCACAGCGACTGCGCCTTCGGCTCGTACTTCTTCGTGACGCCGGAGCACGAGGCGATCCCGATTCCGAAGCTCTTTGACACCGCCCGGTTGTTCAAGGGGTTCAATGAGCTGGCGGCCCGGATCGAGGCGCGGCGGCAGGGGGGGAGGGCGAACTGGCGGGACCAGCTGGGGATCCTGCGGACGTTCTTCGCGAGCTACCGCTGGACGGCGCGGGATTACCGGGTAACGCCGTTCACGTTCCTGAAGGCGCTGCAGGGGATGACGGACAAGGCGCACGGGCGCGGGGCGCGCGGGGAGGCGAACTACCGCACGCTGATGGCGGCGGGGATGCACTTCATGGACCGGTACAACTTCGACACCGAGCGGATCCGGCGCTGCGTGATTCTCTACAGCACGGTGGACGGGGTGTACCCGTTCTGCACGATCAACTGCGGGCCGACGTACCGGCCGTACATTGAGAAGATGCATGCCAAGCCGCTGAAGGGGAGGGAGCAGTAGGCGAGGCGGGGAGGGTTCGCGTCTTTGGGCTAAAGCTGACTTTGTTGGGACTGGAACGGACCGGCGGAAGGCCGCTCCGGGGGAACCGTGCACCGCGGGGAGGGCGATGATACGTTTGTGCTGAGTACTCGTCGTCGGGGGCGGTGGGCGGCGTTGACGATGGCGTCGCCGTCGAGGGTCGGGACGTCGGCTTGCTGGTGTTGGATACGGTTAGCGAGTGGGGGCATGCGGCTGCTCCTGGGTTGACGGGGACAGCGTGGCGGCTGCTCGCGTTGCCGCGGGCGGCCACGTACCATCTCTCGCATGGCCAAGAAACTCTACCTGATTGACGGGCACGCCCAGATTTTTCGCGCCTATTACGCGCCGTTCGGGAACCTGAGCTCGCCGAGCGGCGAGCCGACGCGGGCAACGCACGTCTTCTGTCAGATGCTACTGAATTTGTTGCGGGATCATCAGCCCGATTATCTGGCGATGATCCTGGACGCGGACGAGAGCAAGCTGCAGCGGCGCCAGATCTACCCGGATTACAAGGCGCAGCGGGAGCCGCCGCCGGAGGATTTGCCGGTGCAGGAGCAGCGGATCGTCGCGATCCTGGAGGCGGCTGGCGTGCCGATCCTGCGGCAGGCGGGTTGGGAGGCGGACGACCTGATCGCGACGCTGGTGGAGCAACACGCGGAGGACGGGCTCGAGGTGGTGCTGGTCAGCCGGGACAAGGACCTCGAGCAGTTGCTAACCGAGCGGGTGACGATGTTCGACCCGCTGAAGAGCGAGCGGATCACGCCGGCGTCGCTGGCGGAGAAGAAGGGCTGGTCGCCGGCGCAGGCGATCGACGTGCAGATCCTGATGGGGGATACCGTCGATAACGTTCCCGGCGTGCCGGGGATCGGGCCGAAAACGGCCGCTAAGCTGATCCAGCAGTACGGCTCGGCGGAGGCGGTGCTGGAGCACGCGGACGAGCTGTCGCCGAAGCAGGCGGAGAGGGTGAAGGCGTTCGCCGAGCAGCTGCCGGTGACGCGCGAGCTGGTGACGCTGCGGCGGGACGCGCCGGTGGAGCTGGCGCTGGACGCGTGCGAGCCGGGGCGGTTCACGTGGGCGGAGGTGCTGCCCCTCTTTCAGGAGCTGGGCTTTCGGAAGCTGATCGAGCAGCTGCCGAACGTGGCGGACGAGACGGTGGCGGAGCTGGCGGAGCACCAGCCGTCGCCGGATGACCGGGCGGCGGCGCTGCGGCAGCCGGAGCGGGGGGAGTACGAGCTGGTCGACACGCCGGAGAAGCTGGCAGCGCTGGCCGAGCGGCTGCGGGGCCTGGGCCGCTTCACGTTTGACACCGAGACGACGGGGCTGAAGGCGGTCGACGCGGAGCTGGTCGGGCTGGCGATCGCGTGGGATGTCGGGCAGGCGGCGTACGTGCCGACGATGTGCCAGTACGGGCGGCCGTTGCCGCTGGAGCAGGTGCAGGCAGCGCTCGGGCCGATCTTTGCGGATGCGAAGATTCAAAAGATCGGGCACAACCTGAAGTATGACCTGATCGTGATGCGGCACGCGGCGCTGCCGGTGGCGGGGCCGGCGTTCGACACGATGGTGGCGGCGTTTCTGGTGGATCCGGCGCGGGTGTCGTACGGGCTGGATCGGCTGGTGCGCGACCTGCTGGGTCACGAGATGATCCCGATCACGGAACTGATCGGGAAAGGGCGGGATCAACTGCGGATGGACCAGGTGCCGCTGGAGCACGTGGCGGAGTATGCGGCCGAGGACGCGGACTACACGCACCGGCTGGCGGCGCTGTTCGAGCCGCAGCTGGCAGAGCAGCAGGTGGAGCGGCTGTTTTACGAGACGGAGATGCCGCTGCTGAACGTGTTGACGGAGATGGAGGCGGCGGGGATTGCGATCGACGCGGACTTTCTGGCGGAGATGAGCGGGCAGCTGACGGAGCGGGCGGCGGAGCTGACGCAGCAGGTGCACACGGTGGCGGGGGAGGCGTTCAACCTCGACTCGCCGAAGCAGTTGGGGGAGGTGTTGTTCGACAAGATCGGCTTTCGGGTGGTGCGGCGGACGAAGACGGCGCGGTCGACGGACGCGGAGACGCTGAGCGTGCTGGCGCGGGAGACGGGGCACGCGCTGCCGCAGTTGCTGCTGGACTACCGCGAGCTGCAGAAGCTGCTTAGCACGTACGTCGACGCGCTGCCGAAGGAGCGGTCGCGGCGGACGGGGCGGGTGCACACGAGCTATCACCAGACCGGTGCGATTACCGGGCGGCTGAGCAGCAGCGAGCCGAACTTGCAGAACATTCCGGTGCGGACCGAGCTGGGACGGCAGATCCGGCGGGCGTTCGTGCCGCGTTCGAAGGATGAGCGGCTGATCGTGGCGGACTACTCGCAGGTGGAGCTGCGCGTGCTCGCGCACTTTTCCGCGGACGGTGCGCTGCGGGAGGCGTTTCAAGCGGACCGCGACATTCACGCGTTCGTGGCCGCGCAGGTGAACGGCGTCGACGAAGGGGACGTGACGCGCGAGATGCGGGGCAACGCGAAGGCGGTGAACTTCGGGATCGTGTACGGACAGACGGCGTTCGGGCTGGCGCAGACGACCGGGATGAGCCGCGAGGAAGCGCAGCAGTTTATCGACGAGTATTTTGCGCGGTATCCGCAGATCCGGGCGTTCATTGACGAGTGCGTCGACAACGCGAAGCGGTACGGCTACGCGAAGACGCTGCTCGGCCGGCGGCGGCCGATCGAGAACATCCGCTCGCGGAACGCGAACCTGCGGAATCAGGCCGAGCGGCTGGCGGTGAACACGGTGGTGCAGGGCTCGGCCGCGGACATCATCAAGATCGCGATGGTGCGGCTGCACCAGCGGATCGCGCGCGACGGGCTGCCCGTGCGGATCCTGCTGCAGGTGCATGACGAGCTGGTCTGCGAGGCGCCGGCCGATGAGGCGGAGGCGATGGCCGGAATCGTCGCGGCGCAGATGAGCGCGGCCGTTGAGCTGAGCGTGCCGCTGAAGGTCGACGTGGCGATCGGGCAGAACTGGCTCGAGGCGAAGTAACCAACTGTTCCCGCGGAAGGGTGACGAGTGATGGAGCCGTTGAACGAGGTCGAGCGGCGGGTGCTGGGGGCGCTGATCGAGAAGAAGCTCGCGCAGCCGCAGTACTACCCGCTGACGTTGAACGCCCTGGTGGCGGCCTGCAACCAGAAGTCGAACCGTGATCCGCTCATGGACCTCGACGAGGCCACCGTGTTCGACACGGTCGAGGCGCTGCGCGAGCGGCAACTGGTCAGCCGGGTGCTGGCGGGGGCGGGCTCGCGGACGGATCGGTTTCGGACGGATGCGGCGCAGACACTGGGCTGGGGTGCCCCCGCCCAGGCGGTGATGGCCGAGTTGCTGCTGCGCGGGCCGCAGACGGTTGGCGAGCTGCGGACGCGGTGCGGGCGGATGCATCACTTCGAGTCGACCGAGGAGGTGAGTGCGACGCTGCAGCGGCTGGCGGAGGACGAGCCGACGTTTGTCGTGCAGATGCCGCGGGCGGCCGGGCAGTCGGCGGTTCGGTTTCGGCACACGTTGTATTGGCCCGAGGAGGCGGCGGGGTTCGAGCAGGGTATTGAGCGGGCGAATCCGGTGGCTCCCGCGGCGCGGGCGGCGACTGGCGGCATGGCGGCCGAGCTGGCGGCATTGCGGGAAGAATTGCAGGCGCTGCGGGAACGGGTGGAGCGGTTGGAGGAGCGGGGGTAGGCGGGTAATGGCTTAGCGGGCGTGGTTGGAGAAACACCGCGCAAGAGCGGTGGCAAGCGGCTCGCGGTACGGGTCGCGCCGCAACGGTGAGGCGGTTCCCTCCGTGTTCGCTACCGGGCGGGCTCGGTGATGCGGAAGTCGCGGCTGAGGTCGTCGAGGACGGGGTCGGCGGCGTCGAGCGCGACGCGGACGGTTTCGGCGGCGCCGTGGCGGGCGCCGGTCTGCATCTCGCCGATCAGGCTTAGCAGGCGATCGCAGTAGCTGCGCAGACGATCGGGATTCTCCGAGGTGTGGGCAACGCTGTTGAGGTTGCGGACCTCGCTGCGCCACTCGCCCAGCTCCTCGCTGAGCTCCTCCCAGTCACGCTTCTTCAGCTCATCGGCAATCGTGGTTTGCTGGTCGAGGACGGCTTCGAGCTGGCGGCCGTAGGGCGTGTACTGGACACTTGGGTCGCTGGTGCGGCCGAGATGGGTGCGGACGTCGGGGCTGGCCTCGATCTTCAGGCAGCCGGTAAGGGTGAGCAGCGGGATGACGAGCAGCAGGCGCAGCATGGCGGATCCTCGCGTCGGGCGGTCAGTTTGTTGTTAGGCGATAGGGTACCGCGGGGCTGGGCGCGGGTCCAAGCGGTGCTGGCTTGCGGAGGCTGGGGAAAGGCGAAAGAGGGCGGGCGTCCTGCCTGCGAAAAGGTGATTCCAGCGTAAGAGCGGCGGGCGACACGTCCACGCGACCCTCCTGGGCGGGAACGCCGGCCCCAGCCTGAACGGGTGGCTAGCTGAGCCACTCGGGTTCGGTGGAGGCGAGCATGCCGCGTTGTTGGCGCTCGACCATGTCGCGATAGCGCGAGTTACGGGCGATCAGCTCGGCGTGGGGGCCGAGCTCGACGATCTCGCCCTGGTCGAGGACGACGATCAGGTCGGCGTGCATGATCGTGGAGAGCCGGTGGGCGATGACAAACGTGGTTCGATCGGCCAGAAGCTCGGTGAGTGAGGCCTGGATGAGCTGCTCGCTCTCGGTGTCGAGGTTGCTGGTGGCCTCGTCGAGGATCAGGATCGCGGGGTCGGCGAGGATCGCGCGGGCGATGCTGACGCGCTGGGCCTGGCCGCCGGAAAGGCGGACGCCGCGCTCGCCGACGACGGTGTCGAAGCCCGCGGGGAAGCCCTCGACGAACTCGAGGACGTTGGCCCGGCGGGCGGCGTCGCGGATCTCCGCCCGGCTGGCGGTGCGGTTGCCGTAGGCGATGTTCTCCGCGATCGAGCCGTCGAAGAGGAACGTGTCCTGCTGCACGAGCGCGAGCAGGCCGCGGTAGGTGTTGAGCTGGTAGTCGCGCAGGTCGCGGCCGTTGAGGCGGATCGCGCCGTGCGTCGGGTCGTAGAAGCGGGCGACGAGGTTGGTGAGCGTCGTCTTGCCCGAGCCGCTGGGCCCGACGAGGGCGACGGTCGCGCCGCCCGGCACGTCGAGATTGATTTGGCTCAGCACGAGCTGGTCCGGTGCGTAGCCGAACGAGACGTCGTCGAACGTGAACCGCGCGATCAAACGCGGGGCGGCGAGCGCGTTGGGGCGGTCGGGCTTGTCGATCGGCTCGCGCAAGAGGTCGAAGACCCGCTCCATGGCGGCGAGGGCCTGCTGCGTGCGGCCGTAGGACTGGACCATCGCCGAGACCGGTCCGAGCAGCATGAACAGGTACATCTGGAAGGCGAGGATGCCGCCGACGGAGGCCTGGCCGCGCATCGTGAGCGCGCCGCCGACCCAGATGACGATCAGGCCGCTGAGCGGGATCAGAAAACCCCAGCCGGTGGCGACGATGTACTCGAGCAGGCGGGCGAGGAGTTGCTTGCGGATGACGACGTGGTGGTCGACGGCGTGGTGCTTGGTCTCGGTGTTCTCGCGGCGGAAGGCGCGGACAACGCGGATGCCGCTGAAGGTCTCGACGACGCCGGCGTCGATGTCCTGGCGGTCGTGCCGCATGCTGCGGTAGATCGGGCGGATGCGGCGGATGTAGACGAGGTTGAGGATCACCACTGGGGGCAGAATCAGGGCGGCGGCCAGCGCCATCATCCAGTTAATCCACAGCAGCATGCCGAGCGTGAGGACCACGCGGATGGCCGCGACGCCGGGCGAGATGATCGCCTGCTGTAGCAGCCCGCTGAGCAGGTCGACGTCGCCGGAGAGCCGCGAGGTGATTCCGCCGGTCTTGAGATTGGAGAGCCGGTGCAGCGGCAGGTGCAGCATGTGGTCGAAGAGCCGCTGGCGGACGCGGAAGACGACCTGGGCGTTGAGCTTCGCGATGCGGGCGAGCCGCCAGAGCTCGAGTGACTGCTGGACCACAATGATCGCGAGGAGGATGCCGCCGATCAGGTGGAGCTCATTCCAGGCTCGGGCCGGGATGACATGGTCGACGATGTACATCGTCGCGCGCGGGAGGACCAGGCCGAGGCCGGCCGTGACCGCGCCGAGGACCAGGACAACGACGAGGGCCCTGGTGAAGGGGCGGAGCCACTGGACGTAATCGCGGAGGTAGCTCCGGCGACGGGTCGAGCGGTCCTCGGGGACCGCGCCGTGCTCGGCCCGGGGGTCGTTGGCGTAGCGCCCGCGGACGGGGCGTTCGGCCCGGAAGGTCTCAAATCGGCGTCGCGAAGAACTGCGCATCTGCTTTCGATAATAGCGGGCCTGGGCCGGACAGCGCAGATCCCCGTTTGCTAAGCGCCGTCACGGGTCAGTCGACGGGGCCGTAGACCGCGCCGAGGCCGCACTCGGCCAAAAGCGTGTTCTCGCGGCGGTGCATCCGGGCGGCGGCCAAGGGCGTGGTGTCGTCGTGGTCGGCGAGGTGGAGGATGCCGTGGACGACGTAGAGGGCGAGTTCGCGGCGGGCGGCGGCGAGCGTCTTCTGCTGGCGCCGGGCGGCGGTGGTGCGGGCGACGTCGGCGCAGACGATGACCTCGCCGTCGACGGTGTGGCGGTCGGCGGTGTCGCGGAGGTCGAAGGTCAGCACGTCGGTGGGGTGGTCGAGGCCGAGGTGCTCACGATGGAGCCGCTGCATCGCCTTCTGGCCGACGACCACGATCGAGAGGCTGCCGCGGCGGAGCTGCTCACGGGCGAGGGCGTGGCGGGCGCAGCGCTCGAGCAGGCCGCGGGCGCGCCAGTCGGTGCGGAGGTTCCAGCGCACGGTGACCGTGACATCGCCGCCGGCGCCGGCTGACCGCGTGGGCGGTGTCACGCGCTTGCGCCGCGGGCGGCGGGTTCGGCCGGCTTTTCTTCGCTCGGGTATTGGATCCGCGAGTGGTAGATGGCGGAGAGCGTCTTGGTGAGCGTGCGGCGGATGATGCCGATCTCGCGGAAGGTGAGGTCGCACTCGTCGAACTGGCCATCCATCAGGCGCTTCTGGACGATGGCGTTGACGGTGTCCTCGATGCGGCCGGGCGTGGGCTCCGGCATGGCGCGGACCGCGCCCTCGACGCCGTCGCAGAGCATCAGGATGCCGGATTCGCGCGTTTGCGGCTTCGGGCCGGGGTAGCGGAACTCGGTGTCGGAGACCATCGGGTCGTCGGGGCGGCGGGACTTGCTGGCCGCGTGGTAGAAGTACTCGACGAGCGTCGTGCCGTGGTGCTCGGCGATGAAGGGGCGCAGGTCGTGCGGCAGGCCGTACTCCTTGGCCATCTCGATGCCGTCTTTGACGTGGCCGATGATGATCAGCAGGCTCATGGCGGGCGAGAGGCGGTCGTGACGGTTGGGGGTGAGGGCCTGATTCTCGACGAAGTACCCGGGCTTGTTGATCTTGCCAATGTCGTGGTAGTAGGCGCCGGCCCGGCAGAGCAGGCCGTTGGCGCCGATGGCCTCGGCCGCGCTTTCGGCGAGCGTACCGACCTGGAGGCTGTGGTTGTAGGTGCCGGGAGCTTCGGCGGCCATCATGCGTTGCAGCGGCTTGGTGGCGTCGCACCATTCGAGCAGCGTGAGGCTGGTGCTGAGCATGAAGAGACGCTCGATCGCGGGGAGCAGGCCTTCGATCATGAAGGCGGCCGCGAGCGTGGCGCCGGCGGCCCAGGCGCTTTGCCAGAGGACGAAGTCGACGGGCTGCTGGCGGATCAGGCCGACGACGAAGGTGGTGGCGATCGCGACGAGGGCGGCGATTGTGCCGACGCCGACGATCTGGCCGCGGGCGCGGACGTCGCTGAGGGCGATGGCGATGCTGCCGCAGGTGGCGAAGAGGATGAAGAAGAAGCCGAGGCCCTGCTCGATCGCGAGCGTGACGAGGATGCTGAAGGTCAGCATCAGCGGCAGGACGATCTGGTGTCGGCGGTAGACGATCACCAGCAGCGCCGCGGCGAATACGTGCGGGCCGAGCGCGAAGTGCGCGAGCAGCGTGTCGGAGCTTACGTAGACCAGCCGCACGAAAAGCAGCAGCAGCAGCAGCGTGCCCGCGGTGGTGGCCATCCGGGCGAGGTTGATCTGGGGCGCCCGGCGGTTGAGCAGGTAGTGGGCGATGATGCCCAGCGTCGCGAAGAGCGCGAGCAGGCTGCGCCCGAGGGCGTTGACCGCGGGCGCGGCGAAGCGCTGGGCGCGGGTGACGTCTTCGAGGTCAGTCGGGAGGGCGGGCGTCTCGGCCTGGTTGGTCCACGCTTCGTGCTCGGCCTTGAGGACCGCGAACTCCTCGGGCGTGATCTCGCCGGCGTTGGCGATGATGGCACCCACCGGATACTCGACCATCACCAGCTCGACGGCGTGGTAGGCTGCCTCGGCTTCTTCGATGGTGCGGGTGCTGTCGTAGAGGTAGAGCGGCCGAATGGTGCCTTCGTCCGTGGTGAGCATCGCGACCAGCGATTGCTCGAGCGCGGCGCGGAGCGGGCGGGCGAAGCTGGCGGCGACGTCCTCGGCGACGGCTTCGGCGGCGGTGCGGTCGGCGACGCGGAGGGCGCTGACGCGGACGGGGTCGGGCTCGACGTCACGGACCTGGTCGACAAGGACGGCGTTGAGTGGGGTTCGTTCGGCTGCCAGGCCCGAGCGCTCGACGAGCGGCTGCTGGCGGAGGCGGTCGATGGCGGTGTTGATGGCCTGCTGGTACTCGAAGGGGTCTTCGAGCTCGGCGAGGCGGACGAACTCCTGGAGGGCTTCGTCGTCGAGGGTCACCTTGATGTTGGCGGCGTTCTTGCGGATCTCGGCGGGGTTGTCCTTGTGGGTCTGGGCGATGGTGAGCAGGCTGTTGAGGCGGCCGCGGATGCCGTCGACGAGGGCGGTGTCCAGCCGGTAGTAGTTGGGGGAGGCGTCGCGGGCCTGGACGCGCTTCTCGGTCGTGCGGCTCTGGTCGCGGAGGCTGAAGTTGACCCGGGCAGTGAGGGCCCGCTCGAGGTGCTGCCCGACTCTCAGCGTGAGGGCGTTGCCGCCGAGGCTGACGATGACGGCGGCCAGCGCCGCGACGATCAGTCCGAGGGCGAGGATCGCGAAGGGGGCCCGGGCGTTGACCCGGCGGAAGAGGGGTTGGCGGCGCTCGGCCTTCGAGCGTCGGATCTCCTTCTGGCGACTGGATGTCTTCCGCTTGGGAGCAGGCATACAGCGTTAGATTTCGCCCAAGTCTTCGTGAAGTCAATACGGCGAATGGCGGCCGAGGGTGCCGCCGCCGGTGGCGGATCGCGGACGGCCACGTTATCGGACGTTATTTCATTTTACGTTCTCGCCCGGTGGCTCTTGCGCGTAGGAGTCAACGATTCGCTGGACCAGGGGGTGGCGGACGATGTCGGACTTCGACAGCCGGACGATGCCCACGCCGGGGGTCTTGTCGAGGCGGCGGACGGCGTCCCGCAGCCCGGAGGTCTGTCCCGGGGCGAGGTCAACCTGGCTGTCGTCGCCCGTGACGATCATCTTGCTGTCGTTGCCGAGGCGGGTCAGGAACATCAGCATCTGAGCCGTCGTCGTGTTCTGGGCTTCGTCGAGGATGATGGTGGCCTGGTTGAGCGTGCGGCCGCGCATGTATGCCAGCGGGATGACCTCGACGATATCGCTGACCATGAAGCGCTTGAGCTGGTCGTAGGTCATCATGTCGTGCATGGCGTCGAAGAGGGGGCGGAGGTAGGGATTGACCTTTTGCTGGAGGTCGCCGGGGAGGAAGCCGAGCTTCTCGCCGGCCTCGACGGCGGGGCGGACGAGGGCGATCCGCTTGGTGTGGCCGTGCTTGAGGAGGTGGGCGGCGACGGCGACGGCGAGGTAGGTCTTGCCGGTGCCGGCGGGGCCGAAACAGAAGGTGAGGTCGTGGCTCAGCATGCTGTTGATGTAGTCGTGCTGGCCGGGGGTGCGGGCCTCGATGATGGTGCCGCGGGAGAAGGGGGTGAGGGTATCGGGGCGGTCGGCGGCCTCGGCGACGCGGGCGTCGGCGAGGACTTCGTCGAGGTCTTCGTCGAGGAGGTACTTGCGGCCGCGGAGGCGTTCCTGGAGCTTTTCGAGGACGGCGGCGGCCTTGCCGACGGCGACGGCGTCGCCACGGAGACGGAGGTTTTCGCTGCGGGCTTCGGTGCGGACGTTGAACTCGTCGCGGATGCGGCGGAGATAACGGTCGCCGGCGCCGAACAGCTCGGTTCGGCGGTGGGGTTCATGGAGGGTGACGATCAGTTCCATCGATCATCACTCTAGAGGGGGGGTTGGTGATTTGGCAATCGAATTCCACAAAGCGGGGGCTGGGCGATTGCGGGCGAGCGTTTGCGCGGGCACAATGCATTGCATTCGCGCGGCGAGGGTTTATGATCCGCCCCGCGTTGTGAGTCGTCCGGGCGCGTTTTTGGCCTCCATGGGTCGCGTTTGGTGGGTGACGGCTCCGCGGCTGCGTAGCGACGAAGGAGTGTGCCCGTGAGCACGATGACGAAGGTGTTTGTGGTTCTGACAGCGGTGCTGTCGATCATCGCCTCGGTGCTGTTCGTTTCGGCGGCGGCGCAGTGGAAGAACTGGAGGCAGATCGCGGAGGTCAGCCAGACGGAGAAGAGCGCCGCCGTGGTCGAGCGGGACCAGATGGCGGCGACGATGGCCGCCGTGCTGGCGATGAAAAACGACACGCTCCGGAGTCGCGACGAGATCATCGCCGACCAGCGGGCACAGCTCGAGAGCCTGGGGGCGGCCCAGGGCGAGGTCCAGACGCAGCTGGCCGAGGCGCAGACGCAGCGGACGCTGTCGGAAGCGGGCCGAACAAAGCTGCAGGAGATCCTCGGCGTCGTGTCCGCGGAGTTGAGCGCGCTGCAAAAGCGAACTGAGACGCTGCTAGAACAGAACATCACGTACCAGTCGCGGATCGCGGCGCTGAACGAGCGGGTGCTCGAGTTGACGGCCGACACGACGATCCTGACGGAGCAGAACCGTAACCTGCAGGCGCGGCTGGTCGCGTCGCAGCGGCAGCTGTCGAACCTCCGCGAGCGCCTGCCGGCCGACGGCGAGGGAGGCTCGACAGACGGCGGGGTGACGCCCGCGGTCGCGGGGCCCCTCCGGGGCGAGATCACGGACGTGGCCGACCGGTACGCGAGCATCAACATCGGCCGGGGGTCGGGCGTGACGCCGGAGATGGTATTCATGGTCTACCGCGGCAGCGATTTCCTGGGAGAGCTGGTGGTGACGCGGGTGAACCCGGAAACGGCCGGCGGCCGGCTGCGGACGCTGCAGGGTCAGGTTCGGGCGGGTGACCTCGTGGCCTACGAGGCGCGGTAGGTCGCCGTCCAGCGGCGAGCGGAGGAAACTGTCGATGAGTCAACTCAACCCATCCGGGTCCAGTCGGCCGCGTCCAAGTGCCGATAATGATGTCTATACAGCACTCATGGTCGTCGCTTTCCTGTGTATCCTGGCAGCGACGGGTTACGTGGCGTATCGCGCTGTCACGTTGTTTGGAACGGTTCTGCCTCCGGCCGGTTGACTCGGCAGCTGATCGGTTCGCATGGCGCGTTGCCCCCGATCGAAGCCGCGATTTGGCCCGGGCCTGCCCGGGAGCGTTGTGGCCTGAGCCGGTGTGCGCATAGCGGGGTATCCGCGCGGTGTTTATCCGCCGACTGATGGGGCTGTTCAGCCTCGACATGGGTATCGACCTGGGGACGTGCAACACGCTGGTTGCCGTCCGCGGGGAGGGTATTGTCCTGAACGAGCCGTCGGTGGTGGCGGTCCGCAAGGGCACGAACCACGTGATGGACAACGGCAACGCGGTCGGCATCTCGGCCAAGGAGATGCTGGGGCGGACGCCGGGCACGATCACGGCGATTCGGCCGCTGAAGGACGGCGTGATCGCGGACTTCGACATCACCGAGGCGATGCTCGGCTACTTCATTCGCAAGGTCCACGGAAACCGGGGGCTTGCCCATCCGCGGGTCGTGATCGCGGTTCCGAACGGCATTACGGCCGTCGAAAAGCGGGCGGTCTACAACTCGGCCGAGCGGGCCGGTGCGCGGCGGATCCTGCTGATCGAGGAGCCGATGGCGGCGGGGATCGGGGCGGGTTTGCCGATCGCTGACCCGACGGCGTCGATGATCGTCGACATCGGGGGCGGCACGACCGAGGTGGCGGTGATGAGCCTGGGCGATATCGGGGTCTGCAACTCGTTGCGGGTGGCCGGCGACGACATGGACGAGGCGATCATCAGCTACATGAAACGCACCTACAACCTGATGATCGGTCCCCAGACGGCCGAGCGGATCAAGATCGAAACAGGTTCTGCCGCGCCCCAGGACGAAGAGGGCAGCATCGAGGTGAAGGGCCGCGACATGATCAGCGGCCTGCCGCGGCGGGCAAGCGTGACGGCCGAAGAGGTCCGCGAAGCGCTCAAGGAGCCGGTCGGCGCGATTGTCGACGAGGTCCTGCGGACGCTGGAGATGGTCGAGCCGGAACTGGCGGCAGACCTGGTGGACAACGGCATCCACCTGAGTGGGGGTGGGGCGTTGCTGCGGGGACTGAGCCAGGTGCTGGCCAAGGCGTCGGGGCTCGACGTCATGGTCGTCGAGGACCCGCTCACTTGCGTGGCACGCGGGACGGCCGAGTACCTCGATCACCTCGACGAGTGGATGCCGACGCTCGAGTCGGACGAAGACGAGTACTAGCGGCGCGAACGGCACGGACGCCGCGGAGGATGGGGTGGTCCGGCGACCGCGCATGGACGAAAGCCCCGACTCGTGCGCCACTCTGTTCGCCTATCGAAGGGTCAAGTCTTCGCACTGTTGATGGTGGCGTGCCTGCTGCTGTCGTTTTTTCCGGTGCAACCGATTCGCAATCTGCACCAGCCTTTGGACCTGGTCCAGCGGCCGATCCGTGCCGCCGTCGAGGCGTTGCGTGACTGGTTCGGCGGGCGGGGGGTGAGCAACCTCTCGCGGGCGGAGGCGGAGCGGCTGCGGACGGAGGTGGCGGAGCTACGGCGGCTGGCGGGGCACCTGGAGCAGGAGCGACGGAAGCTCGAGCGGGATCTCGAGGAAGTGACCGGGCTGCGGCAAACGCTGTCCGATGTCCGGATCGTGATCGCCGGGGTCCTGGGGCCGGTGACCGGGCGCCGCGAGGCGTTGCGGATCGACCGCGGAAGCCTGAACGGGGGGATCCGGGTGGGGCAATGGGTAGTGGCGGGACGCCGTCTGCAGTCGGATGAAGCGTCCTTCGGCCGGGAGATGACGGGCCGGCAGTACCTGGTTGGGCGGGTGGCGGAGGTGCGGACGTACGGCAGCACGGTGTTGCTGGCGACGGATCCGGCGTTTCGGGCGGAGGTTCGGCTGGCGAAGGAGGTGGCGCCGGGGCAGTGGGAGCCGCTGCCGACGCCGGCGACGCTGCGGGGGCGGGGGGCAGGCGAGATGGAGATTCCGGAGGCGACGCAGAACTACCTGGCGGAGGGGGCGGAGATCGTGCTGGTACCGGAATCGCAGCAGTTGCCGAGTCCGCTGACGATCGGGCGCGTGACGGCGGCGGCGCGGGTGGACACGACGCAGTTGCACTTTGACCTGCGGGTGGTGCCGTGGGGAAACTTGGACACGTTGAGTCGTGTTTACGTGATCGACCCCGGGGAATGAGGCGGTTGGTGGACCGGGCGTCGGTCGGGGCGGGGACAAATTCGGGGGCGGCGGTTGACGCGGCGGCGCGGACCGGGATTTTAACGCGTCTCGGCATTTTTTTGCCGGGGCAGTGTGGCGCTAACAATCAAGTCTCTCAGCTGGGCACATGGTGGTCGGCTGGGGGGCTTTCTTCGGC
>CAZCKC010000087.1:10305-15802 GCA_964499235.1 uncultured Planctomycetales bacterium | reverse complement strand
GTAACCCCCCAAAGAGCCGCAACGGCGTCAGCCACCCCAGGTACCGCAGCGGTACCCGCCCCGACGCCGCCGTCCACAGCCCCCCAACCCCCACCACCACCGTCGCCAACGCAAACACAAACCCCGCCGGCTGCACCCAGAACGCCCGCAGCCACTGAAACCGAACCGTGTGCGAAAACGCCGTCGTCATCCCACAATTCGGACACGGATACCCCGTCGACACCAGAAACCCGCACGGCCCCGTCATCGGCAACGCCTCGTGCGTCCCATGCCCCCGCGGGTCCGGCTCCAACGCCAACGCGATCCCCAAAAGCGCTAGCGCCGCACCGGCCACCGCCAAGCCAATTAACCGGACATACCACCCCGGCAACCGCGCCTCGATCGAGCCCGATCCCGGCGTCACGGCCTGCGGCTCATCAACCATCGGTTCTGAAGATTGCGACACAAAAACACCACTCAACAGGAAACACGCCGCCTGGAAACCGCCATCAGGCCCGCTTCGCCTTCTTCGTTGCCGGCTTCTCCCGCCCCGCCTTGCCGCCCTGCTTGTCCGCTTTCCGCTGCTCCGCCAACACCCGCATCGCCTTCTGGTGGTCTGAAACCCGGAACACCCCGGTCGTCTTCCCGTTCACCGCCCCCGACGTGACATACGCGTAATTCACCGAAACCCGCCCGGCCGCCAGCCGCGCCACCACGTCCGCCAACGCCCCCGGCCGATTCGGCAGCGTCGCCAGCAACACTTCCGTCTCCGCCATCGTCAGGTGCAACGGCTGGAGCGATGCCCGCGCCGCATCCGGGTCCGCCGCCACCAGCCGCAACACCCCGTGCTCAATCGAGTCCATCATGCTCATGGCCACGATGTTCACCTGATCCTCGGCCAGTTTCTGACATACCCGAGCCAGAATGCCGGGCTTGTTGATGAGAAAAATCGAGAACTGCGTGGCGGACTGCGTTTCCTGGTTCCCGTCGACCATGCCTGCCTCCTCACAACCGCCCAAAACCACGACCTGCGATCCTATGCCGCTCCCCCTGCGGCCGGCCGGCGTTCCTAACCCTATCTCGGAAGAGAATTAACGCTCGCGATCTGCCAACTTCCTCGTATTATCTCCCCAATGTCCCGGTAATCCAAGCGGGCCGCAACCCGCCCGCCTTTCCGCTTCCAAAGATTTACGAGTACATATGTCTCATAAGCCACCGACAGAGCCCGAGGGCCGCTGGCGACGCGATATCGTTCGCTACCTCACCGCCAACCCCAACCGCCAGCCCCGCATCCGCGAGCTCGCCAAGGTCCTCGACGTCCCCGAGTCCACCTACCCCGATTTCCGCGACGTCGTCCGCGAGCTCATCCGCGAAGACGCCCTCGCCGTCGGCAGCGGCCGCCGCCTCAGCCTCCCCGACTCCCCCGATCGCCTTGTCGGACGCTTCCACGCCCACGAACGCGGCTTCGGCTTTATCTCCATCACCGGCCGCGACGAGGATCTCTTCGTCCCCCGTGGCCGCACCAACGGCGCGCGCGACGGCGATACCGTCGCCGCCCGCCTGGGCCATCCCAGCCGCCGCACCGGCAAGCCCCGCGGCGAGGTCGTCCGCATCATTGAGCGGGCCCCCCTCCGCTGCGTTGGCCAGCTCGAGCGGGCCGGCAAGCGGTGGCTCGTCCGCCCGCAAGGCCGCACCACCTTGCCGCTCATGCGCGTCGACGACCCCGGCGCGAAGGGCGCCCAGCCCGGCGACCTCGTCGTCATCGAACCCGTCGAGCATACGCTCGAGTCCCGCGAGCCCCGCGCCGTGATCCTCGAGCGCCTCGGCGACGCCAGCGCGGCCCAGAGCATCGTCCTCGCCACCATCCGCCAGTACGACATCCCCGACACGTTTCCCGACGAGACCCGCGCCGAAGCCCAACGCGTCGCGGCCGAGTTCGCCGCCACGGTCCCCGACGACCGCGTCGACCTCCGCGACCTCCTGACCTTCACGATCGACCCGACCACCGCCCGCGACTTCGACGACGCGATCACCCTCGAGTCGCTCGGCGGCGGCAAGATCCGCCTCGGCGTGCACATCGCCGACGTCGCCCACTTCGTCACCGAAGGCGCCGCCCTCGACGTCGAAGCCCAAGAACGCGGCAACAGCGTCTATTTCCCCCAGAAAGTCGTCCCGATGCTGCCCGAGATCCTCTCCAACGGCGTGTGCAGCCTCCAGCCCGGCGTCGACCGCTTCACCAAGAGCGCCTTCATCACCTACGACCAGTACGCCGGGGTCGTCGAGACCAGCTTCGCCAACAGCGTCATCCGCTCCGACCAGCGCCTCACCTACGACCAGGTCACCGACGTCCTCGAGCGCCGCCCGCACGAGATCCCCGACCCCATCGTCAAGCTGCTCAAGCAAGCCGAGAAGCTCGCCCGCCGCATCCGCCAGCGCCGCCTCGACCACGGCATGCTCGTCCTCAACCTGCCCGAGGTCGAACTCGCCTTCGACCGCGACGGCAACGTCACCGCTGCCGCACCGGCCGACACCAGCTTCTCCCACACCATCATCGAGATGTTCATGGTCGAGGCCAACGAGGCCGTCTGCCGCCACCTCAACGACCACGACGTCGCCACCCTCCGCCGCATCCACCCGGAACCCGACCCCGAGAACACCGCGGCCCTCCACGAGCTCCGCCCCCTTCTCGGCCGCGAGGTCCCCGAAACCCTCGACCGCGAGACCCTCCAGCTCCTGCTGCGCACCGTCCGCGGACGCAAAGAGGAGCCGGCCGTCAACATGATCCTCCTGCGCTCCATGACGCAGGCCGAGTACAGCCCCAACCGCGAAGGCCACTTCGCCCTCGCCAGCGAGCACTACTGCCACTTCACCTCGCCGATCCGCCGCTACCCCGACCTTGTCGTACACCGCCAGCTCGATGCGCTGCTGCGCCAGGATGGCAAGCCGCACCGCAAGCGCCGCGACGAGGAACTCACGCTGAAGACCCTCCACACCCTCGGCACCCACACCAGCAAGACCGAGCGCCGCGCCCAGAGCGCCGAACGCGACGCCGTCAAAGCCATCCTCCTCGAGTACATGTCCGACAACATCGGCGCGACCTACGACGGGATCATCACTGGCGTGATCTCCTTCGGTGTCTTTGTCCAGGTCTTCCCCCCGATGGCCGAAGGCCTCATCCGCACCAGCGACTTCCCCGACGACCGCTGGGAATTCGACGAGCAAAGCAACACCTTCTACGGCGCCGCCTCCAGCCGCCTGATCCACATCGGCCAGTCGGTCCGCGTCACCGTCGCCGCCGTTGACCGCGTCCGCCAGGAAATGACCCTCGTCCCCGCCGAAGACAGCGACCTCGGCGTCCAGCGCCGCCGCCCCAGCGCCAAAACGCTCCACCGCCCCAAGGCCGTCACACACCGCACCGGCGGCCGCAAGGCCCGCGCAAACGCCAAGGGCAAAGGTGCCAAGCGCAAGACCAAGCGGGGTAAACAAAAACGCTCCCACCGCGGCGGCAACTAGCCACAGCGGCAGCAGCATGGTGCGGGCATTGGGCAACGGGCCTGACGACCCACACTCACCCAGACCTCACCCGGTGAGCCGAGCCCCATCAGGTGGACCGGGCGCCATAAGGTGGTGCGGGCCTGAAAGGGTGGGGCCGGCAGCCCCGCCCGACGCAGAATCCCCGGCGCAGACCGACCCAGGCACGGTGCGCCGCGCAGCCGCGATGCTACCTTCCGCTTCCCGCGATCGCACCACCTTCAATCGGCGCATAAAAAAAGAGGGCACCAGGGGCCCAAGGGCGTCCCGGTGCTCTCCGGAGGGGAAAGAAGCCAGATGCTGCAAGATTCCCCGTATGATGACTGGTCCGTTTCGAGGCGCTTCGTTTAAAAAACCAACGCCCTGCTCACACTCCGTATACTCATCCGCAGCTACCAGGGTTCATCGGCAAGGTCGATTGCATGCGTTTAACTTATTTTCAGTAAACTGCTTCCCGCATGCTACGACCGACCACGCCATACCCAACGCCCGTGTTTATAGGACTATGCCGCGGCGAATACAACCCCTTCTGGCCGAAAATTCGTCAGTTTCTTTTGTAAACCGTTAGTTTCGTGCCAATTCCACGCAACCGACCCATTATTTTCCCACGCAGAACGTTGCGAAGATCCGACCCAGCACCCGATCGATCATCCCGGGATCGATTTCGGTACTCAACCAACCCGCCGCCTGCCGCATGTCCAACGCAACTTCATCAGCCCGTAACCCTTCACGGTCCGCGGCCGCTAACTTTCGGGCACGCTCCAAAGCCTCCCGGGCACGCACCAGCCGCCCGTCCGCAATCCCCGCCGCCCCACCGCCCCTCCGCTCAACCGCCGCCAGCACCGCCTGCCGCAGCGGCTCCAACCCACGGCCCGTTAACGCGCACACCGCGATCGGCTGCGCGCTCCGAACTGCCACTTCATCCAGCCCCACCACCGCCGGCCGATCCGCCTTGCTCAACACAAAGATCACCCGCGCCGAATCCAGCCGCGCGAGCGCTGCCGTTTCCACCACGCTCGGCCCGGCGTCCTGCGCATGCACCCACAACACGATGTCCGCCTGCTCCGCGGTCGCCTCCGCCAAGCGGTGCGCCGCCGCCGCCAGCTCATCCGCCGTCGCCCCCAGCCCCGCGCAATCCTGCAACACCAGCGGCACGCCCGCCCACGTCACCTCCGCCGACAACACGTCCCGCGTCGTCCCCAACACCGGCGACACGATCGCCCGCCCCTCACCCAACAGCGCATTGAACAGCGTGCTCTTGCCCGCGTTCGGCAAGCCGACCAACGCCACGTGCGGCCGCGCACCGCTCGGCCCCACCGTCGCCCGCGGCGGCAGCTCCGCCATCAAACCATCCAGGGCCCCGACCAGCTCATCCGCCTCGATGAACCGGATGTCTTCTTCCTCCACAAAGTCGATCCCCGCTTCCACCCGCGCCAGCAGGTCCAGGATCCGCTCCCGCCAGCTCGCGACATCGGCCCGCGCCCCCGCCGTCAGCGTCCGCGCCGCCTCCCGCGCCTGCTCAGCCGACCGCGCCGCCACCAATGCCTGCACCCCCGCCACCGCGTCCGGCGCGAGCTTCCCCGCCAGAAACGCCCGGGCCGTGAACTCCCCCGGCTGTGCCCGCCGCGCCCCCGCCGCCAGCAGCCCATCCGCCACCCGGTGCACTAGCGGCAACGCCCCCGGCACGTGCAGCTCCACCAGGTCCTGCCCCGTGTAGCTCCGCGGCCCCGCAAAGCAGTACGCCGTCACCGGCACTGCCGGCCACGCCCCGCACCGCAGCCGCCCGCTCACCACCCGCGCGCGCCCATCCACCGGCCGCGCAATCTCCAGGCCAAGCCCCGCCGCCAGCAGCGCATACGCATCCGGACCGCTTAGCCGCAAAATCGCGACCGCGCTCGGCCGCCAGTCGCTGGCCACCGCGAGCATCGTGTCATGTTGCGAGGGAAACATGCTATTCGGCCGGCGCGTCGTCCGGCCCGACAGGAAG
>CAZCKC010000087.1:8042-10205 GCA_964499235.1 uncultured Planctomycetales bacterium | reverse complement strand
TCGTTGCGTGCGGCCGATGCTTCCTCGGCCGCCGCGTCCGTCGCGGCCGGTGCCGCTGACGGCGGCGCCACCCCCTGCGTCGCCAGCGCCCGCCCCAGCGCGATGCTTTCTTCCGCGTTGACAAACGCCAGCCGCACCACCTGCCACGGCCCGCCGATCTGCGTCAGCTGCGCTTCCAGGAAAACCTGCTGATCACCCGGCAGCAGGTACGCCACCGCCGCCGCCCGACCGGCCTCGACCACGATCGGCTCCGGCGCCGCTGGCGCCGCCTCGACCGCCGCAAAATACGTCGCGGCCACCGCCGGCCAACCCTGCACCACCCTCGCGAAGATCTCGTCCGCGGTCTGCCGCAGCTCGACCCCCAGCTCGGCCGGGTACTTTTCTGCATACGCCGCCGTCGCAACCGCCTTCATGCCCGTCGGGCTCGCCAGCTCGCGCAGTCGCGTCCAGTAGAGCGTCTCGGTCTTCTCCGGCAGCCGCCCTGGCACCGTCAGCCGAATCTCGAGCAGCGCAAGCAAGCTCTCGGTCGCCGCGGCCGGCGTCGAGGTGTCCGGCTCGAACGTCGTCAGCGCCGCCTGTGCTGTCGCGCGCACCACCGTCGCCTCGCGATTGCAACCCGCCACGAGCACCAGCCCGATCGCCAGCCCGCCCAGCACGCCTATCGCAGCCACCCGCTGCATCTCACGCCTCCATCGCATCGGGCTCGAGCTTCTCGAACAGGATCTCCGCCGCCCCCAGCGGACGACCCGCTTCCGGCGCCGGCGGCGCCGCCCAAGTAACCGTCTCACCCGCCTCCGGCCACACCATTGCCCGCAGCGTCTGCGCCGCGTGCGGCATGAACGGATCCGCGAGCACCCCCAGATACCGCGCTGCATGAATGCACGTCGTGATCGCGGCCGCGCATCGCTCCGGCTCGCTCTTCCGCGTCTTCCATGGTTCCTGCTCGTTGAAGTACTCGTTGCCCGCGCGGGCAAAGCCCATCATCTCCTCGAGCGCCGCGCGGAACTGGAACTTCTCGATCAACGCGCCGACCCGCTGCAGCGCCTCCTCCCCCCGCGCCAGCAACGCCCGATCACTTTCCGCCAGCGTCGCCTCCGGCACCTGCCCGCCGTAATGCTTGTGCACGAACGCCGTCATGAACCGGTTGATGAAGTTCCCGAACGTCGCCACCAGCTCGTTGTTGTTCCGCTGTACGAACTCGGCCGGGTCGAACGCCGTCCGGTTCGTCTCCGGCGCGACGGCCGTCAAGTGGTACCGCAACGGATCCGGCTCGAACCGCTTCAGGTATTCCTCGATCCACACCGGCGAGTCCGGGCTCGTCTCGCTCTTGCTGATCTTCTTGAACTCGCCCGCCACGCGGAAGTTCAGAAAGTTGTTCGCCACCACCTGCGCCGGCAGCTGGAACCGCTCGTCCGCCATCAGCATCGCCGGCCAGATCAACGCGTGAAAGACCGTGTTGTCCTCGCCGATGAAGTGCACGATGTCCGAATCCTCGGACGCCCACCAATAGTCGTAGTCCTGCCCGCCTGCACGCTGCTGGCACAGCGCCGCCGTGAACGAGATGTACCCGATCGGCGCGTCGAACCACACGAACAACACCTTCCCCGCCGCCTCGGGATCGTCCAGCGGCACCGGGATCCCCCAGTCGATGTCCCGCGTCATCGCCCGCTCGGGCAATCCCTGCTTGATCTGGCCCAACGCGAAGTTGAGCACCTGCGGCCGCCACTGCCCCTCCTTCGACTCCAGCCACCGCTTCAGCATGATCTCGAAGTCGCTCAGCTTCAGGTACCAGTGCGTCGTCTCGCGCACTTCCGCCGGCTGCCCCGGCGTCAGCGTCGACACCGGGTCCTTCAGCAGCAGCGGGTCGATCATCTGCCCGCACGCATCACACTGGTCCCCGTTCGCCCCCGGCGTGTCGCAGTGATGACACGTCCCCCGCACGTACCGGTCCGGCAGAAACCGCTCGGCCTGCGGGTCATAGAGCTGCTTGCTGCGCTTCTTCGTGAAGTAGCCCTTCTCGTGAATCCGCAGGAAGAACTCTTGGCTCAATTGCTCGTGGATCGCCACGAACCCCGGCTGGTGCGTCCCCCCGTAGATGTCGAACTCGATCCCCAGCCCCGCAAAGCTCCGCTGCTGGCTCGCGTGATAGCGCGCCGAGATCTC
>CAZCKC010000087.1:0-7942 GCA_964499235.1 uncultured Planctomycetales bacterium | reverse complement strand
TCCCCAGCCCCGCAAAGCTCCGCTGCTGGCTCGCGTGATAGCGCGCCGAGATCTCCGCCGGCGTCGTGCTCTGCTGCCGGGCCGAGATCTCGATCGCTACCCCGTTGTCATCGCTCCCGCAGATGAAGCACACCTCGTCCCCCCGCGCCCGCCGGTACCGCACATAGGTGTCCGCCGGCAGGTACGCCCCGGCAATGTGCCCCACGTGCAGCCGGTTGTTCGAGTACGGCAGTCCGCACGTCACGAGGTACCGCTTGCCCATCCACTGACCTTTCGCCGCAGGAAGTCGACTCCCGGCCGATAGTACGGCTGCCCCGCCCCCGTCGCAATCGACGTCCGCCCGCCGCCGCGTCCGCCCGCCACCACGCCCAACCCGCCGATTGCCCCCTTGCCGGCCAGCTGCGCAGGGTATAATTACGCAGGCGACCGCGTTCAGGTAGTCAGAGCATGCCTCGTTACCAGCCCCACAACGCGATCATTCGCGATCCCGCCGCGCCAGCGCGGCGTGCGCAGCGGCCGCCCGCGCTCGGCTTCTCCCTCATCGAGCTGCTTGTCGTCGTCGCGATCATCGCCCTGCTCGTCTCGATCCTGCTGCCCAGCCTCCGCGCCGCCCGCGAAACCGCCAAGCGCACCGCCTGCGCCGCCAACCTCAAGCAGGTCGGCCTCGCCTGGGACCTCTACCTCGACGAGAACAACCAGAACTTCATGGACTTTCGCTACTCCAACCGCGAGTGGGTCTACGGCGGCAAGAACGAGCTCCACGAGTACCAGGAGCGCTACGTCCCCGGCCTGCCTCCCGACCCCCGCCCCCTCAACTACTTCGTCGGCTCCGACCCCAGCAGCGACCGCACCAAGCGCATTTTCTTCTGCCCCAGCGACTGGGGCAGCGTCCGGTTCTTCCACGAGCCCTCGCGCCGCATCCCCCTCTTTGACCTCTGGGGCAACAGCTACCAGGCGAACTCCGCCATCTTCCCGCTCGCCAACCGCCGCGGCCAGCCGCCCAACCCGCCGGTCCGCTTCGTCGACATCAAGGTCCCCGCCTCGATGTTCGTCCTGGGCGGCGATTTCCAGTGGCGCTACACCATCGTCTACGGCGACACCCGCGGTGACGCCGCCTGGCACGACGACGACGGCCAGCGTGCCAACCTCCTCTTCGCCGACGGCAGCGTCAACTTCACCCCGATGACCCCCGGCGACCTCCAGAACGGCAACTATTCAATTCCCCTCGACTGGCTCCCGCCCGCCGAGCCCAACGCCCCGCCCGCCGGCAACTGACCCCCACATTTTCCCCGGCCCCGCCGGGGTTGCAGTTTTCCAAAACCGCGGAAATATTACGCGGATGGAGTCAGCCTTTACGCTCGAAACGCGTCACGCCGCCGCCATCGTCACAATCGAAGCCGCGGCCGCCGAACACGCCGACCCCGGTACGATCGCCGCATCAATCGCGGCAGCGATGCAGGCCGCCAACGCACGCCACGCCGTCCTCGACCTCTCCCAGCTGTCCATGCTCAACTCCCCCCTGCTCAACGTCGTCCTCGACCTGCGGCGCAAGCTCGACGCCTCCGGCGGAACCGTCGTCCTCACCGGCATCAGCCGCGAAATGAAGGTCGTGCTCGAGGTCACCCGCCTCGACCACGTCTTCCAATTGTTCGACTCGATCAATGCGGCCGCCGAGCACCTGCAGACGGCCTGACGGTCAGTACCCGTGAATACCAAACCGTCAGGCAGCAAGCGGATGTCGTTGGCGCTCCGCAACGGCGGAGCGGGTTACCGCTGGCGGTAGGTAATGCGGCCGCGCTTCAGGTCGTAAGGCGAGAGCTCGACCGTAACGCGGTCACCTGGCAGGATCTTGATGAAGTTCTTCCGCATCTTGCCCGAGATCGTGGCAAGCACGCGGTGCTTGTTGTCTTCGCCGAGGTCGGCCTCGACCTCGAACATCGCGTTCGGAAGCGCCTTGGTCACCACCGCTTCCATCTGAATGGCATCAGCCTTCGACAAACGAATTTCTCCGTACGCCTGACTCGGTCTTTCGGCGGTCTTCCCGTAACCGCACCTATCGGCTCAGCCGGCACTGCAGGCCTAGCACCACTGATCACGGCGAGACGCTTCCTGCACGCCGTCGCCGCGCTGCAGCGAACCGCGATTTCCGCCCCGAAACGGGCGGTCGAGGATCCTTTCCCGCACCGAAACGTTACCAAGCCCCCCGCCGGGAGTCAACGAAATCCCGCTTCCCGACGCCTCAAGCCCGCTCCCGGCTTAACCCGCCAACCGTCATCCCGCGCGCAAGCCCAACCATTTCGCCCGCCCGCCGCCGCCAATTGATCCCCCGCCCGCCGGCCGCATAAGCTAATCTCCGATGGGACAGATCAGCCTCCAAAGCGTCACCAAAGAACTCGGCGGCCACCCTGTGCTGCGCAACCTCTCGCTGGAACTCCCCGGCGGTGAGATCGTCGGCATCGTCGGCGCCAACGGGTCCGGTAAAACCACCCTCTTCCGCCTCATCACCGGCCAGCTCAAGCCCGAAATCGGTTCTGTCGCCGTCTCGCGCGACCTCCAGGTCGGCTACCTCCCCCAGAAACCCGAAATGAACGCCGACGCCACCCTCTTCGAGGCCGTCTCGCAGGCCCACCGCGACGTCTTCCGCCTCCAGGAAAAGCTCGTCGCCGTCTCCGACCGGATCCAGCACACCGCCCCCGGCCCCGAGCAGGACGCCCTCCTCGCCGAGTACGACCGCCTCCACGCCCGCGTCCTCGCCGCCGGCGGCTACGACGTCGAAACCCGCGTCCACGAGATCCTCGGCGGCCTCGGCTTCCGCCCCGCCGACCTCCAGCTCCCCATCGGCGCGCTCTCCGGCGGCCAGCAATGCCGCGCCGCCCTCGCCAAGCTCCTGCTCGAAACCAACAACTACCTCCTCCTCGACGAGCCCACCAACCACCTCGACCTCAAGGCCGTCCGCTGGCTCGAGCTCTTCCTCGCCGGCCACAAGGGCGGCGCCGCGATCGTCTCCCACGACCGCTACCTCCTCGACCGCGCCGTCAGCCGCGTCATCGAGGTCGACCGCGGCCAGGTCACCAACTACCGCGGCAACTACTCGACCTACGTCAAGGAGCGCGACGTCCGCCGCAAGTCCCAGCAGCGCCGCTTCACCGAGGACCAGGCCTTCCTCGCCAAAGAACGCGCCTTCATCACCAAGCACATGGGCAAGCAGCGCACCGCCGAAGCCAAGGGCCGCCTCACCCGCCTCGAGCGCCGCCTCGCCGCCGGCGAGTTCGAAACCGACCTGCCCGCCGAACGCCGCGGCCTCTCCCTCGACCTCAACGCCGAACAGCAGCTCACCGGCTGGATCCTCGACGTGCAACAGCTCAGCAAGGCCTTCGACGACAAGCCGCTCTTCGCCGACCTCTCGTTCCAGATCCAGGCCGACACCCGCCTCGGGATCCTCGGCCCCAACGGCACCGGCAAGTCGACGCTGCTGAAGATCCTCGTCGAGCAGCTTGCGCCCGACAGCGGCCGGATCCGCCGCGACCCCCACCTCGCGCTTGGCTACTACGCCCAGGACGCCGGCTTCGCCGACACCAGCGAGACGATGCTCGCCTGGCTCCAGTCGCGCTACCCACACCTCACCGAGACCGCCGCCCGCAGTCGCCTCGCCCAGTTCCTCTTCCGCGGCGACGACGTGTTCAAGTCGATCCCGCAGCTCTCCGGCGGCGAGCGCGCCCGTCTGCGCCTGCTCGACCTCTTCCTGCAGCAGCCCAACACGCTCGTCCTCGACGAGCCGACCAACCACCTCGACATCCCGGCCCGCGAAGCGCTCGAGGCCGCCCTTGGCGACTACCCCGGCGCGCTGATCGTTGTCAGCCACGACCGCTACTTGCTCGACCGCATTTGCAACCGCCTGCTCGTCCTTGCGCATGCCGGCCACCGCCTCGTCCACGGCAGCTACACCAACTACCTCGCGACGGTCGAGGCCGAGTCCGCCACCCGGCCGACTGGCGCCGCAAACCCGCGCAAGCCCAAGCGCAGCAAATCCAAGTCCAACCGCCCCACACCCCGCAAGAAGTCCCCCTTCGCCCGCCTCCCGCTCGACGAGCTCGAAGCGCTCATCCACGAGCACGAGACCGGGCTCGATGACCTCAACGCCCGCTTCGCCGACACCACCGTCATCACCCAGCCCGACGAGCTCGCCGCGCTCCAGGCTGCCCTCGCCGAACACCAGTCCAAGCTCAACGAACTCCACGCCGCCTGGGAAGCGAAGGTCGAAGAGCTCGACGCGTAACCCGCCGCCTCAGCGTTCCTGCGGCGCTGCCGTCTCGCCCGCCTTGTCCGCCGCCCGCCCGCCCGCGACCATCTTCGTCAGCACGACCCGCCCCGCGGCCGCACCGATCAGGATCAGCACCTGCACCAGCAGGATCTCCCACGCCCCGAAACGAAACCCAATCGACAATCCCGCAAACAGCGCGTACCGCGCCCCGCGTCCCACGAAGTACGCCCCCGCAAACCGTACCCGCGAATACCGCCGCAAAATCGCCAGCCACCGGATCACGTCCACCGGGATCGGGATGAACGCCACCAGCAGCAACGCCGGGAAAGGCCGCGCGTCAAACCACCGCACCGCCCACCGGTACAGCGGCGTCGCCCGCACCCGGTCGCGCAACCGCGCCCCCGCGCGGTGGTTCAAGACGTGGTACTCGTTCAGGTTCGCCAGCGTCGTCGCCAGCCCGCCCACCGCCGTCACCAGCAGCAGCCGCAACGCCGGCGGCACCCCCGGCAGCCCGCTGTCGGTCGCCGCAAAGAGCACGATCCAACCCGTCGGCAGCGGCAGCAGCGCATTGCACAGCGACAGGTAGAACGCCAGCAGCGCCAGCAGCCACACCGCTTGCCCGGTCGCGCTGCCTTCCTCGAACGCCGCGAACCCCAGCTTCGCGACCACCGCCAGCGCGACCATCCACCCCACGAAGCCCGCGAACCACAGCCGCCCCCCCCGCAGCGCCGCACCCTCGCCGTGCGCCGCCGCCTCAGTCATGCAGCCGCCCGTCCCGCATCTGCACGATCCGGTCGGCCCCCACCGCCAGGCTCTCGTTGTGCGTGATCAGCAGGATCGTCTGCCCCCACTCACGGTGAAATTCCTGCAGCAACCCCAGCACCTCGTCGGCGCTCGCCGAGTCCAGGTTCCCCGTCGGCTCGTCCGCCAGCAGCAGCGGCGGCCGGTTCGCCAGCGCCCGCACGATCGCCACCCGCTGCTGCTGCCCGATCGACAGCTGCCCCGGCTTCTTGTGCCGGTACCGGCTCAGCCCCACCCGCTCGAGCAGCGTGTCGGCATGATGATCCACCGCCAGCCCCGCCAGCCGCCGCGGCAGGCTCACGTTCTCCCGGATCGAGATCGTCGGCAGCAGGTTGAACCGCTGAAACACAAAGCCCAGCGTCTGCCGCCGCAGCCGCGCCCGCGGCCCCTCGCCGAGCCCCAGCGCCTCGCGCCCCGCCAACAACAGCCGCTCCGCCCGCGTCGGCGCCAGCATCAGCCCCAGGATGTTCAGCAGCGTCGACTTGCCGCACCCCGACGGCCCCATCAACACCACGAACTCACCCCGCCGGATCGTCAGGTCCACGCCGTGCAGCACCCGCTCGCGCACGCTGCCGTGCGTGTACGCGTGGTGCACGCCGCGCACCTCGACGATCGCCTCATCCACGCTCATTCGTACCCCAGGGCCTGCGCCGGATCGAGCCGCGCCGCCCGCCAGCCCGGATAGAGCGCGCTCCCCGTCCCCCCGAGCACGCCGATCACCAGCGCCACCGCCATCCGCTCCACCGGCAGCGCCACCGTCAGCAGCGGCAGCCGCCACGCCAGCAGCGCCTGCGCGCCGAACGACAACCCGATCCCGATCAACACCCCCCCGCACGAGATCAGCAGCGCCTCCACCACCGACAAGCCGATCAGCCCGCTCCGCGTCATCCCCAGCGCCTTCAGCACCCCGATCTCGCGCGTCCGCTCCAGCACGAACGTGTACATCGTCAACAGGATGAACAAAAAGCACACCGTCAGCGCCAGCCCGCTCGTCGCCGTCATGTACATGTCCACCTGCGCGAAGTCCGCCCGCAACTGCTCCCCATAGTTGCTCGCCAGGTGAAGCTGCGCCGAGTCCCCCAGCTCCGCGCTATACCGGTCCGCCACCCGCGCGGGATCCAACCCCTCCCGCACCTGCACGAAGAACATCGTCGCGTGCGCTTCGCCACTGTTAAACAGGTTCTGCAGCGTCTGCAGCGGCGCGAACACCCGCCCCGCCGAGCCCGCCTCCACGATCCCCACGATCGTGAACCTCCGCCCCGCAAACTGCACGCTGTCGCCGATCTCGTAAGGCGCGCCGCGCTCCCCCACCCGCGCCAGCCGGTCGTCAATCACCAGCTCGAACCCGAGCTGCCGCTCCTCATCCGTCAGCAGGTCCGCGACGTTGTCGTCCCCCACCTCCACCCGCAACGCCGCCACCCGCTCGGCCAGCTGCCGCCCCTCCACGAACGGCGCCCCCGCCACCAGCGCCCGCGGCCCCAGGAACCGCTCGAGCTGCATCGGGTCCACCCCGAACAACCGCTGCTGCTGACCCCCCATCCGGATCTGGTGCCAGAACACCGGCATCACCGCCGCCGCCAGCGGCCCCCGCTCGTCCGCCACCTTCTCCCGCAGGAACCGCTCGAAGATCGGCGGAAACACCGCCCCGCCCACGAAGATCGTGTTCTCCTGCGCCGGCAGGATCAGTAGGTCGGCCTCGACCGAGCGCATCCGCTCCGCCACCTCCCCGATCGACCCGCTCGCGAGCCCCTTCGAAACCAGGAAAAGCATGATCCCCAGCCCCACCGCCAGCGCACTCAGCACCGTGCGGAGCCGGTGATGCATCAGGTTGGCCCAGGCAAGTCCCAGCACCCGGCGGATCAACTCCTCTCACGCGACGGCCGGGCCACGACTCGCCCCGCAACCGCCCCTAGTAGTCCTCATGGTGGGAGGCCGCCTCCGGCAGCGCGCCGATCGCAATCAGCGCCGCGTATGCCGCCTTCTGCTCGGCGTCCTTCTTGGTGGTGCCCCAGGCGCTGGCGTGCTGCTTGTGGTTCAGCGACACCGCCACCTCGAAGCATTTGGAGTGATCCGGGCCCTTCTCGTCAAGCAGATCGTACCGCGGCGTGATCCCCAGCTCCTTCTGCGCCCACTGCTGGAGCTGCGACTTGTAATTGAAATGGTGCTCCGACTGCGACGCCTTCTCGATCTCGGCCGACATGTTCGCCAGAATGAACCGCCGCGCCGCCGGCAACCCGCCGTCCAGGTATAACGCCCCGACAAACGCCTCGAACACGTTCGACGCCAGCGACTTCGGCATCCCTTCGACCCCGCCGATCCCCTGCCCGCAGATCAGCGGCTCCGTCAGCCGCAGCTTCTCCGCCACCCGCGCACAGACCCGTCGCGACACCACCGCCGACTTGATCTTCGTCAGCTCTCCCTCCAACGCGTCCGGCAGCCGCTCGTAGACCGCTTGGCACACCACCAGCCCCAGGATCGCGTCCCCCAGGAACTCCAGCCGTTCGTTGCTCATCTGCCGGCTGGTCGCGAACGAGGCGTGCGTCATCGCCGCCTCCAGCAACAACGGCTGCTGAAAGTGGTACCCGCAGCGCTGCTGCAGTTCTTCTAACTTCTGCTTGTTCCGGGACATACGTGTCGCGGGCCGCAGGCCGCCCCCCGGCACGACCCCCGCTGCCCGCCCCAGGTCGCGCGTTGCATTGGATGCCCCTCGTTGCATGCAGCGGTCCTGTTGCGCGTCTGACGTCGCAGAAGTATAACCCCCCGCCCCGCTACCCATAAAGCCTTTTCGCCCCCGCCCGGGAACGCAACCCACGCCCGGCGACCGCGCCCGCGCCCCCATCCGCGACCACCCCAGACTTGCATCCACCCGCGATCGGAGCT
>CAZCKC010000086.1:0-15809 GCA_964499235.1 uncultured Planctomycetales bacterium | reverse complement strand
CCCGACGTCGGGATCGCGAAGCTTCTCGGGCAAGCCGAGGATCTGCGTGACGACTTCGTCGAAGTGGGCCGTGTCGCCCGCGACCACGCCGCGATCGCATCGCTTCCAAAATTACGGGAAAGACTGGCGGCGGCGAAGACGGAGGCGAATCGGACCCCGGGCCGTCGACGGGTCCACCACCCGGCCGCCCTGGAGGATGTCGATCCGCCCCGTGGCCACCAACCGCCGCGCCGCTCGCCGCGTCCGTTCAAGGAGCTCCCGCCACCCATGCTCGTCGTCGCCGGCTACCTGCCGGGCGGCCTCGCTGGGGCAGATCGTCTTCTGCCCGTCGCGCTCTTCGAGCAGCGACAGGATGGCGTCTTCGAGCGCCGCGTCGGTGGCGTTGGGCTTCTGGCGGCGGCAGGCGGCCGAGCAATAACGAACGCTCTCCCAGTTCCGGGCCCAGCGCTTCTGCCATGCGAACCGCCGCCCGCAGGCGGCACAGACCTTCTCCGCCGGCTCCGGCCGACCCATCAACTCCGCCCGTTCATCTCGAGCACGCGCTCGGCCAGCGCTAGACCACTGAGGAACGCGCCCTCGACCCGGCCGCCAGCACACCAGTCGCCCGCGGCCCCGACGCGAGCTTCCGGATCCCACAGGGCGCCGTCCTTGATGGCTTCCACCGGCTGGGCGTAGCGCCAGCGGTGGGCGCTCGCGTCGCGCAGCCCGTCGGTGGCGCAATCGACTTCCGGCAGGTCGCGAAACGCGGCCAACAGGGCGCCGCAGACCAGGGCCGGCTCGTCGTCGAGGTGCTGGCGGCTCCAGTCGGCGTTGGCGTGGAGCACCCAGGTTTCCGACGGCGGACGGCCGGGTTTGGAATTGTTGCGCGCCACCCACGCCAGCGGCCCGCCGTTGACGAAAGCCGCGTCGAACGGCGCCACGACCGGCTCGGCGAAAACCAGGATTGCCGCCCAGCAAGGGGACATCGGCGTCGCGTGGGCCCGCTCGGCCAGGGCCGGAACCGGGTCGAGCAGCTCGGCCGCCTGGCAGCTGGGAGCGGTCACAACGACCGCATCGAAGCTTTGGTCGAGAATGCGGGAATTGGAGGGGGCGAGTTGCCAGCGGCCGGCGTCGTTCTGGCGCAGCCCGCTGATATGGATTCCGAGGCGGATGGTGAGGTCTCGGCCGAGGGCTCGGACCAATCCCGACATGCCGGGAGTGGCGACATATCGCGGCTCGGCGGTCGCTTTTGGCGTTATATCGGGGCCGTCAATGGCGAATAGCCGTGGCTGCCAGGCCTGGACGGTGCCGTCGGCCATGAGGGGGGCGAGGGCAGCGCAAAATCGGTCATCTCTGATCGTGAAATATTGCGCGCCGTGGTCGCTAGCCCAGTAGGGTCCGCGGCGGGTGGCGAGCCGGCCGCCGAGGCCCCGGCTTTTCTCGAAGATTTCGACCTGATGTCCGGCCGACGCAAGACGCCGGGCGGCAGAGATGCCGGCCAACCCGGCACCGATCACCGCGATGTCCACGAAGCGCGACTCCTTTCCTCACCGTCGGCTGACTTGGCGGTACGATGTTATAGGTCATTGGCAGCGTTCGAAAGGTTGGAAATTCCAGGTCTGCCTCCAACCACCGCCCTTCTATACTCGTTCGAGGGCGGCTCAGCCTAATAAGCAAACGGTCGACGCCGCGGCGTTTCGCCAGCGCGATCGGCCACGAGGATCCCAATCATTCATACGCCCAATTCGGTTTTCGCGCGGCTGCGCACGTTCAGCGGCCGCGCCCTCATGACAGTTCAAGCCTGTTTCGATTCCTCGCTGCTCAGCCGGGCGCCGGCACAGCCGGAGGGGCGCTTTCAGCCTGCCCGGTGGATGCCGTACATCGTGCTGCACGCCGGCTGCCTGGGGGTGATCTGGGTGGGGTGGAGCTGGTTCGCGGTCGCGGTGGCGGTGGTGCTTTACGCGATCCGCATGTTCGCGATCACGGCGTTTTATCATCGCTACTTTTCGCATCGCGCCTTTAAGACCTCGCGGGCGGCCCAGTTCGTCTTTGCGGTGCTCGGCAACTCGGCCGCGCAGCGCGGCCCGCTGTGGTGGGCGTCGCAACACCGGCACCACCATGCGCACAGCGACGACCCGGATGACGCGCACTCGCCGGTCCAGCACGGCCTGTACTGGAGCCATATCGGCTGGCTGACGCAGCGGCGTAACCTGATCACGGAGTATCGGTACATCCCGGATTTCGCCAAGTATCGCGAGCTGCGGTTCTTGGATCGGTTTGAGACGCTGGTGCCGCTGGCGCTGATTGTGCTGCTGTTTGTCACGGGTGAGATCCTGCGGGCGACGGCGCCCGGCTTGGGCACGTCCGGCCTGCAGCTGGTGGTGTGGGGCTTTTTCATCTCGACAACGGTGGTGTTCCACGCGACGTGCGCGATCAACTCGCTGGCACACGTACTCGGGAGCCGGCGTTACCAGACCAAGGACGACAGCCGCAACAACTTCTGGCTCGCGCTGCTAACGTTCGGCGAGGGCTGGCATAATAATCACCATCGCTACGCGGCCGCCGCCCGGCAGGGCTTCTTCTGGTGGGAGATCGACCTGAGCTATTACCTGCTGCGCGGGCTGGCGGCGCTTGGTGTTATCTGGGACCTGAAAACTGTCCCGCGCAAACTTTTGCAGGCGCAAGAAGGACCGACGACAGCGCGGGGGGACGCGGCGTGAAGATCGCGGTCATCGGGACGGGGATTGCGGGCATGGTGGCGGCGCACAAGCTACACCGCGCACACGACCTGACCGTTTTTGAAGCCGGCAACTACGTCGGCGGGCACACGGCCACGATCCCGGTCGAAGAGAACGGCCGCACGCTCCCGGTCGACACGGGTTTCATTGTTTATAACGAGTGGACCTATCCCAACTTTTGCGCGTTGTTGAGCGAGCTCGGCGTGGCCACGAAGCCCAGCGACATGAGCTTCAGCGTCCGCGACGAGCGCACGGGCCTCGAGTACGCCGGCAACAACCTGAGCACGCTGTTTGCGCAGCGGCGTAACCTGCTGCGGCCGAGCCATTACCGGATGCTGGCAGATTTACTGCGGTTTTATCGCCAATCGCGCGAGCTGCTGCGCAGCGATGCGGACACACTGACGCTCGGCGAGTACCTGCAGCGGAGGCGGTACTCGCAGGTGTTCATCGAGCAGCACCTGATCCCGATGGGCGCGGCGATCTGGTCGGCCAACCCGGCGCAGTTCTACCAGTTTCCAGCCCGCAGCTTCGTTGCCTTCTGTCACAATCACGGGATGCTGAACCTCTTCCGGCGGCCGCAGTGGCGGGTGATCCAGGGCGGTTCGTGGGAGTATGCCAAGCGGCTGACAGCGCCGTTCCAGGACCGCATCCGGCTGAGCACGCCGGTGGCGGGGGTACGGCGGTCGAGTACGGGCGTCGAGGTCGCGCCCGCCAACGGGGCGGCCGAGCGGTTTGACGCGGTGGTGATCGCGACGCACAGCGACCAGGCGCTCCGGCTGTTGGCGGACGCGAGCCCGGAGGAGCAGGAGATCCTCGGGGCAATCCCCTACCAGCCGAACGATGTCGCGCTGCACACGGACACGGCGGTGCTGCCACGGAACCGGCGGGCGTGGGCGAGCTGGAACTACCAGATCCCGCGGGCGGCGGTCGGCCGCACGACGATGACCTATAACATGAACCTGCTCCAGTCGCTCGACACGGAGCAGACGTACTGCGTCACGCTGAACGCGACCGAGCAGATCGATCCGGGCCGGATCATCCGGCGGTTCACGTACGACCACCCGGCGTACACCGTGGCGGGCGTGGCCGCTCAGCGGCGGCACGCCGAGATCAACGGCGTGAACCGGACGTACTTCTGCGGCGCATACTGGGGCTACGGTTTTCACGAGGACGGCGTGAAGAGCGGGCTCGCCGCCGTCGCCCCCCTGCTGGAACAGGCCCCGCTGCCCGAGATGGCGGCGGCATGAAGAGCTGCATCTACGAAGGCCAGGTGCGGCATCGCCGTTTCGCTCCGGTCGGGCACGCGTTTCGGTACGCGCTGTTCATGATGTACCTGGACCTGGCGGAGCTGCCGGCGCTATTTCGGGGGCGGTGGCTGTGGTCGAACGAGGGGTTCGGGCTCGCGCGGTTCCGGCGGCGGGACCACCTGAAGGGGTTGGCGTCTGCGGACGAGCCGTTGCCGGACGCGGTACGGCGGGTGGTGCGCGAGCGGACGGGGCGGGAGCTGGCGGGGCCGATTCGGCTACTGACGCACCTGGAATATTTCGGGTACCGCTTCAACCCGGTGAGCTTCTTCTACTGTTTCGACGCGGCGGACGAGCGGGTGGAGGTGGTGATCGCGGAGATCAACAACACGCCCTGGAAAGAGCAGCACTGTTACGTGCTCGACCGAGAAACCAGCGACGCTGGGGGCGAAAAGCTGCATTTCCGCTTTCGGAAGGACTTTCACATCTCGCCGTTCATGGAGATGGATTACGACTACGACTGGTCGTTTGCCGGTCCGGGGCGGACGCTCGCGATTCACATGGACAACCTTCGCGGCACGGAGAAGGCGTTTGACGCGACGCTGACGATGCGTCGCACGCCGATCACGACGGCGAGCCTCGCGCGGGTTTTGGCGCAATACCCGCTGATGACCACCCAGACGATCGCAGCGATCTACTATCACGCGTGGCGGTTGTGGTGGAAGCGCTGTCCGACCGTGCCGCATCCGAACACCGCGACACAGGGGCATTCGGGAGGGTAGCACTCATGGCCGCGGACTCGATTGTTCCGCGCACCACAGCTCGACGACCGCCGCGTGGGGGCGCGTTGGACCACACGCTTCGCTGGTTCGTCCTGAAGACACTGCAGCGCCTGGAAGTCGGTTGCATCACCTTGCAAGAAGCGGACCGCCGGCAGTCGTTCGGCGATCGCCAGTCGGCGCTGCATGCGACGATCACGGTGTGCGAGCCGCATTACTTTCGCGATATCGCGCTGGGCGGCACGCTCGGCGCGGGATCGGGTTACATCAACGGCACGTGGCAGTGCGACGACCTGACGACGCTGGTGCGCATCCTGATCCTCAACGAGCACGTGTTCACCGGCCTCAACCGCGGCTTCGGGCGGCTGACCGCGCCCTTGCAGCGCTGGTATCACCGCCGGCGGGCGAATACGAAGCGTGGCAGCCGGCGCAACATCGCCGCCCACTACGACCTCAGCAACGAGTTCTACCGCTTGTTCCTCGACAGCACGATGACCTACTCGGCCGGCGTCTTCGAGCGGCCGTCGGCCACGCTGTTCGAGGCCCAGGTCGCCAAGCTCGATCGGATCTGCCAGAAGCTGGCGTTGCGATCGGGCGACCACCTGCTCGAGATCGGCACCGGCTGGGGCAGCCTGGCCTTGCACGCGGCCAAGAACTACGACTGCCGGGTGACGACGACGACGATCTCGCAGGAGCAGTACGCTTTTGCGCAGGAGCGGATCGAGGCCGCGGGGCTGAGCGACCGCATCACGCTGCTCAAGACGGACTACCGGGACCTGCGCGGCGACTATGACAAGCTGGTCTCGATCGAGATGATCGAGGCGGTCGGCTGGCAGTACTTCGACAGGTTCTTCCAGCAGTGCAAGCGGCTGGTGAAGCCCGATGGGCGGATGGTGCTGCAGTCGATCGTGGTGGCTGACCGCTACTACGAGCGGGCGAAGCACGAGGTCGACTTCATCAAGCGCTACGTCTTTCCGGGGAGTTGCATCCCGTCGGTCACGGCGTTGACGCAGAGCCTGCAGCGGACGACCGACTTCACCCTGCGCGACCTCGAGGACATCGGGCCGCACTACGCCACCACGCTGCGGCACTGGCGCGAGCGGTTTTTCAACCAGATCGACCACGTGCGGGCGCTGGGCTACTCCGAGGCATTTATTCGGCTGTGGGAGTTCTACCTCTGCTACTGCGAGGCCGGCTTCCAGGAGCGCACGATCGGCGACGTGCAGCTCGTGCTCGATCGCCCGCTGTGCCGCAGCCGGCTGCCCGTGACGCAGGGCGTGACCGAGGACGCGACCCTGGCATGAAACGCTTGATCGCCAACCTGGTCGCCTTCCAGATCGGCTGGTGGGCGACGGTGTTGAACGCCGCGTTCGGGGCGCTGTGGCTGGCGGCTGGCGTCGTCGCGGCCGTGCTCGTCATTTATTTCCTGACCGCAATCCATCGGACCCGCGACGTGTGGTTGCTGCCGGTCGCCGCCCTTGTGGGGATGGCGGCCGACGCCGGGCTGGCAGCGGGCGGTGTGCTGCAGTTCGCCCCCGCGGTCACAGTCGGCGTGCTGCCGATCTGGGTCGGGCTGCTGTGGTTGAACTTCGTGACGCTGATCGACGGGGCGCTGCGGCTGCTGCAGCAGCGGCTGCTGATCGCGGCCTTGCTCGGGGCGGTCAGCGGTCCGCTCGCCTACCTGGCCGGCGTCGCGTTCGGGCTGGTCGAGATCGGCGGCGGGTGGATGGGCTACCTGGCATTGGCGGGCGCCTGGGCCGGCGTGCTGGTTGCCCAGTTCGCGCTCGCGCGGATGACGGTGCCGGCCGCGGCCGGAGCGGCTCCGGCTGAAACCGCGACCCCTGCGACGGAGGGCACCTGATGCTCGCGTGGTGGCAACTGATCCTGATCGGCTGGGCGGTCGTGGCGGCGCTGATGCTCGTGCTCTGGGCGGTGCAGCGCCGCACGGGGAACGCGGGCATTGTTGACGTCGCCTGGGCGGCCAGCATCGCCGCGCTCGCGGTCTTCTTCGCGGCGGCGGGCGACGGCGATCCCGCCCGCCGGCTACTGGTGGCCGCGATGACCGGCACCTGGGGCTTTCGGCTGGCCTACTACCTTGCCCGCCGGGTGCGCCGCGAGCCGGAGGATGGGCGTTACCAGTTCATCCGCGAGTGGGCGGGTGAGCGGGTGCAGACGTTCATGTTCTGGTTCTTCCAGATCCAGGCGCTGTGGGCGGTGCTGTTCGCGCTGCCCCCGTTGATCGTGATGGTCGGCAAGCGGGGCCCGCTCGACCTGTTCGACGGGCTCGGGGTGCTGATCTTCGTCGGCGCGTTGGTGGGCGAGAGCATCGCCGACCGCCAGCTCGCGCGCTTCAAGCAGCGGCCCGACACGCAGGGCAAGACCTGTCGCGAGGGGCTGTGGCGCTACTCGCGGCACCCGAACTACTTCTTTGAGTGGGTCCACTGGTTCGCGTACTGCGCGATGGCGATCGGGATGCCGGCGGTCGGCTGGCTGACGCTGGGCGGCCCCGCGTTGATGTTGTTCTTCCTCTTGAAGGTCACGGGCATCCCGCCGACCGAGCAGCAGGCCCTGCGCAGCCGCGGCGACGACTACCGTGACTACCAGCGCACGACGAGCCCGCTGATCCCCTGGTTTCCCAAGGAGCACTCGACATGATGGGTTTCATCGGGCTGGAATCAGCACTGCGCCTGGTGGAGCAGGGCCGCGTGCCCGACGCCCTGGTGCGGGCGGGCATTCGCAACCTGGTCAGCAGTGGTCTGCGCGAGCGCCGTCGTCGTGGGGTCGCTGCTGAGCAGGCCGAGCTGCTGCGGCTGCTCGCGGAGCTGCGGGTCAGCCCGATCGCGATCGCGACCGACGCCGCCAACGCCCAGCACTACGAGCTGCCCGAGAGGTTCTTCGGGCTCTGCCTCGGGCCGCGACGGAAGTACAGCGGCTGCTTCTATCCACCCGGCGTGACGACGCTGGCGGAGGCCGAGGTCGCGTCGCTGCGGGCGACGGCCGCGACGGCCGAGCTGGCCGACGGGCAGGACATCCTCGAGCTGGGCTGTGGCTGGGGTGCGCTGACACTCTGGATGGCCGAGCACTTTCCGAACGCCCGGATCACGGCGGTCTCGAACTCGCACGGCCAGCGGACCTACATCGAGCAGCAGGCAGCGGCCCGCGGCTTCGACCACGTGCGGGTCATCACGGCGGACATGAACGACCTGGCGCTCGAGGAGCGGTTCGACCGGGTGGTCTCGGTGGAGATGTTCGAGCACATGCGGAACTATGCCGCGCTGATGCGGCGGATCGCAGGGTGGCTGAAGCCGGACGGCAAGCTCTTCGTCCACATTTTCGTGCACGGGCGGACGGCGTACTACTTCGAGACGAGCGGGGCGGCCGACTGGATGGGCAAGCACTTCTTCACGGGGGGCATCATGCCGTCGGATCATTTGCTGACCTATTTCCAGGACGACCTGGTCCTGGAGCACCACAGCCGGCAGGACGGCACGCACTACGCCCGGACGGCGAACCACTGGCTGGCCAACCTCGACGCGAACTTGCCGGCCGTCCGGCAGCTGATGTCTGGGACCTACGGACGAGAAGCGCCGACGTGGCTCCAGCGGTGGCGGGTGTTTTACCTGGCGTGTGCGGAGATGTTCGGGTACGCCGGCGGGCAGGAGTGGTGGGTGGCCCACTACCGGTTCCGGCCGCGGACAAGTCCGCGATCGTGAATCGCAATCGGCGAATTCTCCTGGGATTCGCGTAACAGAACAGCAATATAGGCGCGGAGCGGGAACCTGGCGTGGTGCGGTGTACCCCCGATCCCGGACTCCTCTCTGGCCTGCGTGATGGATCGCGCAGCCGAATCGCCAGGAGGAGATGGCGGTTCGGCGCGACGAGGAACGCTGGATGCTCGTGCGGGCGATGCCGCTGATCACCTCGAACAACAGCCGCGCGGGCGCGCTGCCCGTCGAGTCGGTCGCGGGGGCGCTGCTGGTGCAGGCGGTACCGGCGGCACCGCGCGCGGACAGCGGTGGCGAGGGGGTTAGCCCGCCAGCGCAGCGTACGCTTCGGTCAGCAGCCGCCAGGCGGTGTCGAGCGTTTCGGCCCGTGTGCGCAGGTTCCCCACGCACAGCCGCATCACGAAGCGCCCGCGGAGGCGGGTATGCGAGATGAAGACCGGGCCCGCCCGGTTGACGCGCTCAAGGAGTGCCTGGTTAAAGGCGTCGACGGCTTCGGCGTCACGGTCACCGGGCGGCAACGCGCGGAAGCAGACGGTGCTCATCGGCACCGGCGCCGCCAGCTCAAAGCGTGGGTCGCCGCTGACACGGTCGGCGAAGTCACGGGCGAGGGCGCAGTGGTAGCGCATCCGGTCGCGCAAGCCGGCCAGCCCGAACGACCGCATGACCATCCACAGCTTCAGCGCCCGAAAGCGGCGGCCGAGCTGGACGCCGTAGTCCATCAGGTTGGTGACGTTCGCCTCGGTCGTCGTCAGGTAGTCGGGCACGATCGAGAAGGCCCGTCGCAGGAGCGCCGGGTCCTTGACGAACAGGACGGAGCAGTCCACCGGAACGAACATCCACTTGTGGGGATTGGTCACGATCGAGTCGGCGCGCTCGAGCCCCGGCATCTGCGCGCGCAGCTCGGGGACCAGGGCACCGGTTACCGCGTAGGCGCCGTCCACGTGCAGCCAGAGCCCCTCGGCCGCAGCGATGTCGGCGATTTCCGGCACCGGGTCGACGCTGGTTGTCGAGGTCGTGCCGACGGTGGCGACGACCGCGAGCGGCACCGCGCCGGCCGCCCGGTCGGCGGCGATGGCTGACGCAAGCGCGTCGGGACGCAGGCGGAATGCGTCGTCCGTCGGGATCTTGCGCAGGTTGTCGAGGCCGATCCCCAGCGTGATGCATGCCTTGTCGATCGACGAGTGCGCCTGGTCGCTGGCGTAGACGGTCAGGCGCGGGAGCGCGGGGCGGCCCGCCAGCCCGCGGCGGCGGATGTCCAGGTCGGTGCGCCGCTCGCGGGCGGCTGCCAGCGAGACCAGCGACCCGACCGAGGCGGTGTCGTTGATGTGGCCCTTGAACGTGGGCGGGAGGCCGATGCCCTGGCGCAGCCAGTCGCAGGCCAGCTCCTCGAGCTCGGTGGCGGCGGGTCCGGTGCGCCACAGCATCGCGTTGACGTTGAGCGTCGCGGCCAACGTTTCCGCCAGGATGCCCGGTCCCGAGCCGGTAACGGCGAAGTAGGCCATGAAGCCGGGATGGTTCCAGTGGGTGGTGCCGGGCTCGATGATGCGCTTGTAATCGGCCAGGATTGCGGCGAGCGGCTCGGCGGACTCGGGTGGCTGGGTGGGGAGGGCGTCGCGGATCGCGCCCGGCTGGACGGGTGGGAGGACCGGGTATTCGCCAACCCGCTCGAAGTAGTCGGCGGCGAGGTCCGCAACCTCGTGCAGTGCGGCCCGGAATGCGGCCGGCGTCAGGTCACCGGGGTGGCCGGAAGCGCGATCGGGGACGGCATCGACGTCTGGCGCGAGATCGTGCTGCAACATACGCGGACCTTTCATGAACGAATCGCGGAGTTTATCGCGCCGGTGCGCCCCGGCCAACCGGGCCGTGCACGCCCCGTTCCCCGTTGGCGGCAAAGGCGTCGCTTGGGCGCAGGATTACTCACGTCCAGCAGCAATTGTCTCGATGGTAATCACGAGCGCGTCGACTTACACAGCCCCGGCGGCGGCGGGCCACGGATTCCTGGGCAGGCGCGGCATTTTATCGGAGCTCCAGCGGCTGTATGGCTGAGACTCAACCCCATCCCGATCATCCCCCCACGGAAGCGTCATCGCTCGGCGAGCAGCTCAGCGGTCTGTCCGGCGACGTGTCGCGGGTATTCACGCAGCTCGAGCAGGTGCAGGCGGAGATCACGCAGCAGCACCAGGGCCTCGAGAGCCGCGAGCAGGAAATCGAAGCCCGGGCGGTGGAGCTCGACGCGCGCACCGACCAGCTCGACCAGCGCCAGCAGACGCTCGAGAACTGGAAGATCGAGCTGGATGCGGAACGCGCCAACCTCGACGAGCTTCGCCAGCAGCTCGAGACGCAGCAGGCCGAAGTCGAGCAGCAGCAACGGGCGACGGCGGCCGAGAGCGCGCGGCTCGAGGAGCAGGCGGCCGAGCTCGACGCCCAGCAGACCGCTCTCACGGAGCGCGAGCAGGAGCTCGCCACCCAGGCGCAGGAACTGGAGACGGCGCAACAGAACGCGGCCGAGCAGCTGGCGCAGGCCGAGACGCAGCAGCAGCAGTTCGCCGAGCGTGAGGCGGCGCTCGACCAGCGGGAGTCAGAGCTGGCGGCGGCGCGGGCAGACTTCGACGAGCGCAACGACCGGCTCACCAGCCAAGAGAGCGTCCTCGATCAGCGCGAAGCGGATCTCGAGGCGCGCGAAAAGACGCTCGCGCTCAAAGAGGATGCGCTCGTTAAGCGTGAGCGGGCCGTCAGCAAGCTCCAGAAAGCGTTCACCGACATCGCGGCCGCGTTCGACGGCAAGCCCGGTGACAGCGGACCGG
Organism: uncultured Planctomycetales bacterium; assembly: GCA_964499235.1. Classification (GTDB taxonomy): domain Bacteria; phylum Planctomycetota; class Phycisphaerae; order UBA1845; family Fen-1342; genus JAFGRR01. The sequence continues at coordinate 4,540 of CAZCKC010000086.1, read as the reverse complement.
GCGCATCCGAAGCCGTCGCGGCGATCGAGGCCGCGACGTCGACCTTCGCGGACGCCGAAGCCGAAGGCAAGCGCCAGGCGGCGCAGCGCCGGGCGGCCCGCAAGCAAGCCGAGCCCAAGGCCAAGGCCAAGGCCGCCGAGCCCACGACGGATGAGCCCACGGATCCCGAGGCCGCCAGCGAGGAGCCGGAGGCCGACGCCGAGTCGGCCGCGGATCCGGAACGGGTCGCGCTCGAAGAGCTCGACGCCGGCCCGCCGACGGAGGATGACGGCGATCCCGATTTGCCGCCGCCGAGCGGCAGCATCGACGAGCACGCGCTGAGCTCGGACGAGCTGAGCCGGCTGCGCGTCCTGCGGCGGCTGACGAACGGCGCGAAATCCGACTCGGAGCTCCTGTCCCGCATTCGAGCGGAGCTCGGCCAGGATGGCGACACTCCCGGCAGAACCAGCCACGGCGGCCGCAACGTCAAGGGCAAGCGCCGCTGGTGGAACTAGCCGGTCGCGAACGCTGAACGACGGCTCAGATCGGGGGCGGACGCTCCGCGGCATCCGCCTGCCCCCCTGCCGCCTTCTCGCTACAATCGCGCAACAGAACAGCCACCGGGCGGCCGGCGCGGGTCCGGGCGTGCGGAAACGACCAATTCTGCGATTAATTCGGAGGAGCAATGATGCCGCGACTGCAAGTGATCGAACCAGCGAATGCCGAAGGCAAAGCCAAGGAGCTCTTCGACGGGCCGCTGAAGGGTAAGCACATCAACATTTTCAAGGGGATGGCGAACTCGGGCGCGGCGCTGGATGCGTACGTGCAGCTGTCGGGGGCGCTGGCGAGCGGGAAGCTCAGCGGCGCCGAGCGGGAGACGATCGCGCTGGCGCTGGCCGAAGCAAACGACTGCGACTATTGCCGGGCGGCGCACACCGCGATTGGCAAGACGGTCGGGCTGAGCGAGGAACAGACGGTGGCGGCTCGCCGCGGCGCACTGGATGACGCCAAGCTCAACGCGCTGGCGACGTTCGCCCGGCAACTGCACGAGCGCCGCGGCTTCGTCACCGACGACGAGCTGAACGCATTCCGCAGCGCCGGCTACGACGACGGACACATCGCCGAGGTCGTCGCCAACTACGCGCTGAACACCTACACGAACTACTTCAACCACGTGAACGATACGGCGATCGATTTCCCGAAAGTCCCGGCCCTGAACGGCTGAAACGACGGGTCGCAGCAGCCCCGGCCGGCGTGGTGCACCCGCATCGCGCCGGCCGCTGTTTTGCGCGTCCGGACCCGTGGTCAGTTCGCCAGACCTGGAAGGCGCGGGGCGGTGGCCGGCGCGTCGCGATAGGCGTAGTCGGCGTTCGTCAGAAGCTGGTCGAGGTAAAGCGGGATCCGCGCACCGCCGCCGGCGAACGCGGCCGGCGGCAACACCAGCGCGTCGTCCTCGTTTCGGAAGGTGCGCACGCTGGCATCGCGAAAGGTGACATTTACCCACTCCGCCTGATGGTTCGTGCGACGGAACGGCCCCTGCCCCAGCGCGTTGGCGTCAAAGAGCAGCGCTTCAACGTTGACGATGACATCGTCCACCACGTTCGCCCCGAGGTCGTCGAGCAAACCGGCCCCGCGCTCCGCCGGCAGATGATCGAGTTGCCGGTAGTAGAACGACGCGTAGGCGTCCTCAGCGGTGCCCACCTGCGGCAGTTCCTCGCCGGCGTGGTCGGTATCGTCGTCCGGGCAAAAGGTCGCCGCGCCCGGCACGTATTGCCCGACAACCAGGACGCCCAGCGACAAGACGGCGAGGCGCTCGCCCGACCAGAGCTGATTCGTGGCCTTGTCATTGGCTGCAAAGTCGAACCCGCCCAACGCCGGCCGCGGGTCGGGACCGCGGGGAATGTGCCCGCCATGGTCGTTGGCATAGGCGTGCAGGGCTTGGGCGACCTGGCGCTGCTGGGCGGCGCAGGAGACCAGCTGAGCCTGGTTCCGGGCGCCCCCGATGGCCGGCAGCAGCACCGCCATCAGCATCGCGATGATCGCGATCACGACGAGCAGCTCCACTAAAGTGAATCCGGCGTGTCTGAAACAGTGACCTTTCATACTAGCATTTTCCCTTAGTGGCAATGACTTTTTTGCGGCATGCTGCACGCCTTTCACCCCATAGCATAGCCCGAAAAATTCTGTAATAAACGCCCGTTCAGGGCCGAGAAACGCCGATTTTTCGGTTTCGACCGGGGCTGAAAACGCTCCCGAACTCCACGGGCTCAGCGGCTGACCCGACACAGCGGGTCCAAAGTCGACTTGGATCGCCGCTTGCGTCCCCTCTGGCCAGATGCTTAAATACCGATGCTATGCTCTTTCATAAGCCCGCCATCCACGCGACCTACGTGCTCTGCTACCTCAGCCGGCAGGATCGGCAGACCGTCTGTCCGGCCGCCAAAGTCGCCGAGGCGATGGAGGTCCCCCCTGAGCAGGCCGCCAAGGTTCTCCAGGTGCTTCAGAACGTCGGCTTGGTCACCGCGGTCCGCGGGCGTTCCGGCGGCTACAAGCTCGCCCGGGAGCTCGAGGATATTTCCGTTCTCGAGGTCATCGACGCCCTCGCCAGCGGCGACGAGCAGGACCGCCTCCAGCCGCGCCAATGCCCGGCGGCTGACAACGGCAAGATCTGCAGCGCGCACGCCGGTATGGTTTCGGTCAACGAGCGGGTGCGCAAGATTCTGGCGGAGACGAACCTGGCCGAGGTGCTCGGGACGCCCTGCACGGAGCACGACCGGGTGTCGCGCCCGCCGATTGCCCAGATCGGGACCCCGCAGCCGAAGTAGCGGCCGCGTTTCACCTATGATCCCTGCCTGCTGGTCTCTGGCGCCGATACGCGGCGCACTCTTCAACGACGGGTTCACTCTTGATTTCCGGGGCCGCGTGGCATGAGCAGCCTGCTCGCGTGCGATGATCTTGCGGTTGGCTTCTCGGATCGTTCGCTGCTGGAGGGGCTCAGCTTCGGCCTGAGCGGGGGCGAGGCGCTGCTGATCCGCGGGCCATCGGGTTGCGGCAAGAGCACGCTGCTGCGAACGTTGGTGGGGCTCATCCCGGCGGTCTCTGGGGAGATCACGCTCCTCGGAACGCCCCTTGACCAGCACGAACGCCCTGCAATGCGCCGGACCTGCGTCTATTTTCATCAGCACCCTGGCTTTCATGCCGGATCGGTCGGCGCGGCGCTCGCGCGGCCGCTCCAGTTCGGCGTGGCCGGCGAGCAGCGGTTTGACCGCGAGCGGGCAGCCGGGCTACTGGCGCAGCTCGGGCTCGACAACGGCGTGCTGGACCAGCCGGTGGAGCAGCTTTCGGGCGGACAGGCCCAGCGGGTAGCGTTGGCGCGGGCGTTGCTGCTCGAACCGCGGGTCCTCCTGCTCGACGAGCCGACGAGCGCGCTCGACGAGGCCTCGGGAGACCGGGTGATCGAGCAGCTCGAGGCGTTCATGGCGGGCGGCGGGGGCGTGCTGGTAGCGGCCCACGACGGCTCAATCGCCGCGGAACTGGGGGCGAGCCGGCTCGATCTCAACGACTACGCGGTCGCAGAGGGAGCACGGACGGAGGCGGCCGCGTGATCGCTCAGGCTAGCGCCCCCGCGGCCGCCATCGCGTTGTCGCCGCTGCAGGTCGGCTTGGCGGCCGGCCTGATGCTGGTGGTCGCGGGCGTGAGCGTGGGGTTGCGACTGGGGGTTGAGCGACAGCTGCTGTGGGCGAGCATCCGGACGGTGACGCAGTTGACGCTGGTCGGGCTGGTGCTGGACTGGATCTTCGCGGTCAACACCTGGTGGCTGGTGCTGGGGATTGGGCTGTTCATGGCGGCGGTGGCGGGCCATGCGGCGATCCAGCGTTCGAGCCGCGTGATGCCGGGACTGCTGCTGCGGTCGTACGGGGCGCTGACCGTGAGCGCGTTCGCGAGCACGCTCGTGGCGACCACGGTCATCCTTCGCACGGATGCCTGGCACGAGGCCCAGTACTTCATCCCGTTGCTGGGCATGGTGCTGGGAAACAGTCTGAACGGGATTTCGCTGGGCATCGACACGCTGCTCGATCGGCTGAGTACGCAGCGCGAGCTGGTCGAGATGGATCTCAGCCTGGGGGCGACGCGCTGGGAGGCCGCCCGCGATCACGTGGCCGAGGCGGTCCGGCGCGGCCTGATGCCCATTTTGAACACCATGACGGTGGTGGGGCTGGTGTCGCTGCCGGGCATGATGACGGGGCAGATTATTGCGGGCGCGCCGCCGATGCAGGCGGTGAAGTACCAGATCGTGATCATGTTCATGATTGCGGCCGCGACGGCGCTAGGCTGCGTGCTGGCGAACCTGGCGGTGTACCGGCGGCTGTTTACGGCCGACCATCGGCTCCGCAGCGATCTGATCCGCTCCCGGTAGATCCGTTGAGGGGGGGGCGGCGAATTGGCAAGCGGCGGCGGAGCGGTTAATCTACAAGGTTCCTGGTCGGTTCGACCGGCCAAACGCCTCGCTAGCTCAACTGGCAGAGCAGCTGACTCTTAATCAGCGGGTTCGGGGTTCGAG
>CAZCKC010000085.1:12784-15811 GCA_964499235.1 uncultured Planctomycetales bacterium | reverse complement strand
GGGTGGCTCGAGCGGCTGGAAGCACGGGCCTGGCCGACGCGGGCGCTGCCGATGATTGGCGGGGATCCGGACCGCACGCTGTCGCACCTGGTGCAGCAGTACCTATTCGTGGAGTTGTTCGCGGGGCTCGCGCAGTCGCTGGCGGCGGAGAACGCGACGCGGCTGCGGGCGATGCAGTCAGCGGAGAAGAACGTCGAAGAGCGGCTCGACGAGCTGGAGACGCGCTTCAACCGGCAGCGGCAGAACAACATCACGTCGGAGTTGCTGGACGTCATCTCAGGCAGCGAGGCGGTCATGGGGTAGCGGGCGGCCGATTACGCGGGGTTCAGCGGGCGTTCACGCGAGATTCAGCGGTTGCGACCAAGAACAACCAGGGCCGGTCGGCGGGTCAACACGGGCCCGCTGCGGCTGCGCCCGGCGGACTACGCCGGCGGGTGCGGCGCTAGCTGTCGGGCGGTTTGTCCGGATCGATCGGGGCAGCCTCGGTTGGCGTGACGCCCTGGACGCCTTCGGTCGGGAGGTCGTCGGTGCTGGGGGCGTCGGGAGCCCGCAGCCGCAGGGCGAGCGCCTGGGCCTGGCGGCTGTAGTCGATCGACTCGGCCAGGATGCGCATGGCTTCCTGGTCGGCGTGGAAGCCCTTGGAGTTCTCGCTGGAGATGTAGTCCAGCCGCCACATGGCCTTGCGCTGCAGGTCGTAGGCTTCGCTGAGCTGGCTGTCGCTGACGCCGGCCGCCTGGGCCTCGAGGATGGCGTCGAGCATGGCGGTCATGGCGCCGCCCGCTCGCTCGGTCATGGCGACGGTCTTGGACTGGATCACGTCGACCTTGTCGCGGAGCTCGGCCTCGGGCACGTTGTGGCAGTGCTGGCAGGCGCTGTTGATGTAGTTCAGCGGGCTGGTGACGTCGTGGTTGCTGACCTTCATCGCGCCTTCGCGCTGGTAGGGCATGTGGCAGTCGGCGCAGCTTACGCCGCTGCGGGCGTGCACGCCCTGGCTCCAGAGCTCGAACTCGGGGTGCTGGACCTTGTAGACCTTGGCCCCGGTCTCGCCGTGCTCGTAGTCGTAGAAGTCGCTGCCGTCGGGAAAGGTCATCTCGTCCCAGACCTGTTCGAGGTCTTCGGCTCGCAGGCCTTGGTTCCAGGGGTAGGTCAGCGTCATCTTGTTGGCGCAGTAGTACTCGACGTGGCACTGGCCGCAAGTGAACGAGCGGAGCTCCTGGCGACTGGCGTCGGTGTTGGGGTTGTAGGGTTGCGCGCGATTGCCGCGGCGCCAGCGCTCGATGCTGGGCAGGTGTGGGACCGGGGCGTCGCTTCCGGCCAGGGCGGCGATGCCGAGCATGAAGGCTGGGCGGGTGACGCGGATCTGCATCGTGGCGGGGTCGTGGCAGTCGATACAGGTGACGGGGTGGGCTTCGCCGACGGTGAGCTCGGTTTCGGACACGGGGTCGCCGGCGATCTTGCCGGTGAAGCCGCCGGCGGGCGGCTGGGGGAAGACCGGCTCGTTTTCGTGCGGCGTCCCGTCGGGGGCGGCCTTGATGATTTGGAGCACCTCGAAATAGGGCTTGGTGCTCAGCGCCTTGAAGCCGCGGACGACGGCGTCCATGTTGAAGCTGCCGGCGAGAGCTTCCTCGTCGGCGGGCAGGCCGGCGGCCTCAAGTCCGACCATTCGGTAGGCGACGGTGTTGGAGGCGTGGCAGTGGAGACAGGCGCCGGCCTGGGGTTTCTGCGTGACGCGCTCGGTGACGCCCTGGTCGTAGAGCATGTAGGCGTGGCCGCGGGCTTCGCGGTAGTCGATGCTGAAGGCGTAGCCGGCGTAGAGGCGTTTGAGCCAGGGGTCTTGCTCGAGCTTGCTGGCGGGCATGGCGCTGGAGCCGCCGTAGAACGCGTCGCCGGCGGTGGACTTCCAGCCGTCGAACTGATGCGGCCAGTTCTGGCCCCAGGGCTCGGGATCGGTGGAGACCTCGCTGATCTCGACGACCCGGACGAAGGGGTTCCGGGCCTCCTGTTTGCGCTGGAACATGGTGATCAGGACGTAGGTCACGAGCAGCGTCGCGACGCCGGCGGCCACGAACGCGAGCGTGAGCATGAGCACGCGGGCGGGGCGGGAAGTACGGCGCGACGGGCGGGGTGGCTGCGTTCCGGTTGTGGGCATGGTCAGGTGTCCTAGTGTTGAGCGTGTCCGACGTCGGTATGGCAGTGAATGCAGTTGAGCATGTCACCGCCGGGGGCGGCCGGCTTGAGGTTGTCGACGAACTCGCTGTGGCAGTAGAGGCAGGCGGACTGGGTCACCCGCCGGTTGCGCGGCTTGATCCGGATCGGCTCGGGGAAGTGGCCGGTGGTGAAGGCGAGCGAGTGGAAGAAGCCGTTGTCGGCCTTGGTCACCCACTTGCCGATGGGGTCGTGGGGCAGGTGGCAGTCGTTGCAGGTGGCGACGTTTTCGTGGCTGGAGTTGAGCCAGGAGTCGTAGTGGCCTTGCATGATGTGGCAGTTGGCGCAGGCCTGGGGGTCGTTGGTGAGGTAGGCCGCGCCGTCGCCGTAGCCGAAGGTGAACGCCCCGAGCCCGCCGAGGACGCCAAACGCGCCGGCCGCGCCGACGGCCAGCCAGCGTTCGCGCGTGCGGCGGAGCTTGGGTTGCGGCTCCTCAGGCGAGGGCGGGGGTGGGTTGTCGGCGGTGCTCGGTTGCGTCGACTCGCTCATGCCCGCTCCTTGGGGTGCTGCGTGTGGCTACGACGTTGCAGTCCACAGTGCCGGCCAGCCTTTGCAATCTACGCGGATGCTGGTGAAGCGACTTGATCTAGATCAATACAGCGGCGAAAAAGTACCGGCGGCGGGCGCGAACGCGCGGGCCGCGCGTCGGCCGCGCGGCCCGCTGTGAGCGGTCAGCACTGATCTGCGACGCTTAGCGCATCGTGACCAGCAGATCATTGTCGACCGCGACTACGCCACCCTCGATGGCGTTTTCGGTGGCCGCGCGGTACTCGGACCAGTCCTCCACGGTCCCGGTGAGCGTGGCGACGCCGTCGTCGACGC
>CAZCKC010000085.1:0-12684 GCA_964499235.1 uncultured Planctomycetales bacterium | reverse complement strand
TGAGGCGGACGATCCCGTCGTTGACAGTCGTATCGACCCGATCGAACGGCACGGCCTGATCGAGGTAGAAACGGTCCTCAACCGCGTCGCGGACGTTGGTGTCGGTCATCGCCATCTTGGCGGCCGCCGCGGTCGCGGGGATCAGCACGGCGATCAGGGTAGCTGCCAGCAGGCCGGGCCGGCAGCGCTGGACAGCATTTTAACAGCAGGTAATCGGCTGCAACATCAGGGTCTCCTTGAACCGCGGGAAGTTCGAGTCGGTTCGATCCTTCCACTAGATCGAACTGGTACGAGGGGCGCCGCAGGCCAGTGTGCGCGGGCGTCTGCTGACCACCCGGAATCGTGACTGGCGGCCCTGAAGTGCATTTGAAATCGAAATTACAGTGCCGTTAGTCCAGCGTTACCCACCTGTCAGTGGGATCGGTCATCATGCGTGCGATCGAAAGGACACGGCGAGGTGGTCAACGAGGATGTCAAATGAAATCAGAAGTGAACCGGGAGACGCTGCGGCAGCTCGTACGGGCCGGCGGGACCGGGCCATGCGTCTCGCTCTTTATTCCGCTCGACGACGAGGGGGTTGAACGAGAGCACGGGCGGATTCACCTCAAGAACCAGCTCAAGCAGGCCGAGGGGTTGCTCGCGGAACGGGGGCGGGCGGCCGGAGAGGTCGACACGCTACTCGAGCCGATCCGGGCGATCGACATTCCGCAGGACAGCGCCGCCGACACGGTGGTGGTTTTTCGCTCGCCGGACTTGTTCGAGGTGTTGGTGTTGCCGACGCGCTTGCCGGCGCAGGTTGTGGTCGGGGACCGCTTCCAGGTCAAGCCGCTGTTGCCCCTCGCGAACGGGGAGCAGCCGTTCCGGCTGCTGGCGCTGTCCCAGAATCGCGTCCGCGTCTACAGCGGGAATCGCGCGACGCTGACCGAGCTCGACGTGCCCGGCTTGCCGGAGAGCCTCGAGCAGGCGCTGAACGACGACGATCCGGAGAATCCGCTGCAGTTGCACACGGGCGCTGTCGCCGGGTCCGAGCGGCCGGCGGTCTTTCACGGCCAGGCGCTCGGCCAGGAGGAGACGAAGGAGCGGATCTGGCGGTTCTGCCAGATGGTCGACAACGCGATCGTCGACCACTTCGTGCACCAGGACGTGCCGCTGGTGCTGGCGGCGGCCGAGCCGGTGCCGGGCATCTACCGGCAGGTGAACCATTACGCGAATCTCTGTGAAGAGACGATCCCGGGCGATCCGCGGCAGGCGCACGAGCAGACGCTGCATCGGCAGGCGTGGGCGATCGTGGCGCCGCGATCGCAAACGGCGCGGGCGGCTGCGCTGGAGACCTTGCACGAGGCGCTGGCGAAGCAGCGCGCCACGACCGAGCTGCCGGCGACGGTGCGGGCGGCCTTCGAGGGGCGGGTCGCGATGGTGTTCGTCGACGTCAACGACGATCACTGGGGGCAGCTGGACCCGACCGACGCATCGATCACGCCGACGACGTCGGATAACCAGCTGGCCGAGGAGCTCGTTAACCGCGCGGTGAGCGACACGCTCCAGCACGGCGGCGACGCGTTCGCAGTCGAGCAGCCGAGTTTGCCGGCGGCTACCTCGATCGCCGCGGTGTACCGCGACTGACGGGTGGTCGGGGGCAGAGCACCGCGCTTGGCAGGCGGCTGCGGCGGGCGCGGCAGGACGATTGCTTTCAAGCTGACAGGAAGGTGTGATGACTTGGCTGAGGTGGCTGCCGTGGCGGTTCGTGATCTCGCGGGTGGCGCGCTCGAAGGGGTTCATCGACCCGGTGTGGGTGCTTTCGAAGCTGCACCAGTTCGCGCAGCCGTCGGAGGTGACCGAGCCGGTCGAGCTGATGCGGGCGGGCGTGATCCTCCAGGCCCGCGGGCTGATCAACACGCGCGCGATCCAGCACAACCTCGACTGGGTGTGGCCTTACTGGGTCGAGCGCCAGTTCAACCCGCTGTGCGATTCGTTCGTGCCGCGGGCGTTCTCGGTCACGCACGTGAATCTGACGCACCGCAACTGGACGGCGCTGGGGCAGCCCGACTGCGCGCAGATGCCGCTGGTGGATCCGCGCGGGCTGGTGACGCCGCTGTTCGACGGCTGGTCGCTCGACACGTGGATCATCCCGGCGGAGGGCGAACCGCTGTTGCCGTCGCGCAGCACCGACGCGGAGCAGGCGATGGCGCCAGGTGACGACCTGGCGGTCACGACGCAGGCTCAGCAGGACGGGCTGAAGCTGCGCAGCCATGCCGACGTGGCGATCCGCGACGGCGTGCCGATCTGCCGGCTCGCGGTCGAGGCGCAGGCCGACCGGCCGGCCTGGCTCGCGGTGGCGGTGCGGCCGACGAACCCGGAGGGCGTCAGCTTCGTCCACCACATCGCCGCCGAGCCGGTCAACGGGGGGCTGACGCTGCATGTCAACGACGAGTCGGAAGTACAGCTCGATCCGCGGCCGGAGCAGGTCAGCCTGTCGAATTATCGACGGGGTGACGTGTTTCGCTACCTGCCGGGCGGCGCGGTCCGCGACACCGTGCAATGCGACGTCGGGATGGCCACCGGGGCGGCGCTGTATCCGCTCGCCGCAGGGCCGGCCAAGGTCGCGGTCGCGGTGCCGCTGACGGGGCCGCACGCCCACCCGGAGCCCGGCATGCCGAAGCGACGCCGCCTGCGGCCGGAGGTGACGGATTCGCGGGGCCGGTGGGCGGACGCGCTGGCGGAGACCTGCACGCTGGAGGTGCCGGACGAGCGTTTCAACGGGCTGTTCCGCAACGCGCTGCGGAACCTGGTGCTGTTCTCGCCGGACGAGGTTTACCCGGGGCCGTACACGTCGAAGCGGTTCTGGTTCCGCGACGCGGCCTTCATCCTGAACGCGATGATGACGGTGGGACTGACGGAGCGGACCGCGCGGGTGCTCGCGCACTATCCACAGCGGCAGCAGCCCAACGGCTTTTTCCGGTCGCAGGAGGGCGAGTGGGACGCGAACGGGCAGGCGATCTACATGCTCGACCGCTATCGGCGGCTCACCGGCCAGCCGCTGGACGACGCGTTCGTGCGCGCGGTCCGCAAGGGCGCGCACTGGATCCACCGCAAGCGGCTCGCGGACGACGGGCAGGCACCGCACGCCGGGCTGTTGCCGGCCGGGTTCAGCGCCGAGCACCTGGGGCCGAACGACTACTTCTATTGGGACGATTTCTGGTCGGTGGCCGGGCTGCGGGCGGCGGCGCGGCTGTTCCGCGAAAGCGGCGACGAGGCGGAAGGACGGTGGTGCCAGGAGGAGGCGGACTCGCTGTCGGGCGCGATCGACCGCAGTCTCGAGCGGACGGCGGGCGAGCGGGGGCGGGCCGGCGTGCCGGCGTCGCCCTATCGGCGGATGGACGCCGGGGCGATCGGTTCGCTGGCCGCGAGCTATCCGGCCCAAATCTGGGCGCCGGACGATCCGCGGATGGTGGCGACGGCTCAGTTCCTGCTCGAGCACTGCACGGTGCACGACGGGTTCTTCCAGGACGTGATCCACTCGGGGATCAATGCGTATCTCACTTTGCATCTGGCGGAGGTGCTGTTGCGGCAGGGGGATCCGCGGCAGGAGCGGCTAGTCCGGGCGCTGGCGGACTTGGCCTCGCCGACCGGGAACTGGCCGGAGGCGATCCACCCCAACACGCGGGGCGGGTGCATGGGCGACGGCCAGCATATCTGGGCCGCGGCCGAGTGGGTGTTGATGATGCGGAACTGGTTCGTGCGCGAGGAGGGCGAGACGCTGGTCATCGGCGGCGGGGTTCCGGCTGACTGGCTGGCGGCGGACAAGCCGCTGACCTTCGGGACGACGGCGACGCCGCACGGGCCGGTGGCGGTGGAGATCCGGCCGGGGGAGAACACGATCGAGGTCAGCTGGTCGGCCGCGTGGCGGGACGGGCAGCCCGAGATCGTGGTGGCGGTCGGTGGCGCGCGGCGGTCGGTGAGCGCGGACGAACGGTCGGTGTCCTTGGGACGCGACGCGGTCCTGGCTTGAGCGGTTAAGAGGGGACGCGATGAAGATTGCGATGTTCACCAACTTGTACCTGCCCCTGGTCGGCGGCATCCAGAAGTCGATCGCGACGTTCAAGGCGGAGTTCGAGCAGCGGGGGCACCGGGTGCTGGTGGTCACGCCGTCGCTGGAAGAGCCGCCGCCGCATCCCGACGACGTCGTGCAGGTGCCGGCGATTCAGAACTTCAACGGGACGGACTTCTCCGTGGCCGTCCCGGTGCCCGGCTTTCTCACTGAAGCGCTGGATGCGTTTGGGCCGGAGCTGATCCACTCGCACCATCCGTTCCTGCTCGGCTCGGCGGCGGTCCGGGCGGCGACGAAGCGCGACTGCCCGCTGGTCTTCACCTACCACACGATGTGGGAGCACTACCTGCACTACGCGCCGGCCGACTCACCGGCGATGCAGCGGTTTGTCAAGCGGATGGCGGTGGAGTACTGCAACCTGTGCGACCACGTGATCGCGCCGTGCGAGAGCATCGCGGCGATTTTGCGGGAACGGGGCGTCGAGACGCCGATTGCAGCGATCCCGACCGGGATCGACGCGGAGCGTTTTCAGCACGGCGACCGGCAGACCGGGCGGGCGCAGCTCGGCTTGCCGGAAGACGCGTTCGTGGCCGGGTACATCGGTCGGCTCGGCCCCGAGAAGAACCTCGGCTTCGCTGCGCGGGCGCTGGTTGCATTATGCCAGGCCCGCGAGAACGCGCAGGCGGTGATCGTCGGGAACGGGGAGGTGGTGCCCGAGATCCAGCGGATTTTCGACGAAGCCGGCCTGTCCGACCGGCTCCACCTTCCGGGGATTCTCAAGGGCGAGGCGCTGGTTGACGCCTATCACGCCCTCGACGCGTTCGTCTTCGCATCCAAGAGCGAGACGCAGGGGCTGGTGCTGGCGGAAGCGATGGCGGCGGGTCGGCCCGTGGTCGCGCTCGACGCCCCCGGGGCGCGTGAGATCGTGCGCGACGGGGAGAACGGGCGGCTGCTCCAAACCGAACAGGTCGAGGCATTCCGCGACGCGTTGCTGCAACTCGCGGACCAGTCCACCGAGGGGCGCGAAGCGCTGCAAAACGCGGCTCGGGAGACGAGCGCGCACTATACCAGCGGCCGCTGCGCCGAGCGCGTGCTGGACCTGTATGAGCGGCTCCGCACGCAGGGCGTGAAACGCCGCGACGTAGAGGACAACGCCTGGACCCGCTCGCTGCGCCAGCTGGCGACGGAGTGGCAGCTCTGGCGCGGTCGCGCCGCCGCCGCGGGCACGGCCCTCTCTAGCACTGGGGAATAAGTAAGCGAAGCGGTGGTTCAGGCGTCTTTCGCGGCGGCGAGCCGGGCGGTGAGCTGCTCGACGTCTTCGCGGCGGCAGAGCTCGGTGCCGGGGGTCATGACGGCGGCCGCGCCGGCCGCGACGCCGAGCCGCGCGACGGCGAGCAGGTCCTGCCCTTGGACGAGTCCGTGGGTCAGGCCGGCCATCATGCTGTCGCCGGCGCCGACCTTGCTGCGGATGGGGACGGCGGGCGAGCGCAGGCGGCGGATGCCGTCAGCGGTGGCGAGGAGGATGCCGGCCGCCCCGAGCGAGAGCACGAGGATCTCGCAGGCGCCGCGGGCGACCAGTTGGCGGGCGAGGGTTTCCTGTTGCTGTTCGGATTCGAAGGGCTCCTCGGTGAGCTGCGCGAACTCGCGGGCGTTGGGCTTGAGGAGGTAGACCCCCTCGGCCGCGGCCGCCCGGAGCGGCTCCCCGCTGGTGTCCAGCAGCAGGCGCGCACCGCGCTCGCGGGCGAGGCGGCTGACGCGGGCGTAGAAATCGCTGGGAACGGATGGCGGGAGGCTGCCGCTGGCGACGAGGTAGGCGGGCGAGTCGATCCGCGCGAGGTGGTCGAGGCAGGCTTGCCACTCGGCGGCCTGCAGCTCGGGTCCGGGCATGCCGAAGCGGTACTGCTGATCGGTGGACTCCTCGAAGATCGTGAGGTTCTCGCGGGTCCAGGCGGCGGTGGGTACGTGCTTGTGGGGCACGGCCTCGTCGGCAAGGACGCGCGTCAGCATGTCGCCGGTGGGGCCGCCGGCGGGAAAGATGGCGGTCGCCCGGGTGCCGAGCGTCTGGAGGGCCCGGGCGACGTTGATCCCGCCGCCGCCTGGCTCGCGGCGCGGCGTGTGGCAGCGCAGCTTGTGCTCAGCGACGACATCCGAGGTGACCGCGGACTTGTCGACGGCGGGATTCATCGTCAGCGTGACAACAGTGCTCATGGCAGCGGCGTCTCCGCGGCGGGTCGGGGGGCGATCAGGCCGTCGGGGTCAGGTTCCGCTCGGTGCTCAGCACGTAGCCGGTGCCGACGACGGTATGGATCAGCGGCACCTCGAACGGGTGGTCGATCTTGTTGCGCAGCCGCGAGACGTAGACCTCGATCACGTTGCTGCCGTCGTGGAAGAGCAGATCCCAGACCCGCTCGCCGATGTTGGTCCGCGTGAGCACCCGCTCCGGGTTCCGCAGGAAGTACTCGAGCAGTGCGAATTCCTTGGTTGTCAACTCGACCATCTGGCCGCCGCGGGTGACCTTGCGGCCGACGAGGTCCATCTCGATGTCGCCGAAGCGGAGGTAGCGGCCCTCGCTCGACTGCGCGCGGCGCAGCAGCGCCCGGCTGCGGGCGAGGAACTCGTCGAAGTCGAACGGCTTGGCGAGGTAGTCGTCGGCACCGGCGTCGAGGCCGGCGACCTTGTCCGTCGTTGCCGACAGCGCGGTCAGCATGAGGACCGGCGTCGTGACACCGCGGCGGCGGATGTTGCGGCAGACCTGGAGGCCATCGGCATCCGGCAGCATCAGGTCGAGGACGATGACGTCGTAGCCGTTCCGCAGCGCGAGCTCTTCGCCCTCGCGGCCGGAGGTCGTGATATCGCTGGGGTAACCCTGCTCTTCGAGGCTCTGCTGGATGAGGTCGGCCAGGCGTTCGTTGTCTTCGATGATGAGGAATTTCATCGTTCGCTTCCCGTCGAGAGTTGTGGTGAACAGTTCGACTGCTCCGGGTGCATTGTCCGGGAAGGTGAACCAGCGGCAATTGGACGAGTGGGTTACCGCGATAGGACCTTGGTCGTAGAAATCCCGATTTTCTGGGCGATGAGGACGAGTTGGGCGAATGAATTTGCGTCCATTTTTTCCATCACGCGGCCGCGGTGGACCTTGATGGTCTTCTCGCTGATGCCCCAGGCGGCGGCGATCTCGCCGTTGGTTTTGCCGGCGACGACCTGCTCGAGGACCTGCCGCTCGCGGGAAGTGAGCTGCTGATAGCGGCGGCGCAGGGTGCTGACGTCGCCGGATTCCCGCCGCGCGTTGCGGTCGGACGCGAGCGCGCGGTGGACGGCCTCGAGCAGCTCCTGGTCGCCGAAGGGCTTCTGGAGAAAGTCGACCGCGCCGGCCTTCATCGCCCGGACCGACATCGCGACGTCGGCGTAGGCGGTCATGATGATGACCGGCAGGTTGATGCCGCGCTCGGCGAGCTGGTCTTGAAGCTCCAGCCCGCTGGTCCGGGGCATGCGGACATCGAGCACCAGGCAGCCGGGGCGCGGCGGCGTGTAGTTCTGGAGGAACGCCGACACCGAGTCATAGGCCTTCACGGGCACCTGCTCGAACTCAAAGAGCGCGCACAGTACCCGGCGTAGCGACGGGTCGTCATCGACGATGTAGACGGTCGGTTCAGGCTTCATGTCAGGGTGCGCAAAGTTCTCGGCTACGCCGACGCAGTCGGCAACGTGATCGTGAATATGGTACCCCGGCCGACTTCGCTGTCGAGGTCGATTCGGCCTTGGAGGTCTTCCACGATTCCGTGGACGACGCTCAGCCCGAGCCCCGTGCCACCCTCGTGCATCCGGGTGGTGAAAAAGGGATCGAAGGCGTGCCGCTGCACGTCGGGCGGCATGCCACAGCCGGAGTCGGAGACCGTCAGCACGACGCCGTCGCGGCCGGCGGCCGTCCCGACCTGGATGGCCTGGCCCGCCGCGCTGGCATGCGCCGCGTTGGCGATGAGGTTGAGCACCACCTGTTCGAGTTCGGTCGGGTCGCCGATCACCGGCGGCAGGTCTTCCGCGAGCGTAAGCTGCAGGTCGACGCCGGCGTGGCGGACGTGGGCCCGGCTCAGCTCCGTCGCCGAGCGGATGACGACGTTGAGGTCGAGCGGGGCCCGCTCGCTCGGATCCTGGCGAGCGAACTTCTGGACGCTGCGGACGATGCGGCCACAACGCTTGGCATCCTCGATCAGGTTCAGCAGCAGGGCGTCGTCCTTGGAATCCTTTACGCGGCGTCGCAGGAGTTGGGCGGTCATCAGGACCGAGGCGAGCGGATTGTTGATCTCGTGCGCGATGCCGGCCGCCAGCGTCCCGATGGAGGTCAGGCGTTCGGCCTGGCGGAGGCGCTCCTCGATCGCGACCTCCTTGGTGACGTCGAGGGCGATGCTGAGGACTTGGGTCGGCTGGCCGTCGCCATCGCGGGCGAAGACAACACTCCAGGTGCGGAGCCAATGCCAGTCGCCGTTGGCGTCGCGCACGCGGGCCTGCCAGGGATCGGGGGGGTCGTCTTCGGCGTCGCGCAACGACGCGGCGACCCGCGGCAGCTCCGGTTGGTCCTCCGGGTGGACCGCGGCCGCGATGGGGTTGCCGCTGGCGGCTAGCAGGTCGTTGGCGGTCTGGCCCAGGAACCGCCCGAGGCGGTCGTTCACGTAGAGCGGGCGATCGAGCGATCGGTCAAACACCCAGATCATCATCGGCGCGGTGTTGCTGATCTGCTCGACGAGCTGGAGCCACTCGCGCTGGGCCTGCTCGGCGCGCTCACGCTCGATGACGCGGCCCAGTTGCGTGCCGACGCTGACCATCGCGTCGAGCATGGCACCGGATGGGTTCTGGGCCGTCACCGAGAAGAACTCGAGCACGCCGGCGGCCTCGTTGCCGGCCATGACCGGAAAGGCGCAGACCATCGTGACGCCGTGCTCGGCGGCCAAGTGCGCCAGCTCGGGATGCCAGAGGCGATCGAGGTTGCGGGTCCATTCCGGCTGGCCGGTGGCCAGGACACGCCCGACCAGCCCGTCGCCCGGCCGTACACCGACTTCACAGATTGCATCATGGAACGCCGCCCAACGGGCGGTCGGCTCGGCGAAGTAGGCTTCGCCGAGAAACAGCCGGTGCGGGTCGTTCGGATCGCTGAGGTAGGCGTGGCCGAGGATCCAGCCGTTGAACCGGCAGATGCGCTGCAGGGCGAAGGCGAGGGCCTCGTCGACGGACTCGGCGAAGTTGGCGGCGGTCGCGATGTCGCGCATCAGGCGGAGCATTTCGGCTTGGAGATGAACGCGGTCTTCGAGCCGGGCGGCCGCGGTCTCCAGCGAGTGCTCGGTCGCGATGTGCTGGGCTTCTTCCTGCTGCTGTGTGACCTGCCGATCGCGTCCGCGCAGGGCGAAACGGATGGCGCTGGCGAGCGTGCGGGCGCTGGTTGGCCCCTGTAGCAACAGCATGTTGCCGCGATCGGCGAGCGTGCCGCGGGCCAGCGTGTCGGCGGCCGGCGCATCGGCCAGCACCAGTACCGGCAGGTCCGACCAAGCGGCCTGCTGTTGCAGCGTGTTGGCGAGTTGTCCCTGGCGGTCGTCGGCTAGCGCCGCGGCCGTCGCGAGCACGACTTCGACCCCGCGGCCGATGGCGACCCGCAGGTCGTCCAGGTCGCTGCACGCGACGACCTGGAGGTTCGCCGCGGCGAGGGCCGCTTCCGCCAGGTTGCGTGCGGGCCCGCCGCCGAGCAGCGCGGCCCGCTGCGCGGGGCGGGGTGCGGGGGGCTGGTTCATGAGGCTGCGCCAGGGAGAGGAGCTCATACCGGCAGTCCACGCCGACCGGGAAGCCGGCGCGTGACGCCCACGCGACGCGGTTAACCTGGAGCGTAGCAGAAAACCCTCTCGGCGGCACGCGGCGCCGTTCCGCGGCGGGCTTGCCGCCGCCGGCGCTAATCAAACAGGACCAGCGGCTTGATGACGTTGTCCTCCTTGGTCTCCATGATGCGGAAAGCGGTCTCGATCTCGTCGAACGTGAACTTATGAGTCGTGAGGGGGGCCGGGTCGATGCGGCCGTTCTCGATCAGCCGGAGGAGCCGGGTCATCCGCTCGCGACCGCCGGGGCAGAGGCCGGTGCGGATCGTCTTGTCGCTCATGCCGACGCCCCAGGCCATGCGGGGGATCTTGACGTAGTCGCCTTCGCCGAAATAGCCGGCGACGGAGACGGTCCCGCCGGCGCGGGTGGCGTGGACGGCGGCCGCGAAGGTTTCCTGGGCGCCGAGGGCCTCGATCGCGCTGTCGACGCCGGCGTCGTTGGTCAGGCGCATGATCTCCGGCACGACGTCGGTCTGCGTGTAGTCGATGACGACGTCGGCGCCGTAGTGGCGGGCGAGCGCCTGACGGTTGGGGACGCTCTCGACGGCGATGATCAGGCCGGCGCCGAGGAGCCGCGCGCCGGCGGTGGCCATCAGGCCGACGGGTCCCTGGGCGAAGATCGCGACGGTGCCGCCGATCGGGATCGCGGCGTGCTCGGCGCCCATGAAGCCGGTAGACATCATGTCGCAGGTGTGGACCGCGCGGTCGTCGTCGACGGCGTCGGGGATTGCGGTGAGGTTGGCATTCGCTTGGTTGACGTGGAAGTACTCGGCGAAGACGCCATCCTTGCTGTTGGCGAACTTCCAGCCGCCGAGCAGGCCCTGGCACTGCGAGGTGAAGCCGCGCTGGCAGTTGTCGCATTGATAGCAGGGCGTGATCGCATTGACCGCGACGCGCTGGCCGACGGTGAAGCCGGTGACCGCGTCGCCGAGGGCGTGGATCGTGCCGACGGCCTCGTGGCCGAGCGTCAGGTCGGTCTTCTCGCCGATGGCGCCCTTGACCGTGTGCACGTCTGACGTGCAGACGAGGGCCCGGCGGGTCTTGACGACGGCGCCGTTCGGGCCGGCGGTCGGGATGGGTTTCTCGGTCAGCCCGGTTTCGCCGGTCTGCCGCATGACAAAGGCGCGCATGCGTTCGGCCATGATGGGACCTCCCCGGGCGGTGGGTATCGAATCGCGGCCCCCGGCGGCACTGGTCGCCCGGTCGCTCAGCGGTGGGGGTCTCAGGGTGCTTCGGTGTCAGGGCCCCAATAGATGGGGCGGTTGAAGTCGGCGTGGACCTGTTGCTCGCGCTCGCGGTCCACGGGGGCGTCGGGGGCGTAGCCCTGCGACATCTCGATCTGGTCCTGCGTGACGGCCATGTGTAGTTGCGCTGCGGCCCAGTCCACCGCGGTGACCCAGTGCGGGGAGAGCAGGACCCGCTTGCCCGGCAGCCACTTGCGGGTGTCGACGACGAGGTAGCGGATGATCCAGTTGTGGCCACGGGCCAGAAAGTCCTGCACGTGGCCGATGTGATCGCCGTCCGACCAGACGCCGTAGCCGGTGACCTCGCGCAGGCTGCGGAGCTGCGGCTCGTCGTGCTCGCGTTCGGGTGACGACTCATGGCCGTCGCTTTCGCCGGGTACCGGCGGGAGGGGCGCGGTAACGTCCCAGTAGGCCGGCCAGGCGTAGTAATCGATCAGCTCGTGTTCCTGTTGTCGCGAAACGGGCGGGTCGCTGTCGATTACCGGGGACTCGCGCACCTGGTCGCGGGTCAGCGTGACGCGAATGTGCCGCGACTGCCACGCCGTCCGGCGAGCCACCGTGGGCGAGATCAGCACCTTCCGGCCGGGCAACCAGGTGCCGGTGTCAACCACGAAGTAGCGGACTTTCCACGCCTGGTCATCAAACAACAGGTCGTGCACGGTGCCCACGGTGCCGTCGATTGCCGCAAGGCTGTAGTTCTTCAGGTCGGCGAGACTTCGTAACAAAGGGAACTCCTTGCCAACGGTTCCGCCAGCGGCGCGTCAACGCCCGGGCGGGCCGGTGGTTGAAAGCAGGTCCGCGCGGGGCGCGCGGGGCGGATAAGGGGCGCCGACTCCCCCGCGAGGCGTCATGTCGGGGGCGTGGAACTGGCCGGTCCGCCGCTGGGCGCGCCGGACCGCGCGATCGAACGAGGCTTCGAGGCGCGTCAGCGCGGCGTCAAACTCGGCCTCAATCGCGTCGCGGCCGCGCTCGGTGGTCGCACCCGGCGTGATCTCGTCGAGGATCTGCTGGATCGCGTCGTGCTCGGCCCGGATCAGGCTGAGCTGGCGCCGCAGGCGGCGCAGGCCGGGCGGGAAGACGCCTTGCTGGCGCGCGGCCAGCGTCCGGTGGTGCAGCGTGTCGAGGCGGTGTTGTATCGATTGCATCCGATTCCCTCGCGCCCTCAGGGCATAAAGTGACTGAACGTTTGGCCAGTTGACAGCCGTCGGACGTCCGCGCTTCCTTGGCTCGCATCTCCACGAAAGCATGTCCACCGGCTCTGAATACCCCATGAGATCGTCCTGACTGGGCTGTAATCGTGCCTCCGGACGGATGGACCGGCGCCGCTGCCGGTGCTGGGCCGGGGTAAAGGGCGCGCGTGGCCGCCATGCGGGGTGGGATCACGGCGTGGCCGCGGGTGACCACTCGTCGGCCTGGCGGAGTTGCCACTGCGCGAGGAGCGGGCCGACGACCTCGAAGAGGACGGTCGTCGCAATCACCAGCGGCGTCCACGCGTGTCACGCTCGTCGGCCGAAATGAACAGCGGGTAAGCAGCGGC
>CAZCKC010000084.1:8955-15886 GCA_964499235.1 uncultured Planctomycetales bacterium | reverse complement strand
CCGCGCTGGGAGGTCGCGCCCGACGGCGAAGGGTTGACCGAGCCGAGCTATGTTGTGCCGCGCACTGGCCGCTACAGCGTCGTCGCGCAGCTCGCACGGGGCGCGCGGACCGCGTTTACCGAGGAGCAGCGCGTCGTGTTGCTGCGGCAGCCCAGCGGCATCTGTCTCGATGATCGCGGGCGCCGGATTGTTCGCGACCTGGGCTTTACCCAGCCGGTGATGTACCAGTCTGACGGCAGCACCATCGGCATCTTCGGCACGTTTCACCTGGGTCTCCGCGGGGGTGGTGATATTGCCCGCACGGAGGACGGCCGGCTGATCGTCAGCGCGCGAGAGCGGGCCCCGCTGCGGATCCTTGACGCCGACGGGTTTCCCGAGGCCCAGGTCGGCTCGTTCGGTGACGGTGCGCTGCAGTTCGAGGATCCCACCGGCGTGACGCTCGATGCGGCCGGGCGGCTGTGGGTCTGTGATACCGGCAACGGGCGCGTCCAGGTGCTGGATCCACGGTTTGAACAGGTCGTGGCGATGGGGGGAAGAGCGCTTGGACTCCAGGCACCGATGAAGGTGGCGACGCTGGACGGGGAGCGGTATGTCGTGGCCGACCGGGAGGCCGGCCGATTGTTCGTCGTGCGGCTCAACGGCGCTGCCATCGAGAAGGTGGCGGAGGTGGCGCTCGAGCGGCCCGTGTCCGTCACTGGTGCCGGCCAGCGGGTGTTCGTGGCGTGTGCGGGACCTGATGAGCGGTCGGGGGGCAGGGTGGTTGCCTACCGGTGGGCGGACGGGGCATTGCGGCCGGACGCGCTAGACCTTGGCGGCGTGACGGTCGCGCAGCCGGCGGGCCTGGTGGTTGACCGGAAGCAGCGGGAGCTGCTGATCGCCGATCGGGCGATACGGCAGCTCCACGCGGTTTCGCTGCGATAGGACCGCCGGTGGTGTCCGGCGTGCTTTAGCGGCGGCGGAGGCCGAGGGCCAGCACGCCGAGCAGCAGCAGCGCGCCCGGCTCGGGGATCACGACGGTGAGCTGGACCACACCCCGCAGCTCGCTCAGGGGAATCGTCTCGAGCGTGTAGATCCAGCCGTTGGCGGGCGTCAGGCCGAGCGTCAGGTCGGTGTCGCCGTCGGCGCGGCCGCCGTTCCAGGTGACCAGCGTATAGGTTCCCGGCGTGAGGCCGAGATCGACGATATCGACCGTGCCGCCGGCGAAGGTGACGACGTCGCCGACGACGATGCCGGTGGCGTCGAAGCCGTCGACGGTACCGTCGGTCAGGCCGAACTCGAGGGTACCGGGCGTGGTGAGGCCACCGGTGACGTTGATCTGGGCGGTCGCGTGGACGGCGAGCGTGCCGGCGACGGTCTCGAGGTGGTCGGTGACGGCAGTGATCGAACCGGCCGCGGCGAGCGCGACGCGGGTGTCGGCGGCGATGGTCTGGATTTCCCGGCTGTCGAGGTCCAGCGTTCCGTCGAACGCTTCCCAATTTCCGCCGGTCAGCGTGTTGGTCGCCGCATCGTAGTTCGTCAGGTCGGCGGTATCGTCAACGACCAGGTTGCCGCCATCCAGGGCGCGGAAGGTGCCGTTGTTGGTCTTCGGATGCGTGTCGAGCTGCAGGCCGCCGGTGTTGGCGGTGATCGTACCGTCGTTAACCGTCTGGGCAATGATCCGGCTGTTGCTGTTGCCGGCGATCGCGTTGGCGCTGGTGATCAGCTCCTGGTCGGCGCCGATGGTGAGCGTGTCGGCGGCCGCCACCGCGTTGATGAAGTTGTCGTCGTCGGACTGGAAGATCACCTGGCCGCTGCCGTTCAGCGCGACGTTGCCCTCAATGGTCAGCTCCGCGGCCGCGGCGCCGACGTCGTCCAGCGTCACCGTGCCGTTGTTGGTCAGTGTCCCCCTCACCGCCAGACGCTCAGAAGTGCCGACGTTGATGTTCGCCCCGGCCGCAATCGTCACCGGGTTCGCTGACCCGTCCAGCCGCGCGTCCAGCGTGTCGAGCTCGAAGTTGCCGCTGCCGTTCAGCTCGCCGCCCACGATCGTCGCCTGATCAAGCTCGACCGTGCTCCCCGCGCCGGCCGTAATCACGCCGTTGGTATTGTCGATCGTCGTTCCAGCGACCCGGAGCGTCCCCCCGTTGATGGCCTGCATGACGTTGTTGTTGGTCTTCTCGTGCGTGTCGAGCTGTAGCCCGCCCGTGTCGGCCGTGATCGTCCCATTGTTCACCGTGCGCGCGAGCACCCGGCTGTTGCTGTTGCCCGCGATCGCGGCGGCGCTGGTGGTCAGCTCCTGGTCGGCGCCGATGGTGAGCGTGTCGGCCGCCGCCACCGAGTTGATGAAGTTGTCGTCGTTGGACTGGAAGATCACCTGGCCGCTGCCGTTCAGCGCGACATCACCGTCGATGGTCAGCTCCGCGACCGCGCCGCCGACGTCGTTCAGCGTCACAGTCCCGTTGTTGATCAGCGTCCCCATCACCGCCAGCCGCTCAGAAGTGCGGACGTTGATGTTCGCTCCGGGCCCGATCGTGACCGGATTCACGGAGCCATCCAGCCGCGCGTCGAGCGTGCTCAGCTCGAAGTTGCCGCTGCCGGTGAGGTTGCCGCCCACGATCGTCGCCTGGTTCAGCTCGACCGTGCTGCCTGCACCGGCGGTGATCACGCCGTTGGTGTTGTCCACCTGGATCGACCTGATCTCGAGTGTTCCGCCGTTCAGCGCCTGCAGCAGGTTGTTATTGGTCTTGTCCTCGGTATCGAGCGTCAGGCCACCGACATCCGCCTGGATGACGCCATTGTTCACGGTCGCGGCGCGCAGGATGCTGTTGGCCAGCAACGTTTGCGAGGTGGTCGTGAGGGTCTGCTGATTGCCGATCGTGAGCACCGCGCCGCCCAGCGACTCGATGTAGTTGTCGTCGTTCGACGCGAACACGATCTGGCCACTGCCGTCGAGCAGCGTGTTGGCGGAAATCTGGAGGCGCGTGATGCCGCCGCCCACGTCGTTGATGTTGATCGTGCCGTCGTTCGTGATCGCGCCGTTCGCGATCGTCAGGGAGCGGCCGCTCAGCAGGTTCAGCACCCCGTCGGATTGCAGGGTCAACGTCTGGATCGTCACGTTGACCGCGCTCAGATCGGTCGGCGACGGACTCCCGATGATCACTCCATAAAGGTTGCCGCCCCGCCCGTTGTCCGGGAAGAAGTCGGTCGACCAGTTGCTGGTCTCGCCCGCGCCCGCTTCCTGCGACCAGAGGTCGTTGTTCTGGTCGCTTGTCCCGGTCCAGGTCGCGGTCTCGGTTGGCTGCGCCCAGGCCCAGGCCGCACAAGAAACGACGGCCGCAAACCGAACGTACGTCAGCAAAGGCCGATTGGTCATTTGCTTTCCTCTTCCCCATGGCGTTGTGAAGATAAGCGGCAATTTCACCCCCAAGACCCACAGTAAGACCGGTTACGGAGGCCACGTAAATAGGTAATATCACCTAGTCGACAAGTCGGGGCTGTCTATGAGCTCGGCGTCAGCGCGTCGGCGCAGCGTTAGCGGAGGACGGGGCGGCGGACGCAGTCGATGACGGTGCCATCGACCCATTTGATGGCGGCGACGATGTCGTCGGAAAGCGGGGGCTTGGCGGGTGGGCCGCCGCACATCGTATCAACTGCGTCCTTGATCTCGGCCAAAGAGCGAAGCGGGAGCGACGTGCCGACGAGGCGGTCGAGCAAGTCGGTGCGGCGGGGGTTGACGGCGATGCCGCGCTCGGTGACGACGACATCGATCAGTTCGCCGGGGCCGCAGAGCGTCGTCACGCGATCGACGATCACCGGGATGCGGTCGCGGACAGCCGGCACCAGCAGCAGCGTGCAGCGTGCCGCCAGGCAGTTCTGCCACCCGCCCAGCCCGTGCAGGAGGCGGCCGTCCGAATGGGTGACAACGTTGGCATTGAAATCGAGGTCGACCTCGGTCGCGCCGAGCACGACCACGTCGAGCATTGACGCGAAGTTGCCCTTGCCGTGCCAGTTGTAGCTCGTGAAGGGGCTGGTGTCCTGGTGCGCCGGGTCGTCGCGCATCGAGGCCACGCCGGCGAGGTCAAACGTCTGCCCGTCGAGAATCGCGTCGGTCAGCCCCTGAGCCAGCATCTCCGCCAAGTACCGGTTACTGCCGCCGCGCACGAAACGAGCTCGGACGCCGGCCGGCCGCATGCGGTCGCATACGTGCTGTGCAAAGGCGAGCGACGTACCGCCGGCGCCGGCCTGGAACGAAAAGCCGTCGCGCATGATGCCCGTCTCGGCGACAAAGTCGGCCGCCCGCTCCGCGATGAGCTGCCGGTCCGGGCTTTTCGTGATGACCGTGGTGCCGGACACGATCTTCGCGGGGTCGCCGATCCGATCGACCACCACGACCTGGTCGACGTGGTTGCCCTGGATCTGCCATGGCAGACAGGGAAACGGAACGAGGTGGTCGGTCACCACGATCACGTGATCCGCGTACATGGCATCGACCAGGCCGAACCCGAGTAGACCGCACGCCGACGGGCCGTTCAGCCCGTTCGCATTGCCGAAAGCATCCGCCGTCGGGGCTGCGAGCACCGCGACATCGATGTGCACTTCACCGTCCTGGACCGCCTGCCAGCGTCCGCCGTGCGACCGCAGGACGCCCATCCCGCGCATCCGGCCGTCAGTGCAGTAATCGCCCAGCGGTCCGTTGAGGCTGCCCTCGATGTGATGGATGACGCCGCGATCGAGCTGCTCGATGAGCGGGGCGTGACAGGGAAAGGCCGCGCTCGGAAACCAACGCAGGTCTCGAACGGTGAGCTCGGCGGCGGCAGCGAAGACGGCGTTGGCCACGAAGTCGCCGTCCCGCAGGTGATGGTGTGTCGAGATCGTCATGCCGTCGCGCAAGCCGGCCCGGCGGAGGGCCGTGATGAGGTCCGGGGCGCGCTTGTCACCGTCAGCCGGGTAGTCACTGCACGTTCGGATCGGCGGGGCGGCCTTGCGGCCCGTCGGGCGGAACTGACCGACCCCCTGGAAGGGCGTGGCGGGCTGGCCGTTGATTTCGGTCGGGACGGTTCGTTCGGCCGCGTTGCAGGTCGTCGGTGGCGCTTTCACGCGGTTCGCTCCGCTGCTGAGGCCGCGCGCGCTTCAGCCGCCTGGACGAGGCGCAGCGCGCGCTTGACCACCGGCGGGTCGATCATCTTGCTGCCGAGCGCGACGACGCCGAGGCCCTGGGCTTCGGCCGCTTCGAAGGCGGCCACGATCTCGCGGGCGCGGGCCAGCTCGGCGGCGCTCGGCGCGAAGGCCGCGTGAATGACGCGGATCTGTCGCGGATGAATGCAGCCCATCCCCTCGAAACCGAGGCGGCGTGACGCGGCCGCGTTCTCCTCCAGCGCGGCCAGGTCCTCGACATCGGAGAAGACGCTGTCGATCGGCTGCACGCCGGCCGCCCGCGCTCCGTTGACCACCTGCGCCCGCGCCCACGCGCTCTCGCGGCCGGCACGGGTGCGCTGCGCACCGAGGTCGGCGGTGTAGTCCTCGAGGCCGATCGCCAGCGCGACGACCGTGGGGTCTGCGGATGCGATCTCGTACGCGTGCCAGGCGCCGCGGGCGCTCTCGATGATCGGCATGAGGTGGACGGCGCGCTCCTCGCCGGCCGCGAAGCCCGCGCGGCCCGCAGCCCGCAGCGTTGCGATGTGCCCCGCCACTGTCCGGACCTGCGCCGGCGACTCGACCTTCGGGATCAGGAAGACCTGGACGCCCCAGCCGGCGATCCGGTCGAGATCCGTGAGGCCGAGGGCGCCCTGGTTAATCCGCACCATCCGTTCGCAGTCGCCGAAGTCGACTGACGCGAGCGCGCCACGCACGAGCCAGCGGGCGGCGTCCTTCTCGCGCGGGGCGACGCTGTCCTCGAGATCGAGAATCACCGCGTCGGGTCCGTGGAGCGCCGCGTTGAGCATGAATTTCGGCTCGTTCCCCGGCAGGTACAGCCGCGAGCGGCGGCGGCGATCGCGCGTGCTGGCCGCGAAGCGACGGCCGGCCCGGTCTGGTACAGGCTCATCCGGCAGCGGCAGCCCCGCGCGCTCGGCGGCGGCTTGGAGCCGCGCTTCGATCACGACGGGGAGCGCCCCGGCGTCGTCGAGCTCCACCTGAACCCCGCGAACCGCGGATTGCGCCAGCAAGCCGGTGACCTGGGCACGAATCTGCTCGCCATAGAGCGCCGCGACCTTGCTGCGCAGCGTGATCGCGATGTCGGCGCGGTCGGACGGCGAAAGCTGGATCCAGCAGTCCGAGCGGACGTCGTCGCCCCGCCGCCCGGCCGCCGCGGTCACAAAGTGAGCCCGCGTCATGCCCGCACCTCCTGGTCTGCCACGGTGAGCTGCAGCAGCCCGGCGGCGTCAGCGAGCGTCTCGAGGGCGAAGACCTGTTCCCGCAACGCTGCGCAGCGGTCCGGTGAAAGGACCGGCTCGGCGAGGGCGTTGAACTTATCGGTGAGCTCCGGCCGCGTCAGCGGATCGCGCGGATCGCCCTTCGGATAATCCTGCTCAGCCGCGTACGTGTTCCCCCCGGTCGTCGTGATCGTGACGCGCGTGCACTGCCGGGCCGGGAAGGCCTGCTCGAAGTCGGCGTTGGCGACGACCTGCACCTTGGCCATCTGGGCGCGCAAGCGCGGATCCCACAGGCGCTCGTCGCGAAACTGCCGCGGGGTGACCATGCGGTCCGTGACGGCCGCCGCGATGCAGTAGGGCAGGCTGTGGTCGGCCGACTCCTTGCTCTGCGGGTCGTACTTGGCCGCATCGCTGAGGATGTCGGCCGCCCGGGCGATCGACTCGATTCGGATCTCGGCGATGTCGTCCGGCAGCAGGTCGTACTCCTTGACGATCCGGAGGGTTGCGCTGACCGGCGAGTGCATCAGGGCTTCGATCGGGAAGCTCTTCATGCCGCACTCGGTGATCAGCCACCGCCTACC
>CAZCKC010000084.1:0-8855 GCA_964499235.1 uncultured Planctomycetales bacterium | reverse complement strand
GGGCTTCGATCGGGAAGCTCTTCATGCCGCACTCGGTGATCAGCCACCGCCTACCGAGGTCGGCCGTGATCCAGTCGAAGTCCCAGCCGTCACCGAGGCAGTGGACCATCCCTTCCTTGCCCTCGATCACCCCCTCCGGCCCGGTGTAGCCCCGCTCGGCGAGCAGCGCCGCCTCGATGCCGTCCCGCGTCGCCAGCGGACTGACGGTGTTCTTCATCATTGTCAGCTTGCCGGCCACCGCGCAGCCCAGGGTGAAGCGATGGCAGGCGCAGATGCCGATGGCGTGCTGCATCTGCGCCGGATTGAGCCCGAGCGCCTTGCCGGCTGCGACGGGCGCGGCAATCGCCATCAGCGTGGCGTGATGCCAGCCGCGCTCGCGGATGCCCGGCCGGGCGATGTGGCACAGCCGCTGCGTGAGGTCCCAGCCCACGACCAGCGCCGTCAGCAGCTCGCGGCCGTTCAGGCGCCGGAGCTCGGTGAAGACGAGCGGGCCGGCCGCCAGGTCGGACGGGTGCGCGGGGTCCTGCTTCCAATAGATGTCGTTGTAATCCAGCGCCCGGGTCATCAGCGCGTTGAGCAGGCCGGCGGCGACGGGGTTCATCTTTTCGCCGCTGCCGATGACGGTGCACGGGCCGGGCTGGTCGAGGGCGCGGTAGTGCGCGCGGAACAGCTGCACGTCGTGAACCTGCGACCCGCCGAGCGCACAGCCGAGGGTGTCGAACAGAAACCGCTTGGCGGCGTCGATGGCTTCCGGCGGGAGGTCGTCGTAGGTGACGTTGCAGGCCCACTCGCTGATCGTTGCCGTGATGGTGGCCACTGGCAGCTCCTCGAATGACGGACCCGGTTAGCCCCGTCGGCCGGCGCCCTTGCCGAGGGCGCAGGCGATGTCGAAATCGACGAAGTCGGCGTGGTGGAAGATGATGCTCTCGAGCGTCCGCTGCACGTGGTCGCCCTCCTTGCTGTGGGTTGCGACGATGTGCATGACCGCGTCCGGCAAGCCGTGCTTCCAACAGAGCCCCACGCCGCTGAACGGGTGGCGCAGCAGGTCGCCGCGCGGACCCTTCTGCGGGCGGCCGTCGGGGCCCTTCACGTACTCGATCGGCTTGCCCACGTCCGCCAGCAGCGCGCCGGCCAGCAGCGTGTCACGGTCGAGCGGCACGCGGGTGCCGTAGGCGTCCTGCAGCACGTCGTGGACCGCCAGCGACAGCCGCGCGCCCGTCCGCACGTGCTCGAGGAACCGAATGTCGATGTCGCCGGCCAGTAGCGTGAAGGGAATCGCCCGCAGCGCTTCCATCGTCCAGCCGCCGGTCTCCAGCGCGTCCGTCCACACCGCAACGACCTGGTCGCGCAGCCGCGCCGCCGTCAGCTCGTTGATCTCCGGAAACGCCTCGAGGATGGCATCACGCATGGTTGCAAAGACCTCCTGGGCAGCGACCGGCCGGCGTGAGGTCGCCGCGAGTTGCGGACGAATCAATGCTTCGAGTCCGCCGGCCACGATGAGCTCCTGCGCCGCCGAGCCGAGCGGCGCAAAGGGATACGCTTCGTCGCACGCGCGGATGACGCCGCGCTCGAAGTCGACCGCCGCCGACAACTCCGTCCGGATCGTCGGACACGCTTCGGCGGCGAACTGCCGGCGCAGGCGGTCGATGAGCGGCGGGCACGCGATGACGATGAAGCCGTTGTTGAACGCGTTGCGCTTGTACGTCTGGGAGAACGACTCGGCGATAACCAGACCGATGCCCGCGTGGCGCAGCGCGGTGGCGGCCTGCTCCCGTGACGAGCCGCAGCCGAAGTTCGCGCCCGCCGCCAGCAGGTCACCCGGCCGCACCTGCGCCGCGAACGCGGGGTCGTAGTTGGCGCAGACGACCTGCGCCATCTCGGCCGGCGTCAGGTCCTCGCGGTAGGTGTGCTCTTTCCCGTAGATGCCGTCGGTGTTCAGGTTGTCGACGGGCAGGAAGAGCAGCTCGCCGGTGATGCCTGCCGGAAAGCCGGGCAGCAGCTCGACGGCCGACGAAACGGCGGGCTGGGCGGCCGTGGTGCACTGGGCGGTGGCGCGCAGTTCGTCGAGGTTTGCCCCGCGGCCGGACGCGTCCGCGGCGCCTTCCGGGCCGGTGATGTAGCCCGCGGCCGCCGACGCGGCCACGACAGCGGGGCTCGCGAGGTAGGCCTGCGCGTCACGGTGTCCCATCCGCCCCTTGAAGTTCCGGTTGGTCGCCGAGATCCCGACCTCCCCGGCCGCGAGTGTCCCCGCCCCGAGCCCGATGCACGCCCCGCAGCCGGGGGGCAGCGGCCGCGCGCCGGCGTTCAGCAGCGTCTGCCAAACCCCGCGCGCCCGGGCGTCCGCTTCGACCTCCGCTGACGCGGCCGCGATGTAGAGCTGCACCCCTGGCGCCACCGGTCTATCGGCCAGGACCGCGGCAGCGGCCTCGAAGTCGGACAGGCGGCCGTTGACGCAGCTCATCAGGTACGCCTTGTCGATCCGGACGTGCTGCCCGGCGAGCTTCGACACCGGCTGGACCCGCTTGATGGTGTCCGGGCCGGCCACGAACGGCGCGACGTGCGAGAGATCGAACGACAGCTCTTTTGCGTACGGTGCGCCGGCGTCGGCGATGGGCATGTCGGCCAGCGCGTGGGCGATGCGCGCTGGCGTCAGGCGTGCCGGCGCAGCGGTTCGCTGGCCCAGGACAATAGCGCGCTGCCGCAGGTAGTCGCGCGTCACCCGGTCCCAGGGGAACACGCCGGCCAGTGCACCCCATTCCGTCGTCATGTTCGCGATCGTCAGCCGCGCGTCGATGTCGAGGCTCGCGACGCCGGGGCCAGCGAACTCGATGGCGCAGTTGAGCACCTCGTCGTGGTCGAAAACGCCGCACAGGGCGATGATCACATCCTTGCCGGTCACGCCGGCCGGCAGCTTGCCCGTCAGCGTGACCCGGACGATCTCCGGCACCTGCCACCACGTGGTCCCGGTGGCCCAGATGCCCGCGGCGTCGGTCCGGACAACGGGCGTCCCGAGCGCGCCGAGCGCGCCGTACATGTTGCTGTGCGAGTCCGACGCGACCACCAGGGTTCCCGGCAGGACGTAACCTGCTTCCACCATCAGCTGGTGGCCAATGCCACGCCCGGCCGGGTGGAAATCGACCCCCTGCTCGCGGGCGAAAGCCTCGATCGCGGCGTGCTTCGCCCGGGTGGCCTCAGCGGTGTTTTGAATGTCGTGGTCGAGCGCGAAGACCGGCTGGCCCCGATCGGCGATCCGGCCAACGCCGAGCGTGTCGAACTTCTGCTTGACCGCCGACGTGTTGTCATGCGTCATCACGTGCGCGGGACGCACGGTGACGAAGTCCCCGGCCCGCACCGGCCGCGGCTCAGCCCAGCCCACCGCGTGGCGCTGCACGATCTTCTCGATCAACGTCTGTGCTACGGACATGGCAGCGATCTCACACCGCCGGCTGAGGTTGAGGCCGGGCGGCGTTAGAGCTCGGCGATAATCGCGTCGGTCATCTCGGTCGTGGTGGCGGCGCCCTGTGCGACCACGTCGGGGCCACCGGTCATTCGGCACATGTCGTAGGTGCGAACCTCGCCCGTCGCGATCACGGCCGCGACCGCCCGCCGAATGCGCTCGGCCCGCTCCCACTCGCCGATGTGGTCGAGGAGCATGCAGGCGCTCAGGACCATTGCGATCGGGTTGACGATCGGCGGGTCGAGCGCGGCGTACTTCGGGGCCGACCCGTGCGTCGGCTCAAAGACTGCGACGCGGTCGCCGATGTTCGCACTGCACGCGAAGCCCAGCCCCCCGACCAAGCCCGCGAACCCGTCCGAGACGATGTCGCCGAACATGTTGCCGGCCACGATGACGCCATACGCCTCCGGGTTTTTGGTCAGCCACATCATCTGGGCGTCGATGTTCGTCTCCCACAATGCAACGTCGGAGAACTCGCCTGCGACCTCCCGCGCCGCCGCCAGCAGCATCCCGGAGGTCTCGCGAATCACGTTCGGCTTCTCGCAAACCGTGACCGAGCGGTAGCCGAAGCGCCGCGCGTACTCGAAGGCCGCCCGGGCGATCCGGCGGCAGGCCGGCCGGGTGAAGATCCGCGTCGAGATCGCAAGGTCGGCGCTGGGCACCTCCTTGAAGGGCCCCATCCGGGGATGCGTTTCGAGCGCCTGCCGCACCGCATCCGGAGGATCGGTCCACTCCACGCCCGCGTAGAGTCCCTCCGTGTTCTGCCGGAAGATCACCACGTCAACCGCCGGCTCGACCACGGCCCCGTTCACTCCACGCCGGACAAAGTTCAACGGGTTGCCCGGAAACGACCGGCACGGCCGAATCGAAACGTCGAGATTGAACAGCTGCCGGAGCTTCACGATCGGGCTGGTGTAGACCAAGCCCTGATCATGCAGGTCCGGCGTGAGCTCGGCTGCCGCCTGGTCCTTCGGCTTCGACGTGATCGCCCCAAAAAGCCCCAGCCGGTGCTCGGCCAGCAGGTCGACGGTCCGCTGCGGCAGCGCGTTGCCTTCGTTGACCCAGAACTCCCAGCCGATGTCCGCGGGCATGAAGCGGGCGGCGAAGCCGGCGGCCTGGAGCACCCGCTGGCTCGCCTCCAGCACCACCTTCCCAATGCCGTCGCCGGGCATCGCCACGACCGTAACCGGGCCCATCAGCGTGCTCCCCTATTGGCGGAAAAGAATGTCTTGTTATCGGTAATCTAGCGTTTTTGTGAGGCGTTGGAACACCGAGTCAAATATTGACTGGTGTTTGAGATTCGCTATCTGGCGGGTTAACGCGGGCTGTGTCTTTTTTTCCGTCTGCGGGGGTCCGGGAGACAACGACACTGCGCTTCCCGACTCTGATCAGGACCTGTGGTGTCGACAGCGGTAAACCTCTCGATCACGAGCCTGACGGTCTGGATGGACCTGCGGCGGCTGCGTGAGGCCACGGGATCACCGGCGTTTCCGCAGGCAGCGTGGGGGACGTTGAATTCGAACCGGGTTGGCGGGTCGAGCGGTGCGACTCAGCGCCGATGGTGGCAGGCCCAGGCCACCATCTCGGCGACCTTGGCGCCCGTCTTGTCCCAGGTATGGTTCATGAGAACGAACCGGCGCCCGGCCTGCGCCATGGCCGCCATCCGGTCGGGGTTGCGCGCGAGGCTGATGAGCGTGTCCGCAAGCGTGTCCGGGCAGGGCGTTTCGATCGCATGGGCCATGGAAGGCGGGAAGATGAGCTCTCGTCCCTGGCCGGCGACCGTGACAATCGGGGTCGAATAGAGGGCCGCCTCCATGAACACGATGCCGGTGGTATCGAAGAGGGTGGGCAGGCAGAAGATGGTGGCCGCGCGATAAGCCCGATCCAGTCGCGTGGCTTCTGCCGGGATGTTCTTTCGCAGCCGCCCGAGCACTTCGACGCCCTCCATCTGCAGGTTGGGGTGGCAACCGACGATGGACAGCGTGGCGGTTGGCAGGACGGTGCGCAGTTTGCGGAAGGCCGCGAGCAGGAGCGGTCCGCCCTTGCGGCGCCAGTCTTCGCCGACGAACAGGATGTGGCACGTCTCCCAGTCCTTCGCGACCGCGCCCGGATCCGGCATGCCGCAGGCGGGCGGGCAGGCGACGACGCGCTCCGCGGGCATGCCCTGGGCGACGAGTCCTTCGGCCGTCCAGGGCGTGTTGGTCCAGACGAGCTCGCAGCGCTGCAGGAATTCGCGTTCGCCCGCGATGGCGCGGCGGAGGCTCCGTTTGGATACCTGCGCGAACCCGTAGGAATCAGAGAAGTGCGGATCGCCGGCGGCAGTCGCGACCGACATCTCGACGTGCGCGACCAACGCGACCTTGCGGGAGGGCAGACTCGCCACGCCAAACTGCAGCAGCGCATCGTGTTCGGGCAGCCGGGCCTCGAGCGCCGCATAGCGGTCGGAAAGGCGCGCGATGTTTTCCGGCTTGAAGCGCCAGGTGGGGTTGAAGTGACCGCCGCGGCCCTGCAGGACGCGACGCAGATGAAACCCGCCGCGGAGGTAGTCGAGCGGCTTCACCAGGCGGACGTTGGACGCAGCGACGAGCGTGCCCGTCTGCTGGAGATACCCGTAAGTTCGGCACGGCACCCCGCGGTACGTGCCCTCAGCCAGAGGATCGCCCCAGGCCGCACCGGCGATCTTCGGATAGCGCGTGAGCTTGCTAATCGGCACCGGCCCCCCCGATCGGTCGCGTCGTCTCCCGGGTCGCCGCCGCGCGTCGATAGAGCGTCCACCCACCAGAGCGCGACAGGGGTCGAAACGCAGCGTGAAATCGATCGCCCGCGCCGTGTTCGTCTGTCTCGCGCACGATCACGTACTTGAGCGGCGACTGCAGGAAGACGTCGGCCCCGTCATCGTGGATGCCGTCGTAGGGCGGGAGGACGGCTGGATCGGCCTGGCGCGGGACGTGGGTGTAGGGGTAATCGAACAGGGGCGACACCGCCATCCGGCCATGCAGGACGATGAACAGGTTGGAGACGTGGGCGAAGACCTCACCATCGCCGCGGTATTTCTGGTCGGCGGCGAAGATGCCCGGGATCGCCTCGGCGGGGACCGCCGCGAAGAGCCTGGTGAGCGGCGCCAGTTGATCTCGGTAGCTCAACGTGTGCTCCAACCACAAACTACCGTGGAGCAATGCAATGCCCGCCAATAAGCACGCGGCTTTCGGGTGGAACCAGCGGCGCCCGGCGAGCGCGGCGGCCCAGAACACGAGGGCGAGGACCAGCAAACACATGAAGCGCTGAAACACATTCCAAAAAGGTGGATAGCCGGGTGGTGCGAAGGCGACCGTCGCACCAGCGGCAAGGAGCAGCGCCCCGATTCCGGCAAATCCTGGCAGCCTGAAAAGCACGCGAACCCGCTTTGAAACCGGATCGGATTGCGCACGCAGTCGCGACCACATGACCCCCGCCAGCGTGACGAGAACCACCGCGACGAATCCCGCGGCCAAGAACGAGCTGATCAGGGGCTCGATCAGCGGACGATTGTCGAGCCGCACCGACCAGTGCATCCGCTTCCACAGACCCCGCCAATAGCCGTCCGTATAGTACTGCCACAGATAGGCGATCCCGCTCTCGCCGTCGCCGCGCCCGGTATACCACGTCGCCAGCAACACGACTAACGGGACGCACGCGGCAAGCGCCGCCCAGGACTGCCGACCGCGTTTCAACACCGCGAAGAGCACGACGGTCAACAACCCGAAAATCGCCAGGAGGGCATGACCAAAGAAAAGGACGGCCAATGCGCCGCCGACGGCCGGCGCATGCCACCAGCCCGCTGTCCTGTCCCAGTGCACCAGCAGCAGCACCAGCAACAGAAAGAATGGCAGCCCCGCGGTGAACTCGGCGAAGCCGTACGTGACGTTGAAGTTGAACACCAGCAGGAACGCGAGCAACGCGATCCAGGGACTGCCGTTTAACGTGCGTACGACCGCCAGGCTCAAGAGCGGAATCGCGACGACATAGATGCTGTAGAAGACGCGCGTCGCGGTGACCACGTCCCCGGCGATGCCCGACCCGGCCCAGAGGTGATAGAGGAGGTTCGGGCGAAGGCCGAGAGGTCGCAGTGACACGTACTCCCCCCACAAGCTCGCCGGGTCATCCCAGGTGGCGCGGATCTGCGCCGCGGCCATGTGGAAGGGAATGTCGACCCACGGCAGGATCGGCGTGACGTTGACCGCGAGGAGGTGCAAAACCAGGACGGTGGCAAAGACCGTCCAGAAAGCCCGTTCATGAGGGGGACGCGATCCAGCGTCCGGCGTACGGCGGGCGCGCTCCTCAATTGACCCGGTCGATTCCATGCAACGTTCCGGACAAGAAGCGCTTCCGGCGGCCGTCCTCCCAGCGAACATCGGCTGGTCGGCCACGCGGAGTTAAAGCACAGGTCGCCGGTCAGGCGCAAAACTTGTCAGCGATGACACGGCCGCCGGCCGGTCAGCCCAGCAGAAAAGCGGCCCCGGGACCTCCTGGACCGTTCGGCCCGCTCTCAAACCTCGCGGCATGACCGAATAAAGCGATTGCGCGCGTCCGAGAACCTGGGGAGCTAGCCCGGTCCGTCGCGACCATCCCCGCCTTGCACCAACGCTTTCGGCACCGGCCGGAGGCGACTGGCGTTACGAGCCCAGCAACGGGGGCGTGGCCGACGACGCCCGTGTCTACGTGCGGGACATTCACCCATTCAGGCGGTGACCTGAAGTGACTTCGGCGTGGGGCGTGTGCCGGGCAGGCGCTCACCAGAGGGGGCGTTGATCTGCGGGCTTTTGGCAGTTGTTGGCTGGCGATCGGAGGCGGTCTGCGAGCTGCTGGCAGTTCTTGGCCGGCGACGGGAGGCGTTTTGCGGGCTTTTCGCAGTTGTTGGCCAGCCACCGGTGGCTTTCGGCGGGCGCTGGGCGCCGCTGCGGCGTGCGTGATGTTGGAGGCACTTGGTGAACTTGGGCAACGCGTGGGCGCCGGCCGGAGGTGTTTGGCTGGCTTTTGGCAGCGGAATGAATAATGGTGGGCGGCGTTTGGTGGCTTTTGGTAACGGGCGGGAGGTCAGAAGCGCTTGTTGGACTCTTGGGGGCAATTGGGCCGCCGATGGGAGGGGTTTCGATTGGCTGCTGGCGGCGGGTGCGCGGGTCACAACAGGCACTTGGCGGGCTTTCGGCAGCGGCTGCGCGCCGGTGGCAGGCCTTTACCGGGCTACTGACAGCGGGCGTGCGGTTGCGGAGCCGTTTGATGGGCTTTTTGCGGCGGCGGGTTGATGTCGGTGGAGATCTGGCGGGCGTTGACGGCGTGGGGGAAAGCAGATAGACTTCGTGATTCACGAATGCGGGGTAGAGCAGTTGGTAGCTCGTCGGGCTCATAACCCGGAGGTCGC
>CAZCKC010000083.1:0-16342 GCA_964499235.1 uncultured Planctomycetales bacterium | reverse complement strand
CTCCACGCCACCCGACCCCACTGGACCGGCACCGGAGCGGATCTTTGACAACTTGAACGCCCGAACCGCCCCCAACCCGGACGGCCAACAAGGGGCCTACCCCTCCTTCGCCATCCGCTCGGCCTTTTCGGCCGCCATCTCGATCGAGCCGACATACAGGAAGGCCGATTCGGGGAGGTGATCCCACTTGCCTTCCGTGATCTCCTTGAAGCTCCGCAGCGTGTCTTCCTTCGTCGTGTAGTTCCCGGGGAATCCCGTGAACTGCTCGGCCACGAAGAACGGCTGGCTGAGGAACCGCTCGATCTTGCGGGCCCGGCTGACGATCAGCTTGTCCTCTTCGCTGAGCTCGTCCACGCCGAGAATCGCGATGATGTCCTGCAGGCTCTTGTAGCGCTGCAGGATCTCCTGCACCGCCCGGGCGATCGCGTAGTGCTCGTCGCCGACCACCTCGGGGTCCAGAATCCGGCTCGACGACGCCAGCGGATCGATCGCCGGGTAAATCCCCTTCTGCGAAATCGACCGCTCCAGCACGATGAATGCATCGAGGTGCGTAAACGTCGTCGCCGGCGCCGGGTCCGTTAGGTCGTCGGCCGGCACGTACACCGCCTGCACCGACGTGATCGCACCCTTCCGCGTCGACGTGATCCGCTCCTGGAGCTCGCCCATCTCCGTGCCCAGCGTCGGCTGGTAACCGACCGCCGACGGCATCCGCCCCAGCAGCGCCGAGACCTCCGAGCCGGCCTGCGAGAACCGGAAGATGTTGTCGACGAACAGCAGCGTGTCGGTGCCGGACTCGTCGCGGAAGTATTCCGCCATCGTCAGCGCCGTCAGGGCGGCCCGCAGCCGCGAGCCCGGCGGCTCGTTCATCTGGCCGAAGACCATTGCCGTCTGGTCGATGACCGACTTGCCGGTGTCGCCGATCTTGGCGTCCTGCATTTCCAGCCACAGGTCGTTGCCCTCGCGGGTCCGCTCGCCAACCCCGGCAAACACCGAGTAGCCACCGTGCTGGGTGGCGATCCGGGCGATGAGCTCCTGGATGACGACGGTCTTGCCAAGGCCGGCCCCGCCGAACAGGCCGATCTTCCCACCGCGAACGAATGGCACGAGCAGGTCGACGACCTTGATGCCGGTCTCGAATTGCTCGGTCTTCGGCGTGAGGTCTTCGAAGGCCGGCGGCGCGTGGTGGATCGGCCGCTTCTGCTCGGTCTTCACCGGGCCGCGGCCGTCGATCGGCTCGCCGGTGAGGTTGAAGACGCGGCCGAGGGTTTCGGGTCCGACCGGCACCGAGATCGGCGCGCCGGTGTCCTCGATCTCCGTGCCGCGCACCAGGCCGTCGGTGGAGCCGAGGGAGATGGCGCGGACGCGGCCGCCGCCGAGGTGCTGAGCGACCTCGCACCACAGCGTGAATTCCCGGGCCTCACCGCCGAGCTCGGTCTTCACGTGGACCTTGAGGGCGTTGTAGATCGCGGGGAGGGCATCGGCGGGGAACTCGGCGTCGAGGGTCGAGCCGATGATCTGCGTGATCTTGCCGGTCTTGGTCACGGGGGCGGTGGCCATGGTTGCGTTACCTCGTTTGGTGCGGGGCGTGAGCCCGGGGTTAGTCCTTGTCGTAGTGGGCGTAGACCTGGGTGATGCGGCTGTCGGGGCCGAAGAACATGACCTCGGCGGCGACGCGCTCGCCGACGCTGCGGTCTTGCAGGGTCAGCGATTCGACGCCGGTATAGATGCTGAGCAATTCGAAGCGAAGTTCGGGGTAGGCCTCGAGGCCGGCGGCGAAGTAGTCGCGGAGGGCGGCCTGGCCGTGGAGTTGGCCGCTGGTCTGGCCGGTGATCTTGGGGATCAGCGGCGAGCTGAAGGCGACGTCGTGGCTGTAGTGGCTGAGGATTCGCTCGAGGTCGTGGGTGTTCCAGGCGGTGATCCACTCGTTGGCGAGGCGGAGGGCGTCTTCGCGGATCATGGCGGCGTCCTCCTTAGGCGATCGCTTCGGCGCCGCCGACGATGTCGAGCAGCTCCATGGTGATCTGGGTCTGGCGGGCGCGGTTATAGCGCTGGGTCAGGACGCGGATCATGTCGCCGGCGGCGTCGGTGGCGGCCTTCATGGCGGTCATGCGGGCGACCTGCTCGCTGACGATCGCATCGTTGAAGTACTGGAAGAGACGAATGCGGACGGTCTCCGGGATGAGGCGGTTGAGCAGGGTGGCGGGCGCGGGGGAGAACTCGAAGTCGGGGCGCTTGGCGGTCTCGTCCTCGGCGGCTTCGGGCGGGACGATCGGGAGCAGCTGGGCGACGACGGGCTTCTGGCTGCCGGTGGAGAAAAAGCGGGTGTAGGCGATGTCGACGCGGCTGAGCTCGCCGGCCACGTAGCGGCGCATGTACTCGTCGGCCATCTCGGCCACGCGGTCATAGGCGATCTTGTCTTCGACGTCCGTGATGGTCTTGGTAAGCGGGAGCTGCATGAAGCGGGCGAAGTTGAGGCCCTTCTTGCCGACCATCTCGAGCTCGACGTCGGTCTCGCTGTTGAGGAGCTGACGGCGATGGGCGACGGCGGTGCGGAGGACGGCGGCGTTGTAGGCGCCGCAGAGGCCGCGGTTGGAGGTAATCGTCAGCAGGACCGAGCGGTTGCTGCCGTCGTTGGGCTTGAGCAGCGGGTGGTCGGCGGACTCCATGCTGGAGAGGGTGGCGACCATCTCGGAGATGGCGTCGGTGTAGGGCTGGCTGGCGGTGGCCCGCTGGAGGGTCTTCTGGTAGCGGGCGGTCGCGACGAGCTGCATCGTCTGCGTAATCTTGCGGATGTTCTTGACCGCGCGGCTGCGTTTGACGATGGCGCGAGCGTTGGCCATGGGCTGCCCTTACGTGAGTCGCTGCCGGCGCTGGGGCCGGGTTATTCGCTGACCTTCTCGGTGAAGCGGGTCTTGAAGTTCTTATTGATTTCGCGGAGCTCGGCGTCGAGCTCGTCGGTGAGCTTGCCGGCGGTAACGAGCTTCTCGCGGACCTCGGGGTGCTCGTCGCGGTAGTGCTTCAGGAGCTTGTCCTCGAACTCGGCCACGCGGTTGAGGGGGATGTCGTCGAGGAAGCCGCGGGCGCCGGCGTGGATCGAGAGGACCTGATCGTAGACGTCCATCGGCTGGTACTGGGGCTGCTTGAGGAGCTCGACCATCCGGCGGCCGCGATCGAGCTGCCGCTGGGTGGCGGGGTCGAGCTCGGTGCCGAGCTGGGCGAAGGCCTCGAGCTCGCGGAAGGCGGCGAGGTCGAGGCGGAGTGAGCCGGCGATCTTCTTCATGGCGCCGACCTGGGCGTTACCGCCGACGCGGCTGACGGAGATGCCGACGTTGATGGCGGGCCGGACGCCGGAGAAGAAGAGGTCGGGATCGAGGTAGATCTGGCCGTCGGTGATCGAGATCACGTTGGTGGGGATGTAGGCCGAGACCTCGCCTTCGAGCGTTTCGATGACTGGCAGGGCGGTGAGGCTGCCGCCGGAGTCGGGGAGGACGCGGAGCTCGTGGTTGTCGCTGTCGGCCAGCTGCTGGTGGTCGTGGTGGGCCTGTTCCTTGTCCTGCTCGCCGATGTAGACCTTGCCGTTGACGCCGTCCTTGGTTTCGGGGCCGGCGGACTTGGAGACGATGATGCGGCGTTCGGCCAGCTTACAGGAGCGTTCGAGCAGGCGGCTGTGAAGGTAGAAGACGTCGCCGGGGTAGGCCTCGCGGCCAGGCGGGCGGCGGAGCAGCAGCGAGAGCTGGCGGTAGGCCTGGGCCTGCTTGGAAAGATCGTCGTAGACGCAGAGCGTGTGCCCGCCTTTTTCGTACATGAAGTACTCGGCCATGGCGCAGCCGCCGTACGGCGCGATGTACTGGAGGGGCGCGGGATCGGAGGCACCGGCGGAGACGACGATGGTGTAGTCCATCGCGTTGTTTTCGCGGAGGGTCTCGACGATGCCGGCGACGGTGGATTCCTTTTGGCCGATAGCGACGTAGACGCAGATGACGTCGCCGCCGCGCTGGTTGATGATCGTGTCGATGGCGATGGCAGTCTTACCGGTCTTGCGGTCGCCGATGATGAGCTCGCGCTGGCCGCGGCCGATGGGGATCATCGAGTCGATGGCCTTGATACCGCTCTGGAGGGGCTGGTTAACGGGCTGGCGTTCGGCGATGCCGGGGGCGCGGCTTTCGAGTCGGCGGCGGTGGGGTGTTTGGATCGGGCCCTTGCCGTCGAGGGGACGGCCGAGGGGATCGACGACGCGGCCGACCATGGCTTCGCCGACGGGGACGGAGAGCAGGCGGCCGGTGGTGCGGACCTCGTCGCCTTCCTTGACGCCGAGGAAATCGCCGAGGACGACGGAGCCGACGGAGTTTTCCTCGAGGTTGAAGACGAGGCCGACGGCGCCGTTCTCGAACTCGAGCATCTCGCCGGCCATG
Source organism: uncultured Planctomycetales bacterium (assembly GCA_964499235.1). Taxonomy (GTDB): domain Bacteria; phylum Planctomycetota; class Phycisphaerae; order UBA1845; family Fen-1342; genus JAFGRR01. The sequence goes on along the minus strand of CAZCKC010000083.1, from coordinate 11,930 downwards.
GCTTTGGAGAGGCCGTAGATGCGCGCGACGCCGTCGCCGACCTCGAGGACGCGGCCGACCTCGGAGACGTCGAGGGCGGACTGGTACTGGGCGATCTCGTCTTTGATGACGCTGGTGATTTCGTCGGCCTGGAATTTCATGGGCGGTCCACCTGGTGTCCTGTCAGTGTGTGGCTACGGCGTGGCCGAGCCGACGGAGAGCCCGCGGTCGGCGCGTGCGCGGAGCTTCGCGTGGGCGCGGGACAAGTGTTGTCGGAGCGAGTCGTCAAACTGCCAGTCGCCGATTCGCAGGATGAGGCCGCCGAGGATGGCGGGATCGACCTGGAAGTCGACGAGGGGGTTTTTGCCGGATTTCTGCTGGACGAGCTGGGTGATGGCGTCGCGCTCGGCGGGGGAGAGCTCGACCGCGGAGATGGCGACGGCCTCGACCTGGTCGCGGGCCTTTTCGGCGGCGAGGGTGAAGCAGCGGTTGAGCGAGGGGAGCAGATCGCCGCGGCCGTGGTTGTTGAGCACCAGCAGGGTGTTGAGGGTGATGTCGTTGAGGCGGGTGCGGAACATCTTCTCGAGCGAGGCGTTGCGCCGGTTGCTATCGATCGCGCCGGAGATCAGGAAGGCGGCGAACTGGGGGTCGGACTCAACGAGCCCGGTAAGGGCGGAGAGCTCCTCGTCGACGTCGTCGATGATGTCCTGCTGTTCGGCGAGGGCGAAGAGGGCGTCGGCGTAGACGCGGGCGACGGCCATCTGCTGGTGGATCGAGGCAGCCATGTTCGCGGCGGGGTCCTTTTCTCTGACGGGGCGGCTCAGTTGAGCTTGGCCCGGTCCGATTCGCGGATGCGCTCGAGCGACTGCTGCACGAGTTGGGCGTGGTCGCCGGGCGTAAGTTCCTTGCTGATGATCTTGCCGGCGACGTTGACGGCGATGTCGGCGGTGCGATCGTAGAGTTCCTTGACCGCAGAATCGGTGGCGAGTTGGATCTCGCGGCGGGCGCGGTCGATCATCTGGTCGGCTTCCTCACGCGCTTCCGTGTGGATTCGCTGGCGGACGGTCTCGGCGTCGCGCTTGCCTTCTTCGACGATGGCGGTGGCTTCCTGGCGGGCCTGCTCGATCTGCTCCTTGTACTGGCGGAGCAGGGCGTCGGCTTCCTGGCGCTCGCGCTTGGCCTCGACGAGAGCGTCGTAGATGACCTGCTCACGTTTCTCGAGGCCGCTGAGGATCGGCTTCCAGGCGAACTTGCCGAGGATGGCGATGACGGTGATGAAGACGATCAAGGTAAAGATCGCATTCCCGACGTCGGTTCCCAGGAAGATCTGCAGGCCGTTGACGGCTTCCTCGGTCTCGGCGGCCGCGGTGGCGGTGCCGAGGACGAGTTGGCAGAGCAGCAGAGCCGCCAGGCGGGGGCGTGAGACGAGATTCCGCACGCGGTTCTCCTCGCGAGAAGGGCTCGTCGCCGGCGCGCGGGTTGCGCGCCGGCGACCCGGTGCCGGTTAGCCGTAGATGGCGAGCAGGCAGACCACGACGGCAAAGAGCGTGGCGCCTTCGATCATCGCGGCCGTAATGAGCATGGCGACGTTGACCTGGCCGGCGACTTCGGGCTGGCGGGCCATCGACTCGACGGCGCTGGTGCCGATGCGGCCGATGCCGGCGGCGCCGCCGATGATCACGAGGCCGGCGCCGATTGCGGCGCCGATACCACTCAAGAGGCCTTCGGGGATGGCGGAGCCGGCGGTGATCGTCGCAGCTTCGGCAGCAGCGGCCGGTTCCGTTGCGGCTTGGGGAGCGGCGGTTCCTTCCTGAGCGAACGCGGCGGCGCCGCCCAAGACACCGATGCCCAGCAAGATTCCGCTGAGCGCGACCCATGCACGTGCTTTGCTCATGATGTTGAACCTTCCTCTTTCGCTGGCCGCCGGTGAGGTCAGCGGCATCTCGTCGAATCGCGCCATCGCCTGCCAGCCTAACGACCCGTTACCTCACTTACCGGGCATGGCGTTCGAACACGTCGTTTTCGTCGGCGGCTACGTCGCCACCGGTGCTTGGGCGAAGCCCTCCGCCGGCTCTTCCGGCGCATGGGGTTCGGGGCCGTCCTCGTGGGCTTCGTCGTGGTGAAGGACGACCGCCTGACCGATGAACATCGCGGTCAGGAAGGTGAAGATAAACGCCTGCAACAAGGCGACGAAAATCTCGAGAAAGTTGATCGCCACCGTGCCGAGGAAAACCGGAACGGTGACGGCGAGCCCGCCGGCGGTGCCGAGCGCACCGAGCGCCATGGCGACGAAGCTGACCAAGACGGCGAGCAGGATGTGGCCGGCGACCATGTTGGCGCACAGGCGCATGGCAAGGGCGAAGATCTTGGCGCCGAGGCCGACCAGCTCGAGGAACGCGATGAACCAGGCGAGGTAGGGCGGGCCGACGAAGAAGTGCTTCACATACTCCATGCCGTGCAGCCGGAGGCCGTTGTAGACGATCATGAACAGGGTCGTCAGCGCGAGGGCGGCGGTGACCATGATATTGCCGGTCGAGGTGCCGCCGAAGTAGTGGTAGTTCTTGCCGACGAAGGGCTTCATCCAGTCCATCAGCGGGATCAGGCCGAGGAGGTTGCAGGTGAGAACGAAGAAGAAGGCGGACCAGATGTAGGGGATGAACTGGTCGGTGTGGGCGCCGAGGGCCGGGCGGGCGACGCGCTCGCGAAGCATCTGGCAGATGAACTCGATCGCGTTGCCGAAGCCGCGCGGCACCAGGCGGGCGAGCTCGTCGCCATCGCGGCGCATCCGGGCGGCCTTGGTCATCAGCATGACCACGAGGACGGCGGCGACGATCTGCATGATCGACTGGTTGCTGACCAGGGTGAACTGGTCGATAAACGGTGTTTCGAGGCCGGTTTCAGGTGCGATGAGTCGGTGCTGCAGCACGTGGCTCAGCGGGTTGCTTTCCGCCGCGATCAGGAGGGACATGCGGTGCTCTCCTCAGCGCGCTTCAGGAGACGGACCAAGCCGATGACATCCACGGCCAGCAGGCCGAGGTAGCTCAAGGCGACCCACAAGACGAGGGGGCGCCAGGCGACGATGTCCGAGAGCGCGACCGCCGCTGTCAGCAACCCGGCGGCCACGAGTCGGAGGGCCATCCCGGCGAGGACCGCGTTGTGGCGTTTAAGGGGCGCCGCCTGAAGGTTCAGAACGGGTGGGACGAGGCCGGCGAGGGTGGCGGCGATGGTGATGGCGAGGGCCGTGAACATGGCCGCCACGCCGGCGGGGCCGGCCAGGTTGTTGGTGGGGAGGTACCCGACGAGCGCCAGGAAAGCCGCGGCGGTCAACGTGAGTCTGGCCAAGCCGAGGAGGCTGGCGGCGGGACGCGGCGGGTTGGACGGCGGCGCTGTCATGAATCGTCCTAGGGGGGCGATGCTGGGGGCCGCTCGTCGGGCGGCGTTGGTGTTGGTGGCGGTTGCTGTTTGTCCGTGGCGTCCTCGGCTTTGGCCGTGTGCTGCGGTTTGTCGGCTGATCGCGCGGCTCGGGCCGTGCGATGGGTGGTTCGTCGTGTTTGGCCAGGCCGCGTGATGAGGGGCGGCTTTGCTGCTGTTGATCGCGAAAGCTCCAGCGCTTCGCGGATGAAATTGTAGAACCCGCCAATGATCCCGAGGGCCGCACCGATGAGGGTCCAGAGCGGGGTCGATTGCGACCACCGGTCGACCCAGATCCCGATCAGCGTGAACCCCACGATGGCGGCCGCCAACTCGAAACCGAGCGTGGCGTACCGGGCGAGCCCGGGGAACCGGGACTCGCGGCGCTTCCGGGGATCATCCTGCATCAGTGCGTTCACATTCGAGACTTAGGAGATGGAGGCCGGCCGGTCAACAGCACGTCGGCGTGGCGATTGTCGGCGCTTGGCCCGGCCCTCTCCCGCCTCGCACGTACCGCGCACAGCAGGCCAAAGGAATATAGGGAACGCGGTTGGGAGCGTCAAGCAAGCGGCGACTGGCGGGCGTGGTTGTCCGGGGTGGACGGGGTTCAGAGGTCGCGGCCTTGGATGCCGTCCTTGGTGAGGTTGGGGTGGGGGAGGCCATCATTGGCGGGAATGATGCGGTTGGCGGGAACGGGCTCGGCGTGGCCGTCGGGGAAGGCGAAGTTGCGGAGGCCGCGGGGGTCCCACCAGCCGTTGTCGTCGGTGAGGGTCAGGTGGTTGCTGTTCCAGTCGCCGGTGAGGATTTTGAGGCTGGGCCAGCGGACGTCGGAGGTGGTTTTGGGGCTGGGGGGCTGGGGATTGGAGTAGGTGTCGGCGGGGCTGGTCATGGCATTGACCTGGTGGGGGTCGTGGTAGAAGGCGAGGCTGTAGGCGAAGCTGGTGTGCTCGAAGACGCTGGCGGGGGTGTTGTCGGCGGGGCAGAGCAGGACGCTGGGGTTTTCGGCGTTGATATCGGGGACGAGGTAGGGGCCGACGAAGGCGCGGAAGCCGCGACCCATCCAGAGCCAGTAGAAGGGGCTGGTGGAGAGGGGGTCGTTTGCGGCGGGGTAGGTGTCGCGGTGGTCGTGCTGGTAGAGGGTGAAGCCGCGGGCGGTTTCGCGGAGGTTGTTGAGGCAGACGGTGGTCCGGGCCTGCTGGCGGGCGTGGTTGAGAGCGGGGAGGAGGATGCTGAGGAGGAGGGCGATGATGGCGATGACGACGAGGAGCTCGATGAGGGTGAAGGCGGGGCGGGTGGTCATCGGGGCGCTCGCGGGGTGATCGGGGCTCATGCGGCGTGTTGGGGCCGACACTTGGGGGCCGAGGGGGTGGCCGTGTTCAGAAACGATGCAGGCGCTGGAAAGAGGTTCGGGTGGTGGGGGTGATTTGTCAAATGGGCGGGGCGGGGGCGGCTGTGGTCGAGGCCGCGGGCATGCGTTAGATTGCCGCTTCGCTGGATTTCACGAACGCGGCGTTTGACGAATCAGGGCACAGTTCGAGTAGGAAGGGATGCAGGGTGATGGCCGAGATGCGGGTTGAGCGTGATTCGATGGGTGAGATGCAGGTGCCGGGCGGCGCGTATTACGGGGCGTCGACGCAGCGGGCGGTGGAGAACTTTCCGATCAGCGGGTACCGCTTTAACCGGCACTTCATTCGGGCGCTGGGGCTGATCAAGTATGCGGCGGCGATGGCGAACGAGAAGCTGGGTAAGCTGGATCATGAACGGTCGGCGTGGATCAAGCAGGCGGCGCACGAGGTCGCGGACGGGAAGTTTGACGACCAGTTCGTGGTGGACATCTTCCAGACGGGCTCGGGCACGAGCACGAACATGAATGCGAACGAGGTGATTGCGAACCGCGCGATCGAGCTGGCGGGGGGGACGATCGGCTCGAAGGACCCGGTGCACCCGAACGATCACGTCAACATGGGGCAGTCGTCGAACGACGTGATTCCGACGGCGATGCACGTGGCGGCGGTGATGGCGCTGCACCAGGAGCTGATGCCGGCGCTGCACCGGCTGCATGCGGCGCTGGATGCGAAGGCGCGGGAGTTTGACGACGTGCTGAAGATCGGGCGGACGCACTTGCAGGATGCGACGCCGATTCGCCTGGGGCAGGAGTTCAGCGGCTATGCGAGCCAGATCGCGCACGCGGACCGGCGGATCATGGCGAAGATCATCATCTTGCGGGAGCTGCCGATCGGGGGGACGGCAGTCGGGACGGGGCTGAACACGCATCCGGAATTCGGGAAGCTGGTCTGCGAGATCCTGAACCACGAGACGGCGGAAGCGTTTCACGAGGCGAACAACCACTTTGAGGCGCAAGCGGCGAACGACACGATCGTCGGGGCGAGCGGGGTGCTGCGGACGATCGCGGTGAGCCTGAGCAAGATCGCGAACGACATTCGATGGATGGGGAGCGGGCCGCGGTGCGGGTTGGGTGAGTTGGTGCTGCCGGCGACGCAGCCGGGGAGCTCGATCATGCCGGGGAAGGTGAACCCGGTGATCTGCGAGTCGGTGCTGCAGGTGTGCGCGCACGTGATGGGGTCGGACACGACGGTGGCGTGGGCGGGGTCGATGCTGGGGAACCTCGATTTGCATGTCGGGATGCCGGTGATGGCGAACGCGTTTCTGGAGAGCATTCGGCTGCTGCATGCGGCGTGCGACACGTTTGTCGAGAAATGCATCGATGGGCTGGAGGCGAACCGGGAGCGGTGCGCGGAGCTGATCGAGCAGTCGCTGGCGATGTGTACGGCGCTGGCGCCGGTGATTGGGTATGACAAGGCGGCGGAGATCGCGAAGGAAGCTTATGCCTCGGGTCGGACAGTACGCGAGGTGGCGCGCGCAAAGGGCGTTTTAACAGAATCCGAACTGGAAAAAGTCTTAAATCCGCGCGCGATGACCGAACCCGGGGAATAATATAGGACGGGAAAGGCTGAAGGGGGCAAGGCGGTCCTGCCGGTACATCAGCCGCAAATGTTCATCAGCCGCGAATGATTCTCGCAATCAGTTCGGAAGGGAGAGGACGAGGCAATATGGCTGGAAGGGGTAAGCGTTCGCGCTCGAAGTTTGCGCAGACTTTTCCGCGGGCGGTGAGTGCCGTCTGTGGCGTGGTGGTGATTGTGGTGGCGTTGGTGATCGCGTTCTTTGGTCCGCGGCCGGAGGCGGCAATCGAGTCGCCGGCTGGAGTGGAAACGGCCGCGGACGTGGTGACCGCGAGTGATGTTGAGCAGCCGGCTGAACCGGCGGTGCGGCCGCTGGATCCGACGCTGGCCGATGATTTGCGGGAGGCGTTGATTGCGTCGGGGCAGTTGCGGATGACGGCGGGGGCTGGGGCGTCCGCCAGTTCGCGTGAAGCGGCAGCGCCGGGCGAGGGGTCGGCGGCGGGGTTTGAGTTGCTGGACGACGATGCGGGCCGGGCCGATGCGGCGGCAGCGAACGTCGCGGTGGAATTGGCCGGCGAGCAGGTGGCTTCGTTTCGGCCGGCGGAGAACTGACGAATTGACGGCTGGGTCGCGGCGGAAGCGTGGCGGCTGAGTCGGTATAATGCGATGAAAAGTTGGAAGGCGGGCTTCTGCGGGAGCTCGCCTTTCTTTTTTTGCGCTGGGGGTGCGGCAGGCGTGGGGGATGGCGTCAGGCGGAGAGGGCCTGGGGGGTCTGGGGGCCACGGATCCAGTTCGTGATCGTGCGGGTTTCCGGTTCCCAGGCGCGGGCGAGGCGCTGGGTGAGGAAGCGTTCGAAGAGGCTGTCGAGGAGGGTGGCGAGGTCGGCGATCAGGTCGAAGCGGGCTTCAAGGCGGGCGGCGGTGTCGAGCTCGTCGCTGATTTCGGGGAGGACGGCGCTGGAGACGGTCCAGCGTTGGGCGTCGAGGGTGGCCTGGAACTCGCCGAGGGCGGTGCCGAGGACGAGGCCGGCCTTGGTGGGTTGCTTGCCGATGGCGAGGGCGGCGCGCGCTTCGGGGAGGTCGATCGGGCAGGGGGCGGTGATCGTGTCGCAGCCGGTGAGGCCGTAATCGCAATCGAGGCGCAGCGTACGGGCGAAGGCGAGGCTGACGTCGTCGTGATGGGCGAGCTGGAGGGGGCTGGACTTTTCCTGGACCTGGTACCAGAGCCACGTGAGCAGCTCGCGGCCGAGGAAGGCGTGATTGGTGTTGAAGTCGTTGGCTTCGGCGGCCTGGTCGGCGGGTGGGGGGACGAAGTGGGTGGGGGTGACGTGTTCGAGGGGGCGGGTGAGATCGTGGGTTTTGGCGGCAGTGAGGGCGATGGCGTCGACGTCGGCGGGGTTGAGGCGGGCGGAGAAGGTGTCGGCGAAGAGGGCGAGGCAGCGGTCGGCGACGCCGGCGCCGAGGGCGCCGAGGTAGAGGGTCTTGTGCTGGAGGTCGAGGAGGACGGGGTAGGCGGCAAGGCGCCGGAAGTGGCCGGCGCGGAGCTCCTGGTCGGCGCGGGCTTCGGCGGCTTCCTTGGCGGCGCGGCGTTCGGCACGGGTGAGGAAATCGCGGCCGGCGGCCTCGAGGGCGGTTTGCTCTTCTTGCTGGCGGTAGCTGCGGGCGACGGCGGGAGGGACGCGGTTGGTGTCGATGCGGAGGGCGAAGTGGGCGAAGCGGCCGACGGCGAGGCCGGCGGCGTCGGGCTCGGTATCGAAGAGGTGGCGGGGGCCGATCCAGCCGATGTGCGAGCCGTCGGACTGGGCGGCGACGCGGCCGAAGGTTCGTTGGGAGAGTTGCTGGATGAAGGCGTCGTCGACGGAGTCGGGGAGTTGGCCGTCGATGAAGAAGCGTTGGAAGGAGATGGGGCCACCGGCGAAAGGCATGGGGTGTTCTCCTGCGCGGGGTTGCGCGGGCTGGGGTTCATTTCTGCTGCCGGTCGTTGTAGCAGAGGTGGCGCGGGCGTCAACGCGCGGGGGTGTGGATAACGTTGTCAGAAGGCGTCAGTGGTTTGTTGGGAAGCTGTCAATTCGCGCTGGAACTGTTGGCGAAGAGGGGGTTTGTGGGGTGGAGTGATTTTGTGCGAAATGGGAGGCGTTGGGGGGCGGTCGGTTGCGATCACGGGCGAGATGCCCGCCCCACCCCAGGATTGCTCGCTACACCCGCGATGTAGCTTCGGCATGCAGAAACTTTTCACCCGTTGCAATTCAACGGGTGTCATCCGTTCGTGCTCAGGCGGGACGCCGGGGCCAGATCAAGAAGACAGCGCGTGCTGCGGCTAAGACGCCGTGGTTTACCAGGCCAGGGCGTGGGCGGGGGCGTAGTAGTGGTCCCAATACTCGTTGAGCATGCGGTGGGTGTTGTAGGTTTGGGGGACGGTTTGGAGGCTGTGCTTCATCATCCTGGTCCACTGCTTGGGGAGGCCCTGGCGGGTACGGGTGTAGAAGGCAGGGATGATCTCTTTCTCGAGGAGGCGGTAGATCTCTTCGGCGTCGGCTTTGTCGCGGGTGCGCTGGGTGCGCCCGGCCTTGGGCGGGTCGATGGACCAGCCGTTCTTTTCGTCATAGCACTCAGGCCACCAGCCGTCGAGGATCGAGCAGTTGAGGCCGCCGTGGAGCGGGGGCTTCATGCCGCTGGTGCCGGAGGCCTCGCGCGGGGGCATAGGGTTGTTGAGCCAGACGTCGCAGCCGCAGGTCAGCAGGCGGCCGATGTGCATGTCGTAGTTCTCGAGCAGCACGACGCGGCCGATGAAGCCTTCCTGACGGCTGTACTCGAAGATCTCCTGGGCGAAGGCCTGGCCGTCCTTGTCGGCGGGGTGGGCCTTGCCGGCGAAGACGAGCTGCACGGGGCGCTGGGGGTGGCTGAGGATCTTCTGAAGGCGCTTGGCGTCGCGGAAGATGAGCGGGGCGCGCTTATAGGTGGCGAAGCGGCGGGCGAAGCCGATGGTCAGGGCGTCTTCGCGGAAGGTGGCGTAGCTGGCGGTGAGCATGTCGACATCGCCGGCGCGGGCGAGGATCTGCTCGCGGAGGCGCTCGCGGACGAACTGGACGAGCTTTGCGCGGAGGGTGTTGCGGAGGGCCCAGAGCTCGGCGTCGGGGATGCGCTTGGCGCGTTTGAAGGCGGCAGCCAGCTTGTCCGGATCCTGCCAATCGGGGTTGAGGTACTGTTGGATGAGCGGGCACATCTCGGGGGCGAGCCAGGTCTGCGTGTGGACGCCGTTGGTGACGAAGCCGATCGGGACGTCGGCGGGTTTCTTCGCGTCGGGGTGGACGTGGACCCACATCTCGCGGGAGACCTGGCCGTGGATCTCGGAGACGCCATTGCGGTGCGTGCTGAGGTTGAGGGCGAGGACGGTCATGCAGAAGGTGTCGTCCTGGGCACCGGGGTTTTCGCGGCCGAGGTCGAGGAAATCGCGGCGCGCGAGGCCGAGGGCGTCGGCCAGCGGCTTGAGGTATTTCATGGTGAGCTTGAGGTCGAAGCGGTCGTGGCCGGCAGGGACGGGGGTGTGGGTGGTGAAGACGGTGGTGTCGCGGACGGCGGCGGCGGCTTCTTCGTAGGTGTCGCCCTGCTCGATGTAGTCGCGGACGCGGGCGAGGGCGCAGAAGGCGGCGTGGCCTTCGTTGAGGTGGAAGACGGTGGGTTGGATGCCGAGCTCGGAGAGGGCGCGGACGCCGCCGATGCCGAGGACGATCTCCTGGCGGATGCGGGTCTCGTTGTCGCCGCCGTAGAGCTGGCGGGTGATCGCGCGGTCCTGGGGCTGGTTGCCGGGCACGTCGGTGTCGAGGAGGTAGAGTGAGACGCGGCCGACCTGGAGCTGCCAGACGGCGGCCTCGATGGTGCGGCGGCCGAGGGGGATTTCCACGCGAACGCCGGTGTCGGTGACGGGGAACTGGCTGAAGTCGTACTCGGGGTAGACGGGGACGGTTGCGCCGGTGGGGTCGAACTCCTGCTGGTAGTAGCCGACGCGGTAGAGCAGGCCGACGCCGACGAGCGGGATGCCGAGGTCGGAGGCGCTTTTCAGGTGGTCGCCGGCCAAGACGCCGAGGCCGCCGGAGTACTGCGGGAAGGACTCGTGCAGGGCGAACTCGGCGCAGAAGTAGGCGATGGTGGCGTCGCGCTGGCTGCGGGTGGCGTGGCGCGCGAACCAGGTGCGCTGGCGGAGGTACTGGTCGAGGCGGCGCTCGCAGTCGGCGAGTTCCTTGAGGAACGCGGGGTTCTGCTCGAGGGCGGTAACGCGTTCAGTCGGCAGGGCCGCGACGACGGCCAGCGGGTTGTGCTGGTGAGCTTCCCAGAGCGTGGGCGAGAGGCCGGCGAAGAGGCGCTGCGTCGGGTTGTCCCAGGTCCACCAGAAGTTGCGGGCGAGGGACTCGATGCGGTTGGCGAGGTTTGCGGGGACATGACCTACGCGGCGCGCGGTTTTTTTGTGGGTCTTCTGGCGACGGGCCTTGGTTCGGGCCATGGGGGCATCCTTTGTCTACAGCGCCTTGGGCGGGCGTGGATCAGCGTGACTGGCGGGGCGCGCGGTCGTAGCGGTGCGCCCATTGATTGAGCTGGCGCGTAGTTGACCGCAATTCGGCGAGACTCTCAAGCCGCCACGACCAGTTGCCGCGGGTCGTGGCGGGGGTGTTGATCCGCGCGCGGCTGTCGCGGCCGAGGATGTCCTGGAGCGGATAGATCACGAGATTTGCGGACGAGAGGTAGCCGAGTCGGAGCAGCTCGTGACGAAGGTCGGGGTGGTGGTCGCAGTACTGCTTGACGCGCTCGATGGGTGTTAGTTCCTGGTTATTGGGGCGCCTGGTGCGGCCTTGGCGGCGGAGGTCGCGGAGCCAGCCGACGGTGGTGTCGTTGTCGTGGGTGCCGGTGTAGGCAACGCAGTGCGGTGGGAAGGCGTGTGGCTGGTGGTAGCGCGACCCGGTGTCGTTGTCGAAGCCCCACTGCATGAGGCGCATGCCGGGGAAGCCGCAGTCGTCGCGGAGACGGGCGGCTTCGGCGGTGAGCAGCCCGAGGTCTTCGGCGATGATCGGGAGCGGGCCGAAGCGCTCGGTGAGCTTGGCGAAGAGGCGGCGGCCGGGGGTCTTGACCCAGCGGCCGTTCTTGGCGGTCTTGGCGTTGCCGGGGATCGACCAGAGGCGGGCGAAGCCGAGGAAGTGGTCGACGCGGACGGCGTCGAAGAGTTCGAGGATGCGGGCCAGGCGTTGTTGCCACCAGGCGAAGCCGGTGCGGGTGTGGCGAAGCCACTCGTATTGGGGGTGGCTCCAGAGCTGGCCGGTGTCGCTGAACGCGTCGGGGGGGACGCCGGTGACACGGGCGGGGCGGCCGTTGGATTTGAGCTGGAAGAGCTGGGGGTTGGCCCAGACGTCGGCGCTTTCGGCGCCGACGAAGATGGGCAGGTCACCGATGAGGCCGACGTGGTGGCGGCGGGCGTACTGGCGGAGGGCGCGCCATTGCTGGTGGAAGATGAACTGCTCGAAGCGGTGGTAGTCGATGTCGGTGGCGAGGTTGGCGCGGGCTGCGCGGAGGGCGGCGGGCTGGCGGGCGCGAACGGGCTGGGGCCAGGTTTGCCAGGGTTGATCGTCGTGGT
>CAZCKC010000082.1:0-16345 GCA_964499235.1 uncultured Planctomycetales bacterium | reverse complement strand
CGGCGTCGGCAGGTCGCCGAGGGCGACCAGGATCGCTTCGCGCAGCCGAAACTCGTGCCACGCCGGCGGGTAATTCGCGCCGGCCTGTCCCGCGATCAATGCCTGCAACTCGGGCGAGACCCGGCGGAACGCCGCGATGAGGTCATCGACGGCCTCGGTGACGCCCACCGCCGCCAGCGCGCGGACGGCTGCGGCCGCATCCAGGGCGTGATAGCGGTAATCGGGATGCAATCCCGGCTCGGCCACGAACCGCCGCAGCCGGTCGACGTTGGCGACGCTCGCGTGTCGGGCGAGCTCAAAAGCCAGGGCTTCCTCCGCCCGCGTGGTGATCGCCTCAGCACGCGGGTCGGGAAAGCTTTGCTCGAACGGGCGATCGCTCAGCGGTGGACAGCCAAGCGGTGCGAAATACTCTCGGCCGCCCGCCGCGCTACGGCCCAGGATCCACGCCGCCAGCCGCGGGTCGTCCACGATCACCATCTCGCCGGGGCGGTTTAGCGTTGCCTGGACATCCGCCGGGTCGAGGTCGCGGCGGTTCTCGTACAGCGCCGCCCGCGCCTTCCAGCCCAGTGGTCGATAGTCGGAATGCGTCAGCAGGCTGCCGCCGGTCGACCGGTTGATGTAGACGACGTGCGGCCAGAGGTCAGCCGCGGCGAGCAGCTCGCCGACCTGCTGGTCGAGGCCGCTCTGCTTGATGTCGAGGTGCAGCAGCAGGCCGCGCTGGCGGGCGAGCTCGAGGACCGCGATGAGAGTCGGCACGCGGGCGGCTTCGCGAGCGGCGTTGCCGCGGGTCGTGAACTGTTGGAGCTGGGCGAAAGTCATGTTGCGGACCGCGCCGAAGCCATAGAGCAGCCGATCGACGATGCCGTCGTCGTGGAAGCAGACGAGCACGCCGTCGGCCGTTGAACGGATATCGACCTCGATGCCGTCGGCGCCGAACGCCCCGGCGGCGGCGTAGGCTTGCAGCGTGTTCTCCGGGGCGGCCGCCCACATGCCGCGGTGGACGAGGACGACGGGGCCGACGCGGCGGGTGGCGACGAGCTCGCGGCGCTCGATGCGGTCGGCCAGGGTCTCGGGCGGGAATTGCCGCAGGCAGGGCGTGATTTGCGGGGTGGCGCAGCCGACGAGGAAGAGGCCGATCAGCAAACAGGACATGCCGAGCGGTCGGGAATAAGCCAGTTTGGGCATCGGGGAGATCCTCGAGCAGGCGGCGGGGAGCGGCTGCGTGGTCGGCGATTCAGGAGTTGTATTGTCGCCGGACTAAGGGAACACGGCAAGGTGCGGAGAATTGACGCTGTTTGCGGTCGCGGCTAGGGTTCGTGCCCGTGAACGGCACCTCAGGATTTCTTCGGTCGCAAACTGCCAGCAAACGATCCGCCAACACGCGCCGCGTGCTGGGTGGCGGGGTGGTGCTGACGCTGCTGTTGCTGTGGCTGACGCCGAGCTTTGCGGCACCGCCGGCGGGCGGCGGGGCCGACGCGACGCGCAATGGTGAGATCGGGTATACGGATCCGGCCACCACGGCCGATCCGGCATCGCCGTCCGACGTCCCGGCATCCGAAGAAGAACCGCCGCCGACGCCGGCCAGTGTCTACGGCGCGTGGGGCTTCATGCCGCCGCTGATCACGATCGTGCTGGCGATTTGGTGGCGGCAGGTGATTCCCGCGCTGGCGTTCGGCGTGCTGGTGGCGGCGTACATGCTGGTCTTCATTGACCCGCCGGATACTGCGGTCGCGGTGGTCTTCGGCGGCATCGTCATGGCCGTCGACGAGTTCCTGATCGGCGCGCTCCGCAGCGAAAGCCACCTCAAGATCATCACGTTCACCCTGCTGATCGGCGGCATCGTCGGGGTCATCGCGGCCAACGGCGGTACGCGGGCGGTCGTGCACGGCGTCGCGAGCTGGGCTTCAAACCGCAAGCGCGGGCAGATCGCCACGTGGTTCGCGGGGCTGTTGGTATTCTTTGACGACTACGCCAATGCAATGATTGTGGGCCCATCGATGCAGCCGATTGCGGATCGCCTGAAGATCAGTCGGGCGAAGCTCGCTTATTTGGTGGACTCGACGGCGGCGCCCGTGGCCTCGGTGGCGCTGGTCGGGACGTGGGTGGGCGCGGAGGTCGGCTTTATCGACGGGGGGCTGCAGCAGCTCACCGAGCGGCCCGAATTTCTCGCAAACATGAACGCGTACCAGGCGTTTCTCGCCAGCATTCCGTATCGCTACTACGCGTGGCTAGCGCTGGTGATGGTCTTCCTGATCGGGTTCTTCAACCGCGACTTTGGCCCGATGCGCCGGGCGGAGATCGAGCTCGAGCCGCCGACTTACTCGGGCGCTACTGACGAAAGCGTGATGGGATCGGACCGCGGCCGGTCGTGGTTCGCCTGGGCGCCGATCATCGTGCTGGTCGTCGGCACGATGGTGTTGATGGGGGTGACGGGCTACTACGGCTATCACGAGGCCCTGGACAAGGGCGAGCTCGAAGACCAGCCGCTGAGCCCGGTTCAACTCATCGTCGAAAACGCGGACACGCACGACTCGGTGCTGTACGCGTCGCTGGCCGCCTTGGTCGTGGCGATCTTGATTTCCCTGACGACGCGGACACTCAACCTCGGGCAGTGCATGGAGGCGGCCACGCAGACGATGGCCCGGATGACCAGCACGCTGCTGGTGCTGGTGATGGCCTGGACGCTGTCAGGCGCGATGCGCGACCTCGAGCTCGGGATCGTCGGCCAGCAGCTCTTGGAGGAGATGAACTTCCAGCCGATCTGGCTGCCGCTGCTGGTTTTTGTGATGGCCTGCGTGATCTCGTTCGCGACCGGCACGTCCTGGGGCACGATGGGGATCCTGTGCCCGACCGTGATCGTCGTGGCGGCCGCCCTGATGGACGACATGCCGCCGGCCGATGCGCTGCCGCTGTTCTACGCGGCGGTGGGGGCGGTGCTGGCGGGGGCGGTCTTCGGGGATCACTGCTCGCCGATCAGCGACACGACGGTGCTCTCCTCGATCGCGACCGGCTGCGCGCTGGAAAAGCACGTCTGGACGCAGATCCCTTACGCCCTGACGGTTGCGATCGTGTCGATGCTCAGCGGTGAGGTGCTGGTGCGCTGGGCCAACCTGCCGCCATGGGTGGGGCTGGGCGTTGGCACGGCCGCGCTGATCCTGATCGTGCGGCTCTTCGGCCGCAAGCCGCCGCGAGCCGTACCCGCCTGACCGTTCGGATCTCGCCCTGCGGCTCAATCTCCGAGCACGAGCTCCTGGTAGTGCCAGACGTCGTGCAGGTCGACGTCGCGGTCGCCGTCAAAGTCGGCCGTGTTGCAGAGATGCCCTGCGGTGAAGGTGTTGCCGGGGCCGGCGAGGCAGAACGCCAGCCGCAGCCAATCGTCGCCGTCCACGTCGCCGTCGTCGTCGAGATCGCCGGGCAACGGGGCGGCCAGGACCTCGAATTCGGGGATCCGCCCCCGCGCATCGCGGCCGGGGTCGGTGACGACCAGCCGCACGCGCTGAACGAGGTGCGGCTCGTCGTAGCGGACCGACGTCTCGGCGGCCGGGCCCTCGTTCCAGAACAGCCCGTCGATCGCCAACGGGCTCAGCGGGTCGGGCGCCGTCATGATGTGGAAGGTCTCGGTGTTGAAAGAAGCGCTGAGCCCATTGCTGCCGGCGTGTTTGACGGTGTACCCGGCGACGAGTTGCGGCGGGTCGAACTCGAGCTCGAGCCAGTGCTCGGGCACGGGGGAACTGGTCTGCCACATGGAGCCGATGTCGCCATCGACGGCGTTGGTGCCGACGCCGCTGCTGGCGAGCGTAGTGGCGGCCGTGCCGGCGATGTTCGGGCCGTTGGGGCTGCCGAGGCTGAGCAGTGGCGGCTCGGAATTGGGCTGGCCGGCGGGGTAATTCAGCGACGCCGCATAATGGAAGGCGTCGAAGAGGTCGTTGTCGGCGCCCGGCGGCCCGAAGTTGCGCAGGTTCAAAATCGAGTACTGCGCCCAGGCCTGGTTGTCGAACTGGTAGATGAACCAGCAGGCGCTGCTGATCGGCAGGCTCCCGGGCGTCGTGTTCCACCTGTGCAGGTCGGTGAACGCCCCGTGCAGGAACTGGGCGCTCTCGGCTTCACGGAGGTCGCTGATCGGATCGACGCGGCGGTTCCACTCCGTGACGTGGATCGGCTTGTCGCCGTAGCCCTTGCTCTGCAGGATCGAGGCCTGGCTGATCAGCGACGCGATCCATTCGCTCCGCGAGTTGGCGACGGAGTTCCACGGCGCCGCGTACGCGTGCAGCGTGACGCCGTCGACCTCCGCCGGGTCGAGCGCGTCGAGGACGGCCGCGAGGTAGTCGTTGCCGTCCATGTGGCGAACGCCGGAGATCGCCTCACCGGGCGACGGCGCGCCGATCAGCACGAGCTGCTCGCCGAGCGGGCTGGGCACGCTCTTGATCACGGCGCGCAGCTGGCGGTACCTGTCGGCGTAGTACTCGGGCGTCAGGATCTCACCGCCCCATTCACCGTTGATGTTGGGCTCGTTGCCGATCTGCCAGAGGTGCGTGACGCCGGCGAGATCCTGGACGGTTGTCGCGAGGTCGGCCAGGAACTGCTCCATGTCGCGATCGGCGAACGGGACGGTCTCGCCCCAGTTCGGCTGGATCCGGATGATGATGTGGTGGCCGCGCTGGACCATCGCGTTGAACCGCGTGTCGCGCTGGTGGGGGGCCTGCCACCAGAAGTCGCTGTACATCATCACCGTCTCGAGCGACCAGATCCCCTTGCCGCCCGTCATCTGTTCGACCACCGAGCCATTCGCATCACCGTACCAGTGAATGCCGTACAGCCACGGCGCATCGGCCCGCGTCGGAGAAACAATGGCGATCAGGGCGGCCAGGACGGAGAGGCGCGGCAGGCAGGCGCGGCAACGGAACATCGGTTGGGACCTCGACAAGCAGAGCCCTACTCAAGCGGTGCCGGCCCGTGCCGACCCCGCGGCGTGAACAAGATCTGTCTTAGTGTAGCCGCTCGGCCCCCCCGAAAAACAGCCATGCAGTCTGGTTATCGGCCCTCGGGGGCGGGCTGGTCGAGCATGCGACGAATGTGCGCCGCGAGCGTTGTTGAGGAGAACGGCTTGTTGACCAGAACGTTCCGTGGCCCTGACAGGTCCGAGCGCTGCAACTGGTCGGCGGTGTAGCCCGAGACGAAGATCATCGGCAGGTCCGGCCGCCGCTGCCGCAGTTCCCGCGCCAACGCGCTGCCGCTCAACCCGGGCATGATGACGTCCGTTACGACGAGGTCGAGGGCGTCACCGAGGTCGGCTGCGTGCTCCAACGCCGCCTCCCCATTTGCGGCCGGCACCACGCGGTAGCCCAGCTTGGTGAGCGCCGCCACCGTCAGCCGCCGAACCGCGTCGTCGTCCTCGCAGACCAGGATCGTCTCGTCGCCCGACAGATCGGGCGTTTCGGGCGTCTCCGTCGCCGGGCGTCGCTCGAGCTCCTGCAGTTGGGCCGCTGGGCCGTCGACGGCCGGTAGGCGGCAGACCACCTCCGTCCCGCGTTCGACCTCCGAATTGAGTTCGATGCGCCCGCCGCAGCGCCGCACGATTGCCTGCACGCTGGCGAGCCCGAGGCCGGTGCCCTGGCCGGCCGGCTTGGTGGTGAAGAACGGCTCGAAGGCCTGCTGCTGAACCTCGGGCGACATGCCGCGGCCGGTGTCGCGGACGGTGATCCGGACGTGCTGCTGGTCCGGCACGGCGGTCACGGCCGGTTGGGCCGGGCCCTGTTCAACCGAGGCAAGGATCTCCAGGTGACCGCCGTTTGGCATCGCATCGCGCGCGTTGACGGCGAGGTTGATCAACGCCTGCTCGAGCTGGTGCTCGTCGCCGATGACGGAGGGGCATTCCTCAGGCGCCGCCAGGGTCAGCTGAATCGTCTCTGGCAGCAGCGACGTGAGCAGCTGATAGGTCCGCTCCAGCAGGCCTTTTACATCGACCTGGAAGCGCTCGTCGGGCTCGCGGCGGCTGAAGAGCAGGAGCTGCGCGACCAACGAGATCGCCCGCTGACACGCAGCGTTGAGCTGGTCCGCGCATGCCTCGAGCTGCGCCGGATCGCGGCCCTGCTTCAACTCGAGTTGTAGCAGCTCCACATTGCCGAACATCGCCGTCAGGATATTGTTGAAATCATGTGCGACGCCGCCAACGAGTTGGCCGAGCACCTCGATCCGCTGCGAGTGCAAGAGCTGGGCCTCGAGCTGGTGCTGGGCGGTGATGTCCTCCGCCACACCGAGTACCTGCGTCGGTCGGCCGTCGGGGTCGCGCACCAGCACCACCTCGCGGCTGCGCAGCCGGCGGTACGAGCCATCGCGGTGTCGCATGCGGAACTCGGTCGAGCGCACCCGGTCATCGCGAATGGCCTCCCATTCATCCGCATACTTGCGGGTGTTCTCCACGTCGTCGGGGTGCACCAACTGGGCGATCAGGTCAGAGCCCATGCCCTGCACCTCGGCCGGCGTGAAGCCGAGCTGTTCATTGACCCGATTTGTGATGTACAGGTTGCGTCCGCTGCGCGGGTCGAAGATGTACACGACATCCGGCAGCGCCTTCAGCATCCGGTCATGACGCCGCTCGAGCGCCGACAGGCGGGCCTCCGTCTTGCGGTAGGCCGTGACGTCCTGCGAAATCACCAGGCAACCGGGGGCATCGTCCAGCGGATTTGGGATCGGAACGGCGTTCACCTCGAACACCAGCCCGTCCTCGCGGAGCTCAAACACCCGCCGCTCACCGGCCAGCGCCGCCCGGAGGTGGGGCTCGATCTCCGCGACCCGTTCGGGCGCAAGCCGCTCGTCAATCCGCTTGCCGAGGAACTCCTCTGCTGACAACCCCAGCCGGTCCAGCGACACGCCGCCGATGAGTCGGTACCGCAACTCATGGTCAAAGACGACCAAGGAGCCGTTCGGAAACGCGGCCATCACGTTCGCGTAGAGCTGGTGCTCGCCGACCGCCTGCCGCGCCGCAGACCGATCCCGTTCCGCAGCCCGCAGCAGCCCCAGCACCCGACCGCGCCCGTCGGGCTCCGGAAACCGCAGAAAGGTTCCCTCCCATTGCCGATCATGTGCGTCTGAAAATGTGACGGTCTCGACCTTCCCGTTTTCCGCCAGCCCGGGCAGGATCGACCGAATTGCTTGCGGAACGGGCTCGAGGCCGGGGTGGTCATGCGGATCGGCGGAATCAGCCCCGATTCGCGTCAGGTGAGCGCGCCAGCCGTCGGGCGTGCGGTCAAGGACCACAACCGCATCGGGCAGTCGCTCCAGCGCCGGCAGCAGCTGATCCGCCATAAACCCGGCCGCCGGCGAGGAACCGCTCTCGGGGCTCCCCCCAAGGCTGGCTCGCGATTGTCGTTTGTCATCCCCGCCAGTCACGATGGGCTCCCGACTTCAACTCCTCACCAGCGGTTTGCATCCAGCCGAGCCTGAGAAATGATGTGGGAGTTCATTTTTTCTACCCTAATCGGAAGGCCGATATTTCGCGAGCCGAATTCTTGTCGCTTACACGGTTTTCAAGCCCGCTCCGAGTGGACGATCTGCCTCGGCAGATACCGGCAGCCATTTGGCCGGGAGGGCCGGAAACCGCGCCTGAGCCCAAAAAAGTCGACCGGCGGCCGCCCGTTGACGGCTCGCCGGTCGGCGTTCAATTCGCGTCACACGATCGATGTTTACCCGATTGTCGCGCTGAAGGGGCCTTCTTACGGTCCTTCCAGCAAGCCCAGGATCACGGTGACGTCGTCGAACGTGATCGCGTCGTCGCCGTCCATGTCGAGCCGCAGGCACGGATCAACCAGGCCTGACGCGCCCATGCACCGCTGGAGGGCGGCGACGTCGATCAGGTCGATTCGGCCGTCACCGTTCGCGTCGCCGGTCCCGATCGGCACGCCGCTGTTCAACGTCACCGAAACCGCGTCGAACGTCGTCGGCCGGAGTTCGGGCGGCGTACCCGCCACGCCTTCGCGGTAGCCGACGTAGATGCCGCCGGGGCCTGGCGAATCGTGCGTCCCGGTAATCGTGATCCCATCGGTCCGCGATCCGTACGTCCCGCCGAAGATACCGATGACCTGCTCGCCGCGGGCTTCCAGCAGCAGCCGCTGCCAGCCCGTCAACGCCGGGTCCGTGCCGATGTCGATCGTGCCGATCGTCACCGGATCGTTGCCGCCGTTGTTGAAGTCGGCCAGCGTCAGCGACTGCCCCGTGCTCGAGCGGTCGTAGACCCAGACCAGGCCGGTCGCGTCGCTGGCGGCACCGATGTTGTGGAACGCGCCGTTACGGCCACGAATGCCGATCTTGGTCTCTTCGAAGCCGCTCGGCAGCAGCGCCGGAGCGATATACAGGTACAGCTCGAGCGTGACGTCATCTTCGGCCAGCGTATCGATGAAGGTCGTGTTACCGCCGCCGGCGGGATCCCACGCGATCAGGGCGTTACCGCCGTCCGGCGAGGCCGGGATCGCGCTGGTGTTGAAGGCATCCGCCACGCCCGGGTTGATCGCCGTCGGACCGACGAAGCTGTAGGTCCACTCCGCGGGAACGGCACCCGGCGCCAGGGCGTTCACATCCTCGAAGTACGGCGCGCGGTCCACCGCGTTGTTGCTCGCGCCCGGTGTCGCCCGCTGGACGACGAAGTCGCGGCCGTTGTCGTCGCTATCCAATCCGTCGAGCGCGCGGCTGACGCTGGTCAGCAGCGCGGTCCCGTCCAGATCGTTGTGACGGTGATTGCCCCAGATGCCAGGGCCGATCTGGACGAGGATCTCGTCAGGATCGATGCTGTCGGACTTGTTCGTCTCGTAAGCGACCGCGTCGAGCAAGACACCGGCTGGGCTGCGAAGCGCGACGTAGTCCTGGCCGTCGCCGACATCAAACGCGTTTGTAAAGGCCTGCGTCGCGACGCCGCCGGGGACGGTCGCCAGCAAGGCCGGATCACCGAGCACGTAGAACTCGCCGGGCTGGAGCACGGTGGCGGCCGGAACGGTCTCGGTCAGGTCGACGCCGCCGGCGTCGCCGAAGTCGATCCGGTAGCCGCTGATGTCGACCGCACTCGTGCCGCCGTTGTAGAGTTCGACGAACTCGAAGTCATCGGCCCCCTGGGCGCCGACCGTGCCGTCGTCCCAGTTCAGCTCATTGATGACCACCGAGTTGGCGACGAATACCGCGTTCGACGGACCGCTCTCGATGCCGGCGATCGTCTGCGTCGCCGACACCACGTCGCCCGGCTGCAGCGGCGCGACGACGACGTTGACCGACTCAACGCCGAGCGGGTCGATAGTGGTGTCGCTGCCGTCGACCGTTACCGTGACGGCCGTCGCCAACGGGTGCACATCCGTGACCGTCACTTCGGTCTCATCCACGTCCAGCGGCGACAGCACCGTGGGCGCCGGGACAGTAACCGTGACCGGCGGTGACAGTGTGCCTTCTGCGCCGTTGACCGTCTGCGAGGCCTGGATCTCGTCGCCGAAGACCAGCGCCGTGACAGGGACGCTCACCGAGCTCGCGCCAGCCGGGTCGATCGACCCGATCGGCGCGCCGTTGGCGTAGATGGTGACCAGCTCGGCCGCCGTGCCGGGCGTGTTGAGGACATCGTTCAGCAGCACGCTCGTCTGGCCCGGAACGAGGACCTCGGCGAAGGCCGGTGACGGGGCGTCGGCCACACCGCGGGGATACGCGAAGTCACTGGTGACGCCGCCGACGACCTGCTTGGCGGAGACCGAGGCGCCGGGGCTCAGCACGCCGCTCAGGCCGCTGAACGTCACGCTTGTGCCGGTGAGGGCCGCGGTGGTGGCTTCCAGGACGCCGTCGACGTAGAGCTCGACACTGGTGGCGGCCGGGTCATGGCTCACGGTGACCTCGTCGACCGCGCCGACCAGCGGGCCGGCGACGACGGGCAGCGGGGTACCGGGGGCCGACTGCGGGCCGCGGATGACCATGTAGAACCGCAGGGTGCGGGTGTCGTCGTCGATTAGCTCGGCCGTGGCGCACGAGGCGCCGACGCGTTGGAGCACGCCGATCGACTCGGCGCCCTCGCCGTCATAGGTCCACTGGATGCGATGGCTGCTGGCGCCGCCGAACGAGCCGTCGGCCAGCAGGGCACTCGCCGTTACGTCGTCCGGGCTCTGGCCGCGAATGAACGGGAGTCGGTTGACGCCGTCCTCGAAGTCGAGCAGCCGCTGCGTGACGTTGCCTTCGGCATCCAGCGCCTGGACCGAATCGATCAGGACCTCCCAATCCTCGGTGCCGGCCGCGTCGGTGCCGGTGAACCACAGCGAGTCGATCGTGTAGACGCCGGCCGGCGACTCGACCAGCGCGCCGTTGCCGCCGAGGCTCGGGATGATCAGGTCGTCATTGTCGAGCGGGATGTCGATGACCTGCCAGACGGCGTCATCGATCACCAGCGGCGTGGCGCCGGTCGGGACGAAGCTCGTTACCGACGTCGCGTTGACCCATTCCCAGCCCGGCGATGCGAACGAGCAGCTGCCTGAGCCGCTCTCGTCGACCAGCAGCGCGAACGTAAAGGGCGGCGGGTCGGCCACGACCGTGATGGGCAAGGATTCAGCGCTCGTGACGCCGCTGTCGGCGCTGCGTTGCGTGGCGGTGTAGACGTCACCGGTCACCGCCGGGGCGATCGTGAACTCGACTTCGTCGGCGGGCAGCCCGCTGGTGACGGTGTCGATCACCACGCCATTGCGGAGGAGGCTGACCTGGTCGACCACGTTGACGAGGTTGCTGACGATGATCGACGTGTCGCCCGCCACGATCGGGAACGAGACCGTCGGGGGCAGCACGGGATCTGCGCTGGTCGCCTCGAACTGGAGTTCGTCGATGGCGAAGGTGATAAAGGTCGCCGGGTCGCTGGTCAGGTTCGTGATCGCGAGGTGCTCCAGCGTGCCGCGGTCGTTCGGGGCGTCGAGCACGCCGTTGCCGGTGAAGCCCGCGATGCCCGCAGGCGTCGTGGACCCGTCAACCGTCACGTTGCCCGTGGCCAGATCGAACTCGATGTCGTAAGCAAACGGCGAAACCGGCAGCGTGACCGCGGGAATCGGTACGGGCAGCGTGCCGTCCGCGCCACCGAGTCGGAAGCCACTCCGCAACGCATCGTCGCCGGCCGGCGTGGTATCGATCACGCCGTTCGCGCCAGGCGAGATCGCCGCCGCCGCTGCGGGCAGCCCTGCCACCGCGAGGTCCGTGCCGACTGCCAGCTCCTGCACGTCATCGCCACTGGCGACGGTATCGACGATGCCGTCTTCGCCCGCGGTAACCGCGTTCGGTGTCGGATCGACGCCGACCCACTCGAGCGGGCCGCTGGACCCGCCGTCCGCGAGCTGCGGGACGACCGTGCCGGTCTCACGGATACCCAGGATCAGGCCGATCTCACCGTCGAAGAAGTCACCGAGGTTGTTGAGCTTGAAGCGCACCTTGCCCTGCGTGTCGAGCGTCGGGTTCGGAAACCGCGCACCGTCGAACGTCGTCAGGCGCAGCCACGCGTCGGGGTCCGTGGGATCGATCCAGTTGAAAAACACCTGCAGCGCCGCGGCGCCTTCAGTTTGCAGGCCGGCTGCTCGGAACGCGCCGTTCTCGACGAACGTGCTGAAGTCCGGGTCGGCGGTGATGAACTCGTCGGTCGTGCCGGACAGCTGCGGCTTGCGGAACATTTCGGCCGAGGTGGCCGGATCGTCGATCGGCGGACCGTTAAAGCCGAGGGTTTGCGAGGGGAACTGGGCGACGGCTGGCGCGGCGAGCAGCCCCGCGGTAAAGAAGCCAAAAGCGAACAGCGCGCGGACGCGGGACATCCTTTCTCCTCCAGAAAGTGGCAGCGCGAATCAGCAGAGTGGTATCACCTAAGAGTACCGTTTGCGGTGCGCGGGTACAAGCGAAAGCGTCGCCGCGGTCGATCACGCAACGCGCGGTTATCGCACCCTCGGACACGGTCGAGGTCGAACGCCCGCGCCGGCGGCTAGGTGGAATCCTGTAGGCGACGCGAGGGGGCGGATTCGCAGGCGGCCAGGGTGCGCGCAGCGCTGTTAACGATCGCCCGCACGAGCGGGGCCGGGAAGCGGTCGCGGGCCGTCAGCTGCTGCTGGTTGACCTCCAACTCGACGCCCCAGTAGTGCCGCTCGGGCAGCGTCTTACGCAGGTGGTAGGGGAAACCATCGGCCCGGCCGCGGTAGGGGGCATTGAAACGGACCTCGAGGGTCGGGTCTTCCGCTTCCAGTGCTTTCCGCCACGCCCGGCAGAACTGCCGCTCGCCGGCGCGGCGCGGGTCGTAGAGCAGTCCGATATCCATGGCTCGCACCTCTCCACGGAGCACCCGCGTGAAGCTGTGAATGCTGAGGTGAACGGTCAGGTGGCCGGCCGCGATGGTCTCCTCGATCGCGCGGGTGACGGTGTCGCGGTAGGGGGCGTAGTAGCGCTCGTGGATCGTGCGGCGCTCGGCGGCGGGGAGCTTGCGCGTGAAATGCGAGAAGCGGCCGGGGTTTCGCGGCGCCCGGTTCAGGTCGATCAGCAGGCGGTTGTGCGTCCCGCGGAAGAGCGGCGCGTCCAGCGCCTGGGCAAGCTGCTGGGCAAGCGGCCACGCGCCGGCATCGTGGCCGCGGTGGCGGGGTGGCAGCTGGGCGCCCCGCAGCAGATGGCGGTAGGGGGGCGGCAGCGTGGCCGTCGCGTGCTCACACGAGACGATCACGCTAAGGGGGCGCTGACGCGGCACGGGCTTCCTCGACTGAGTCACTGAATCGACCACAACGCGTGTCGCCGCAACGGGTGCGAACTATCGGACCGGCGGTCGTCGGCTTAGCATACCGCCGCGCGGGTGACGCGTCGCCGGGACGCCGGGCCCGGCGATCTTCTCGGGTCGCCCCGACACGCAGATCAAATCAGCCTGTCACGAGGAGAGATCATGGGCGTGCTTGCCGCCGCGGTTCGCGGCATCCTGAACATCAACTTCATCTGGGCAGCGCTGCTGCTGGGCGGGCTGGCGCTGTGCGCGCTGCAGCATTACCTGCCCACGACAGTGGTGGTCGAACGCGACGCACTGGCGAACGGGCCCCAGACGCTGGTCCTCACGTTGGAGCCGACGAACGTGGGTGACGACGAGCCGACGCCGCGGTACGAGCTCGAGGTGGCTGCCGACGCGCTGGCCCGCGCCGGCGCCGACGAGCCATGGCTGACCCTGGTGAAGTCCTCGACGGCACCGAAGCCGCAGCCGTCCGACGCGGAGCCAGGCGAGGAGGCCGCGGTAGCGGTCGAGCGCGACCCGTTCTGGTTCCGACCGGCCGCCGTCAGCGACGAGGCCCTCGCGTTTCAGTGGGACTATCCGGCCGCGGGCGATTGGACGCTGCATCGCGTCAGCACCACGGACGAGGTGGTGCTGAGCGGGGAGCACACCACCGCGACCACGGCGGCGATCCCGCTTGAGACAGTCGGCGACACGGCGCAAACGTTCGTGCTCGAGCTGACGCGCACCAACGGTGCCGACGCGGGCCCGCCGCTGCGCTACGAGTTCGAGATCAAGGCGAACCCGGCCGAGCGCGCGGCGGCCGGCGATCGCTGGGTGGGTCCGCGCTCGATCGCGGACACCGTCAAGGATCCCGACCGACAGGCCACCGGCGCCGACCTGCTGCGGTTCGGCGCGGCCGGCGTCACCGACGACACGCTGCAGGTGCAGTGGTTCTATCCCTTCCCCGCCGAGTGGCGGCTTTACCGGGTGGAATCCGAAACCAAACGCATTGCCCGCGGCGAGCTCATCACGCTGCAATCCTTCACCGACGCGGCATTCGACTACGCCGAGATCGGCTTCCAGATCGCGCTCGGGCTGGTGGCGGCGATGGTGCTCTTCCTCGGGTTGATGAAGGTCGGCGAGCAGGCCGGCATCGTGCAGCTCGTCTCGCGCGGGATCTATCCGCTGATCCGGTTCTTGTTTCCGGATGTGCCGAAGGATCACCCGGCCAACGGCGCGATCCTGATGAACTGGACGACGACGCTGCTGGGGCTCGGCAACGCGGCCACGCCGTTCGGTCTCAAGGCGATGAAGGAGCTCCAGTCGCTGAACCCGAACAAGGAGATCGCCACCGACTCGCAGGTGATGCTGCTGGGCTACAACACGGCCGGCCTGGCGCTGCTGCCGACGACGCTGATCGCGGTCCGCAAGTCGGTCGGCGTCGCCGATCCGTTCGCGATCATCGGGACGTGCATGTTCGCCGGCTTCGTCTCCACCGTCGTGGCCATCATCGCCGTGAAGCTGCTCGGCGCGCTGCCGATCTTCTCGATGCAAGCGGCCGTCGCGGACGACCTGACGACCGCGGGCGCCACGCCACCGGACGCTGCGGGTGACGACGACAGCGGGAAGGAGGGCTAGCCGTGGATTTCCAATCCTTCGTCGAGCAGGTCTCCGTCTGGACCATCCCGGTCATCTTCGGCTTCTTTATCGTCTTCGCGCTGTCCAGGCGCGTGAAGTCGTACGAAGCCTTCGTCGAGGGCGGCAAGGAAGGATTCGACATCTTCATCCAGGTCCTGCCCTTCATCGTCGCGATCCTGGTGGCAATCGGTACCTTCCGGGCTTCCGGCGGGCTCGAGCTGATCTCCGACTTCATCGGCCAGTTCACGATCTATGTCGGCATGCCGGCCGAGGTCGTCCCGATCGCGCTGATGAAGCCGCTGTCGGGCTCCGGCTCGCTCGGCCTGGTCAGCGATCTGCTCCAGGATCAGCCGAACTCCTTCGCGGCTGACATGGCCTCGACGATGTTCGGTTCGACCGATACCACGTTCTACATCATCGCGCTATACTTCGGCTCGGTCGGTATTCGCAAGATCCGCCACGCGATGATCGCCGGCCTGATCGCGGACGCGGCCGGCATCGCCGCCGCGGTTTGGATTTCTCACCAGGTCTTCGCCTAAGGGGTTGGATGCCATGCCGAACCGGATCAAGACGTTGCTCGCCGTGGCGACGCTCGCGCTCTTGCTGGCGGGTTGTGCGCCGCGGGCCGTCCAGCAGACGCAGCTCGAGGCTCGCCTCGACGAGATCCTCAGCCGCCGGGCCGACTCGGGCGCCGTCTACAGCGCCCGCGTGCTGGAGCTCGAAACTGGAAACGTCCTCTACGCGCACGCGGTCGACGAGCCGCGGATCCCCGCCAGCAACATGAAGCTGCTCGCCAGCGCCGCCGGCCTCGACCAGTACGGCGCCGGCGCGGCGTTCAAGACCTACCTCGCGGTCGACGGCGATGACCTGTGGGTGGTCGGGACCGGCGATCCCGCGATCGGCGATCCGCGGCTGGCGCGGCGCGACGGCGAGCTGCCCACGGGCGTCTTCGACGACTGGGCGGCCGCCCTCAAGGCGCGGGGCATCACGGAAATCCCAGGGGATCTCTACTATTACGCCAACGCCCTCGACGACATCCGCACCCACCCGACCTGGGGCAACAGCGTGCGCTACTGGTACGGGGCGGAGGTCTCCGGCCTGAACTTCAACGACAACTGCATCGACGTGACGGTCTTTCCCACCGAGCCCGGCCAGCCGGTGCGCTACGAGATCATGCCCCCCGTCACGCAGATCGAGATCATCAACGCGGCCGTCACCGGTGACGAGAACGACGTCTCGATCGCCAAGCAGGTCGGCGGCAACATGTACAAGATCACGGGCACCTGCGCGGAAGAGACGTCGCTCAGCTCGAAGCCCGTCGAGCGGCCGGCGGCGTTCTTCTGCGACGCGCTGCGGACGCACCTCGAACAGCAGGGCATCACGATCGCCGGCGCGATCAAGGCGGCCGAGGAGCCGCTCGGTGGCACGATCCCGCCGCCGTTCCAGAAGCTCGTCGCCGTCCACGCCAGCCCGATGACCGACGTGCTCAACCGCATCAACGTCAACAGCCAGAACTTCTTCGCCGAAGCGCTGATCAAGCTGGCCGGGAAGATGTACGCCTTTCGCGAAGGCCGCGACGTGCCCGGCAGCTGGGCGGACGGCGACCTGGCCGTCCGCGAGTTCCTGACCAAGAACGGCATCGACGACACGCAGCTCCGCGTGGCCGACGGCTCGGGGCTCAGCCGGGCGAACCGCGTGACCGCGCGGATGCTGACCGACCTGCTCGTGCTGATGCAGAGCCGCCCCGACGGGACGGTCTTCCGCGACAGCCTCTCGGTCGGCGGCGTGGCCGGCACGCTCCGCAACCGCTTCAAAGGCGGCTACGAGGGGCGGGTGAAGGCCAAGACCGGCTTCATCGGCGGCGTCCGCGCGCTCAGTGGCTACGTCATGACCGACGGCGGTGAGTGGCTCGTCTTCTCGTTCCTCTACAACGAGATCCCCGGCTCGGTGAAGCCGTTCGAGGAACTCCAGGACGAGGCCCTGCGG
>CAZCKC010000081.1:0-16524 GCA_964499235.1 uncultured Planctomycetales bacterium | reverse complement strand
GAGCAGGGTTGAAAAAGGCAACCTTTTCCTAGCTTGGGTGGCATGGCATAATACGAGTAACTGGTCGGGGCTAGAGTGAGGGGAAGCCGCCGTTTCTGGTGCGAAGCCGCTTGGCAGGGACGCCGCGAAACACGCTGGGCTCTCTACGGCAGCGCCCCATGCCTTCCCCGGCCACGTTCACGCAATCGGCAGGCCCGCCCGCCGCGGCGACCTGACAGGAGGCTGAGCACAGGTGGCCCGACATCGGAGTGCGGGTCCCGCTTACGCGAATGGGGGAAGGTGGAGCGCAACCGCATGGCGAGCCGCCAAGCGCCCTCAGTCTTTCTCGTGGACTATGACGACGACGCCCGCTTGCATGTCAGCCGGTGGCTGAAGGCCGTCGACGTGCATTACCAGCTCTTCGCGACCCCCGCCGATTTTCTGGTTTGCCTCCGCGAAGATTCCCGCGGCGTCCTGCTCCTCGACGACGACGGCCCCGACGTCCGAGGCCTCGAGCTGCTCAACCAGCTCCGTCATCGCGAGACGCGCCTGCCGGTCATCATGATGTCGGCCCGCGCCGACGTCCCCACCGCCATGCAGGCCGTCAAGCGCGGTGTCATCGACTTCCTCGAGAAGCCGCTCGACAAGCGCGTCCTGCTCGCCACGGTCCAGGCCGGCCTCGCCCAGGAAGCCGAGCACTTCCAGGCCGCCCGCCGCCGGCGGCTCCTGACCCAGCGCTTCGCCGAGCTGACCCCGCGCGAGAATCAGGTGCTTGAGCACCTGATCGTCGGCCGGGCCAACAAGGAGATCGCCCGTGAGTTCGGCATCAGCACGCAGGCGATCGACGCCCACCGCAAGCGGATCCTCCGCAAGATCGGCATCAACACCGTCACCGAGCTCGCCTGGCTGGCCGCGCTGCTGGGCCGGCCCCTCCCGGAGTCGATCCGGCGCTTCGCCGACGGCGACGGCCTCCACGACCAGCCTGCCAATTGACCGCTACAGCAGGTTCGCCGCCAGCTCCGCCAGCGCGCTGCGCTCGCCCTTGTGCAGGTGCACGTGCGCCGCGATCGCCTGCCCGCGCATCCGGTTCACCAGGTACGTGAAGCCGTTGGACTGCATGTCGACGTAAGGGTTGTCGATCTGGTGCGGGTCGCCGGTGAGCACCACTTTCGAGCCCGCCCCCACCCGCGTGATCACCGTCTTGACCTCCAGCGGCGTCAGGTTCTGCGCCTCGTCGATGATCACGAAGCGGTTCGAAATGCTTCGCCCGCGAATGTACGTCAGCGGCTGGAGCTCGATCAGCCCCGAGTCCATCAACGCCACCGCGTCCTGGTAGCCCCGCAGGTGCGACCCGCTGTGCAGCAGGAACTCGATCGTGTCCGTGATCGGCTTCATCCACGGCTCGAGCTTCTTGCCCACCTCGCCCGGCAAAAAACCGAGGTCACGCCCCATCGGGACGATCGGCCGCGCCACCAGCGCCCGCCGGTACTGCTTGCGACGGGTCACGCCGTGCAACGCGGCCGCCACCGCCAGCAGCGTCTTGCCCGTGCCGGCCTTGCCCATCAGCGTCACGAGCTGGATCTCGTCGTCGAGCAGCGCGTCGATCGCGAAGTACTGCTCCTTGTTGCGGGGATGCACCCCCAACAGCCCCTTCTCCAGCTCCCGGATCGCCAGCAGCCGGTCACGCGTGCCGGCCACCCGCGCCAGCAGCGTGTGGCGGTCGCCGTCCGCGGGGCGCAGCACCACGTAGTCGTTCGGCTGCCACGCCTCGCTCAGGTCCCAGGCCAGCTCGCCCTGATCGCGGAAGCGCTGCATGTCGGCCGGGCTGAGCGTCAGTTCCTGGTCGTCACCGGCGACCTCCGCGAAGTTCACCCGGTCGGTCTCGTAGTCCTCGGCCCGCAGCCCCGCGGCGTCGGCCCGGATCCGCAGGTTGATGTCCTTGGTCACGATAATGACCGGGACGTCGGGCTCGACCTTCTTGATCGCGTTGGCAACCCGCAGCAGCTCGAGGTCGGCCGGCCCGGTCGCGCCCCGCAGCACCGCGTCGGGCTCGCAATAGACCCGCAGCTCGCCGCCCGTGTCGAGCGGCACACCCTGCGAGAGGCGGTGCCCGTTGCGCAGCCCGTCCAGCAGCCGGACCACCGCCCGGGCGCTGTAGCCGCGGTCGGTCATCTCCTTCTTGAACCGGTCGATCTCGGTGATCACGCCGACCGGAATGACGACGGTGTTGTCCGCGAACTGGAAGATCGACTGCGGATCGTGGATCAGGATGTTGGCGTCGAGCACGTAGTTCTTCCGCATGGGCGGCAGTGTAGCGGGGCGCGGCGACGGAACAACCGGCCCCCGCCGGGGCGTGAAAAAGCGGGTCCCCGGGCCTCGGCGGGCAGGGTATAGTGAACCGGTCGGCCAGCAGTTCCTTCACCGGACGAGGAGGCGGTTTATGGCAGCGGGTGCGATCGATCGGGACTGGGTTCACAGCCTGCGGGCGGCCTTCGCCGCGGACCCGCGCTACCGGATGGCGCAGAACGCCGTCACGCGCGTGCCGCTCGACGACCTGGCGCTCGACCGCGAGATCCTCAATGCCAGCGACCACACCTTCTCGCACAAGCTCGACGACTGGACCGTCACCCACCAGAAGCAGTCGGGCCGCTGCTGGATGTTCGCCGGGCTCAACCTGATCCGGGCCGGCATCATGCGGTCGCTGAACCTCGAGAACCTCGAGCTGAGCCAGAACTTCCCGCTCTTCTGGGACAAGTTCGAGCGCAGTAACTACTTCCTCGAGGCGATCATTGCGACCGCCGACCGCGACATCGACGACCGCACCGTCGCCTTCCTGCTCGAGCGCCCGCTCGACGACGGCGGCCAGTGGAACATGTTCGTCAACATCGTCCACAAGTACGGCGCGGTGCCCAAGGTCTTCATGCCCGAGACCGAGAGCTCCTCCAACACCCGCAAGATGAACACCAGCCTGAAGCTCAAGCTCCGCGAGGGCGCCCTCCGACTGCGGGAAGCCGTGGCGGCCGGCGCATCGGCCGACGCCGCCCGGCAGCAGAAGCACGACCTGCTGACGGTGATCCACCGCATCCTCTGCATCCACCTCGGCACCCCGCCGGAGTCGTTCCTCTGGCAGTGGCACGACAAGGACAAGCAGTTCCACCGCGCCGGCGAGCTGACCCCGCGCGCATTCGCCGAAAAGTACGTCACGATCCCGCTCGACGAGTACGTCTGCCTCGTCCACGACCCACGGGCCGCCAACCCGGCCGAGCGTACCTACACCGTCGAGTACCTCGGCAACGTCGTCGGCGGCGAGATCGTCAAGTACCTCAACGTCGACATCGAGCTGATGAAGGACATCGCCGCCCGCGTGATCGTCGAGCGCCAGGAGCCGGTCTGGTTCGGCTGCGACACCGAGCCGCAGATGCGCTCCGACCTCGGCCTCTGGCACGCGGCGCTCTTCGACTACGGCAAGGTCTACGACACCGCCTTTCCGCTCACCAAGGAACAGCGCCTGCTCGCCCACGAGACGCTGATGACCCACGCGATGCTCTTCACCGGCGTCGACATGGTCGAGGGCAAGCCGCGCCGCTGGCGCGTCGAGAACAGCTGGGGCGACACCAAGGGCGAGAAGGGCTTCTACCTCATGCACGACTCGTGGTTCAACGAGTACATGTTCGAGATCGCCGCCCGCCGCGACCTGCTGCCCGCCAGCCTGCAAGCCGCCCTCGACCAGCCGCCGACCGTCCTGCCCGCTTGGGACCCGATGGGCGCGCTCGCCCGCGGCTGAAACGCAAAAACCCCCCGCGGCGGCCGCGGGCGGCGGCTCAGCGTTTGCGCTGCGGGTGCCGCCGCCGGAGCTCGCGCTCCGACCGGTGGTCGGCCACGAAGATGTGGATGATCAAAATGACCGCCGCCGCCGCCGCCGCCAGAAACAGGACGATCGCCAGCGCCGGGTAACCGAAGATCCGGTGCTCGGTCTCCACCGGCATGATCAGCGCCGCCCCCACAACCAGCGACGCGATCAGCAAGCCGGCCGTGATCCGGTTGGCGATCTTGTGGATCCCGCGCAGCAGCAGCTGCTCGTCGATCGCATCGACGTTGACCCGCAGCTCGTTGTTGACCAGGTCGGTGAAGATCGCGTTCAGGCGGTAGGGCAGCTTCTGAATCAGGTCGCTCGTCTCGAGCAGCGACTGAAAGAGATGCCCCGGCGAGATGTTCCGCATGAACCGCCGGCTCACGATGCTCGCCGCGTTCTGCCGGATTGCCGCGTTCGGGTCGAAATCCTTGTCCAACACCATCCCGACGTGGTCGAGATTCAGCAGCGCCTTGCCCAGCATCGTGAAGGCGTTCGGTAGCCGGATCCCCGTCGAGCCCGCCAATTTCCGGATTTCCAGCACCACCCGCCCCGCCTGAAACCGCTCGACCCGCACGCCGTACAAGTGCGACACGAAGTCGATCACCTCGCGGCGGAACTCCGGCCGGTCAAAGCCCGGCATCGGCTCGCCCAGCTCGGTCGCGATGTCGGCCGCGTCCTCGCCGCGCCCCTCGCTGATCGCCAGCAGCAGCTTGGCGAGCTCCTGCTGCTGCCCCGGCGAGAGCCGCGCCACCATCCCCAGGTCAAGCAGCGCGATCTTGTGGTCCGCCGTCAGGAAGATGTTCCCGGGGTGCGGGTCGGCGTGAAAGAAGCCCACCGCCAGGATCTGGTGCAGGTATGCCAGGAACACCTCCCGCGCCAGCCCCGGCCCGTCCGCCTCGGCCACCAGTTCCGGCGCGACCGTGGTCAGCTTCTGCCCGCGGATGTAGTCCATGCACACGATCCGCTCACTGCAGAACGCCTCGATCGGCCGCGGTACGACGATCCGCTCGAAGCGCTGCAGGTCCTTCCGCAGCCGGTGCAGGTTGTCCGCCTCGAGCCGGAAATCCAGCTCGTCCATCAGCGCGCGGCGTAGCTCGACGATCTGGCGGCGAAAGCCGTAGCGGCGGCCGAACTCGGTGTGCTGGTCCAGGAATTCCGCGATGTTGTCGAGCACCGCGAAGTCGTTGAGGATTACCTGCTTGATGCCCGGCCGCTGGACTTTCAAGACGACGTCGCGCCCGTCGGGCAACACCGCTTTATGCACCTGCCCGAGCGAGGCTGCCGCCAGCGGCTCCGGATCGATCGACGCAAACAGGTGCGCCGGCTCGTCGCCGAGGTCTGCGCGAATGACCTTCGCGACGTGCTCGAACGACTCGGGCTGCACGTGGTCCTGCAGCCGCGTCAACGCTTCCAGGTACGCCTCGGGTAGCAGGTCCGCCCGGCTCGAGAGCAGCTGGCCGAGCTTGATGAACGTCGGGCCCAACCGCTCGAGGTCCGCCGCGAACTCTTCCGCCGCCCGCTGCCGCCGCTGGTCGCGACTGAGCGCCGCCCCCTTGCGGTCCAGCAGCCGGTCCAGCCCGATCTGGTGCACGACGTCGCCCAGCCCGTGCTTGACCAGCAGCCACGCCAGGTCGCGGTAGCGCTTGAGCTGTTCCGGCGGGATGAAAATCTTCACGGCAGGCTCCTGGCGGGCACCTCGCGGTCGCGACCCGCTGAGTTTAGCGCAACCGACGGGCAGGCGCCCAATCCACGCTCCCGGTTCAACCCGCGGCCCCGTGCCCACCGCTCGTTTGCGGCCCCGCGACCCATTGGCTAACGTGCCGACGGCGGCGTTCGGCTGCCGCCCCAAACCGAGGAGTTGCCCATGCCACCGTCTGCTGCCCGTTGGAGCCGGCGTCAGTTTCTGCAGGCCGCCGGGGCCGCCGTCACCCTGCCGACCTTCCTTCCCCGCGTCAGCCATGCCCAGCCCAGCGCCAACGACCGCCTCCAGATCGCCCTGATCGGCTGCGGCAACATCGGCCGTCAGCACATCGGCACCTTTCTCGGCGATCCCGACGTCCGCCTTGTCGCCGTGTGCGACGTCGACGCCGATAAGCGCGCCGACGCCCGGCAGCGAATCGATCAGCACTACAACGCCGCCGACGGCCGCGGCTGCGCCGCCTACAACGAATACGAGCGGGTCCTCGAGCGCGACGACGTCGACGCCGTCATCATCGCCACCCCCGACCACTGGCACGGCATCATGGCCGTCGCCGCCTGCCAGGCCGGCAAGGACGTCTACTGCGAAAAGCCGCTCTCGCTGACGGTCCGCGAGGCCCAGCAGATGGTGGCGGCCGCCCGCCGCTACGGCACCGTCTTCCAGACCGGCTCGCAGCAGCGCTCCGACGCCAACTTCCGCGTCGGCTGCGAGCTCGTTCGCAACGGCTACATCGGCAAGCTCCTCACCGTCAACGTCGGCGTCGGCGAGACCGCGCAGCTGCGCTGGCTGCCGGCCGAAGCCGTGCCCGCCGGTCTCGACTGGGACCGCTGGCAGGGCCCGGCCAGCTGGCATCCCTTCAACCCGATCCGCATCGACGGCTCGTGGGGCGGCGACGGCTGGCGCTGGGTCCGCGCGTACTCCGGCGGGATGATGACCGACTGGGGCGCGCACCACTTCGACATCGCCCAGTGGGGGATGGGGACCGACGACACCGGCCCGATCGCGATCGCGCCGCCCGGCGACGAGACCGGCCCCCAGCTCACCTTCCGCTACGCCAACGGCGTCACGATGTACCGCGGCGGCGCCAACGGCGTGCTCTTTACCGGCACCGACGGCAAGGTCGAGGTCAACCGCGGCTACCTCCGCACGTGGCCCGACGAGCTCGCCCAGATCAAGCTCAAGCCCGGCGACACCCGGCTCTATCGCAGCCCCGGCCACCAGCAGGACTGGCTCGACTGCATCCGCACCCGCCGCCGCCCGATCTGCGACGTGTCGATCGGCGCGCACTCCGCGATCGTCTGCCACCTCGGCAACATCGCGCTGTGGGTCGACCGTCCCATCCGCTGGGATCCCGACGCTGGCGTGCTGCTGGACGATCCCGTGGCCGCCCGCTGGCTCGATCGCCCCAAGCGGGCCCCGTACCAGATGCCATCCGCCTGAGCCCCCGCGCTCGCTGCATGAAAGGTCGCGTTGCGATGTTCAGACTGTTCGCCGATCGCCTCCCACGCCTCGTTGCGGGCGGGCTCGCGCTCGCCCTCGCGAGCTGCGAGTCCCTGCCCCCGCCGCCTCCGCCGCCGACCTACAGCGTCGAACTCGAGCAAGACGAATCAGTCCGCCTCGCCGAGCTCCAGTACGCCCACGAGCTCGACTCCTGGATGCCCGCGCTCGCCGCCCCCCAGGTCACCGACCGCGCCGACGCCCAGCAGGCCCTCGCCGACCTCGTCCAGCAGCTCGGCCAACCCGGCCGCGACGCCGAGCGCGCCGGTCTCGCGAAGGCGATCGCCGCTCGCATCGGCGCCACGACGCCCCACGTCGCCCGCCTCTTCCTGATCCAACAGCTCGCCTTCATCGCCGGTGAGGAAACCGTCCCCGCGCTGCGGGCCGCCCTCGACAGCCCCAACACCCGCATCCGCGACAACGCCCGCCGTGCCCTCGAGCGCACCGCCGCCCCGCAGGCCGGCGCCGCCCTCCGCCAGGCGCTGCGCCAGACCGACGACCCGGCCTGGCAGCAAGCCCTGATCCGCAGCCTCGCCGCCCGCCGCGACCACGCCGCGATCGCCGTCCTCAACGACTTGGCGAAAGCCCCCGATCCGATCACCGCCGCCGCTGCGATCGAAGCCCTCGGCACGCTCGACGGCCCAGAGGTCATCCGCGCCCTCCGCGAACACCTCACCGGCGCCCCGCGCCCCCGCCGCACCGCCGCCGCCGCCGCACTGCTCCACGTCGCCCAGCGACTCCAAGCCGCGGGCCACGCCCAGGCCGCCGCACCGCTCTACGAAGACGTCCACGATCACGCTACCGCCGGCGCACTCGAGCGCGGCGCGCTCGTCGGCCTCGCCGAGACCCAAGGTGTGGCCGCACTGCCCCGCCTGGTGACCACGACCCGCATCACGACCGACCCGGTTACCCGGCGCGTCGCCCTCCGCCTGATCGCGGGCGTCCCCAGCGAAGCCGCAACCGCCTTCCTCATCGAAACCGCCGCCGAGGCGTCCGCCCCCGAACAACTCGTCTTCCTCCTCGACCTGCTCAGCGAGCAGCCGGCCGAACGCGTCCACCCCACCGTCCGCAGCTACCTCGACCACGACGCCGCCGAGGTCCGCGCCGCCGCCGCCACCGCGCTCGCCCAAGTCGGCGGCGCCGCAGATGTGCCCGCGCTCTTGAAGCGCGTCGCCACCGACCAGCGCCAGGTCCGGTCAGCCGCCCTCGATACCCTCAGCACGCTCGAAGGCCTCGCCGTCGAACAGGCGCTCCTCCAACGCCTCCAGCCTGGCGGCGATCCCCAAGTCACCGTCGCCGCTGCCGAAGCCGCGACCGCCCGCAGCCTCACCCGCGCCACGCGCCCGCTGCTGCGCCTCACCGACCTCGCCGAACCCGCCCGCGTCCGCGCCGCGGCTTTCATCGCGCTCGGCACCCTGGCCGGTCCCGACGACGTCAATACCCTCATCGCCCGCCTGCTCGAGCAGGACGACGAACGCGTCCTCAGCGCCGCCGGCGAGGCCACCGTCACGCTGCTCAACCGCCTGCCTACCGCCGACCGCGTCGAGCCCGTCGTCAATGCCTACGGCCGCGCCGACCCCGCCGCGCGGGTCGCACTGCTCGAAGTCCTCGGCCGCCTCGCCGGCCCGCGGGCGCTCGCTACCGTGCGTGCCGCCCTCGATTCTGAGAACCTCGACGTCCGCCTCGCCGCCCTCCGCGCGCTCGCCCGCCAGCAGGAGCCGGCCGTCATCGACGACCTGCTGCAGGCCGCCGAATCGGCCCCCGACCAGCGCAGCCAGGTGCTCGCCCTCCGCAGCCTCGCCCAGGTGCTCGAGCAGGTCGAGCTGCCCGACGTCGAGCGGCTCGGCGTTATCAAGGCCGCCTGGCCGCTGGCGCCGCGTGCCAGCGAACGCCGCTTGCTCCTCAACACCTTGGGCGACGTCGCCGACCCTGAGGCGCTCGCTTTCGCCCACGACGCCCTCGACGACCCCGAGCTCCAGAACGAAGCCGCCGTCGCCATCGCCCAGGTCGCCCAGGCCATTGCCGGCTGGCATCGCGACGCCGGCCGCGCCGCGCTCACCGCCGCTGCCGAGCGCGAGCTCGCCCCGCCCGCGGCCGAGACCGTCGCCCAGGCCCTCGAAACGCTCAACGAACACCAGGGCTACATCGGCGCCTGGCTCTACGCCGGGCCCTACCAGCGTCCC
The DNA here is from genome assembly GCA_964499235.1 of uncultured Planctomycetales bacterium. Lineage (GTDB taxonomy): Bacteria > Planctomycetota > Phycisphaerae > UBA1845 > Fen-1342 > JAFGRR01. The sequence goes on along the minus strand of CAZCKC010000081.1, from coordinate 7,313 downwards.
GGCGCCTCCGCGCTCGCCTTGCTCGACGTCGTCCTGCCGCCCGAAGAAAGCGACGCGGTCGACGTCGATTGGCAGCCGCTACGCGCCAGCATTCCCGACAACCCCTGGCAGTTCGACTTCACCCAGATCGCCGGCGGCGGCGACCGCGCCATCTATGTGCGAACCTACATCGACGTTCCCGCAGCCACGCCCGTTCGTTTCGCTCTCGGCAGCGACGATGGGGCCGCCGTCTTCCTCAACGACGAGCTCATCCACCAAAACCCCGTCCTCCGTGGCCTCACGCCCGCCGAGGACCAGTTCGAAGCCGAGCTCCACGCCGGCCGCAACGAGCTGCTCATCAAGGTCATCCAGGGCGGTGGCGGCTGGGGCCTGATCTGCGCCGTGACCGCCCCCGACGGCCAGCCGCTCGAAAACGCGATCATCTGGCCCTATCCGCAGGAGATCCGCCATGGCCAGCCGCGAACGGATTGACGCGTTCCTCGACGGCCAGCCCCACGCCGTCGTCGGCGCAAGCACCAACCGCGACAAGTACGGCAACAAGGTCCTGCGCGTCTATCAGCAACACGACCGCCCCGTTTTCCCCATCAACCCGCGGGCCGAGACGATCGAGGGGCTGCCGGCCTATCCCGACCTCCGCAGCCTCCCCGAAAAGCCTCACGGCCTGTCGATCATCACACCGCCGAAGATCACCGAAAAGGTCGTCAGTGAGGCGCTCGACCTCGGCATCCACCATTTTTGGATGCAGCCCGGCGCCGAGAGCGCTGCCGCCGTCGACCAGATTACCGCGGCCGGCGGCAACGTCATCCCCGGCGACGCTTGCCTGCTCGTCGTGCTCGGCTTCAAGGGCGGCTGACGCCCATCGCGGGGACTACGGCATCGCTTCGCGTGGAAAACCGCGGCCGCGCTGTCCTCGCACCCGGCAACGGCTAGCATCTTTATCTGCCGGGACGAATCAACGGCTTGGGCAGGAGCGCCCAATTCAGGGTGGGGCGGACGTCCCGCCTGCCAACCCGCGATCCCCGGCCAGTCGTGGCAGGCCAGGCGCCTGCCCCAACTTTGTGACGGTTTGTTTAACATGCTCGCAGGAGATTCTTATGCGAACCCGACGTTGGCTTGCGCTCGGCCTGTTGCTGCTGCCGCTCGGTGGCTGCGACGCGTTTCTCGAGATCATCGACACGAACCAGACCAGCGTGCGGCTCGTCAACACCGCGTCCTTCCCGGTGACCGTCGAACTCTACTTCGGTGACGACCAAAACACGCTCCGCGCCCTGCTGGTGGAGTTCGGCACTGAGCGGAACATCACGATCCCGCCCGGCGAAACCCGCTCGTTCACCGAGCCGTGCGAAGAGCTGCAGGCGATCGTCATCGAAGACGCCAACCTCGACGTCCTCGGCGCGATCGGTCCGAGTAACGATACCGACGTCCTCCGCGACGGCAGCGACTTCGGCTGCGGCGACACGATCGTCTACACCTTCAGCGGCGGACTGCTCCCGCTCGGCCTGAACATCGAAGAGACCGTCGAAGACTGACGTCGGCCCAGGGGCCGGTCAGCGCGAAACACACCGCCGCCGGGCACCGAGCGCCCGTGCGGCCTGCTCAGGATCTGGGGGGATGCAAAAAGGTACGGGGCGATAACTTGCGGCTGAGAGGATTCGAACCTCCACCCGGTAACCCGGACTAGGACCTGAACCTAGCGCGTCTGCCAATTCCGCCACAGCCGCAGAGAAACCTGATTGCCGGCCGCCTGTCGGTTGCACCGCCGGCCAAGTCCGACAACTATACGCGACCGGCGGAAAAAGCGTCAAGACACCCTCGCGGCGGTAACCCGCATGACCACGTCCAGCCAAACCGGTTCACTGTTCACCCCCCGGCGGCGCGGCGGCGTCCGCGTCGTCGTCACCGGCCAGGTCGGCGTCGACAAGCGCCCTTACCTCGAGCACCTCCGGGAGCGCGCCGCCGCCCGAAATCAGACCCTCAAGCTCTACCATCTCGGTGAGATGATGTACGCCGAGGCCCCCGACGTCGTCCGCGGGCGGATCCTCGACCTCCCGCTTGGCCGCCTGAACACCCTCCGCCGAGCCGTCTTCAAGCAGATCCTCAACGAGGTCGAGCGCCACCCCTGGGTCGTCGTCAACACCCACGCCTCCTTCCGCTGGAAGCACGGCCTCTTCCCCGCCTTCGACCACGACCAGATGGTCGAGCTCGACGCCGATCTCTACATCACGCTCGTCGACAACCTCGACGCCATCCACGAGCGCCTCCAGCGCGACCACCCCGACACCCACCACGCGCTCAAGGACGTCATGGTCTGGCGCGAGGAGGAGATCCTCGCCACCGAGGTGCTCGCCCAGGCCATCCGCGGCCACGGCTGCTTCTACGTGTTCGCCCGCGGGATCGAGTCGCTGACGGTCGAGTCGCTCTACCGCCTGATCTTCAAGCCGCAGGTCAAGCGCGTCTATCCGTCTTTCCCCATGACCCACGTGATGGACATGCCCGCGACGCTGGCCGAGATCGATTCATTCCGCAGCGCGCTTAACGAACACTTCATCACGTTCGACCCCGGCGACCTCGACGAGAAGCGCATGCTCGTCGACGCTGAGCGCGCCCTCGCCCGCGGCGAGGAACGCTTCACGATGGTCGCCAACGACCGCCCCGTCGAGTTCGACGCGCGCGAGGTCACCAGCGTCGCTCGCGACATCGACGGCCAGATCTACGCCCGTGACTTCAAGCTCATCGACCAGGCCGACATGATCGTCAGCCTCGTGCCCGAGCTGCCCGACGGCAAGCCCGGGCTCTCCTCCGGTGTCGAGCGCGAACTCCAACACGCCTACGAGGGCACCAAAGAGGTCTACGTGATCTGGCAGCCGCGGGTGATGCCGTCTCCCTTCATCACCGAAACCGCCACCCGCGTCTTCAAGACCACCACCGAGGCGCTGCAGTACTTCCATCAGCGCGGCTACATCAAGTCGCTGCAGACCCCGCTCTTCGAACAGCCCGCCGAGGCCACGCCCCGCGACCGCGGCCGCTTCGGCTGACGCGGTTAGCGGGTCGTCATCCGAGCTTGTGAAACAAGCGGTGAAACAGCAGGGTGGGGCCAAATCCCCAGGGTGGGGTGGGCGTCCCGTCCGCCGAAGCGCGCGCCTCAATCCAGCAACAACGGCTTGCCCGCCTCCAGCGTCGGCCGCTCCTTGAGCTGCCGACGCAGATCCTCGGCATCGATCGCGAACGCCGGGCTGATCTCGATCCGCGCCGCCGGCTCATCATCTTCCGTCCGCGGCACATCCACCCCGCAGCTCTCGAGCCAGTTCGCCGCCCGCCGGATCATGTCGCGCTCCGCCGTCTCGGCCGAGTCCGTCCCCTCGGCGTTCTTCACCGGGCTGAACTCCTCCGCGCGCTCCGTATACATCACGAGCGGATCCCGCGCCAGCGGCAACGCGTCAAAGACGAACATCTCCAGCTTCACCGCGTTCGGCTCTTTCGGCTCGACCCGCCGCCCCTCCGCGTCGACGTACGGCACCTTCTTCTCCGCCCGATGCCACGGCAGCTGCACATCGCTGTTCTGCGCCGTCAGCCGCTCCACGAACGCCCGCGCGATCACGTGGATCGCGATGCTGCCCGCGTCGAACTTGCGCTTCCCCGAAGCCTCCTTCGCCTCCGCCAGCTCATCCGGCAAGTCGCTGTACTCGATCACGACCAGCTTCCCGTCCGCCAGGCAGAAGTTGCCGACCTTCTCCTTGTCGTGCACCTTTGTGATCGCCTTGCTCGACATGTCCGATCCGGTCGTCGCGTGCAAGCCGACGAACAACGGGTCCACCACCCGCACCAGCGGGTTGTCCACCTGGAAGTAGCTGATGTGCTCGATCCCCCGCGTTCGCATCTCCGCCAACGCGCCGGACTTCTCCAGCGCCGTCAGGCTCCCGCCATGCCCGTCCGGCGACAACGCCAGCCGATGCTTCTCTGCCAACAACAGCTTCCCGTCCGGACTGAACGCCGGCATCTGCCCCTGCTGGAAGAAAAAGACCTCCCCCGCGGGCAGCCCGAAGAAATCGTGCTCCTTGAACACCGACCGTGTGTCCGCGTCATTGACCGGGCTCGTCATGATGTACCACGGCGGTAGCTTCCCGTAGGCCCGTTCCACCCCGCGCAGGTACTCCGCAAACAGCTGGAACAGCGGCGCCCGCCGGATCGGGCTGATCCGAAACGCCCCCTTCGGCCCGTCGAAGCCCAACCGCGTCCCCTGGCCGCCCGCCACCACGAACGCCGCGACCTCACCCGCCCGCAACGCCGCCTCCCCCCGCTCACGGGCTGCGCGGTACTGCGCGGCCCGCTTGGTGTCCGCGGCCGACGGCAGGATCTCCGGCGGCACAATGTGCTCCGGCAACTCCAACTCCGGCTTCTGCCGAACATATTGCTCGATCAACACCTGGCACTGGTCAAAATCGACGGCCGCAAGGTCGTTCAGCAACGCCCCGCGCTCCGCCTCGTTCAACGCGTCCCAGAACCGCAGCAGATGGTCCTGCCCAACCGCGGCCAACACGTCTTTATAATGGCTGTACGCCGCCGCAACATCGCGCATCGCGTGGCCTCGTGAGGGTGTGAGCGACTTCTTGCCGATTGAAACAGTGAACAGCGCGATCGTAGGGAGCCGATGGAATGCGGTCAATTCAAGGCGATGGCGGTCTTTCCCGCCGCGAGTGGCTGCGGCTGATGGCCGGCGGACTCGTGGCCGGTCCCTTGCTTGGGGCCGCCTGGTGCCAGGGAGAAGCCGCCACCCACCCGTCGGATGCCGCGTCTGGCGCTCCGGAACCGGTTCAAGGCGGTGCCAGTCCCACCGGCAACCGTCCGTGGTGGTTGGGCCGTGAACACGAGCGCTCGCGCGTGGTCCAGGTCCGGGCCGACAACGCGCTCAATGGCACCATCCCCGACCCTTATGTCGTCGACGACCTCGTCGGCCAGGGCGTGGAGGCGCTGGCCGGCGAGACCTCGCCGACTCGCGCCTGGCGGAAGCTGCTCGGCGACGCCCGGCGGATCGTGCTGAAGTTCGACATCAAGGCCGCCAAGCTGCTCAACACGACCGACGCCCTCGCCCGGGTGATCGTCGAGCAGCTCGCCGACGCAGGGTTTCATCCGCGGACATTACGTCTCGTTCATGTCCCGAATTACCTCGAGCGAGCGCTCGAGACCTCGCCGGTCGACCGCGGCTGGGGCGAGCCGCTGCAGCTCGGCGAGCGGCTCGAGCCCGTCGCCAACTACCTCTACGAATGCGACGCTCTGATCAATATCCCGTCTCTCATGGCCCATCCCGTCGGTGGGATGGCCTGCGGGATCCACAGCCTGGGTTACAGCCTGCTCAAGCATCCCGGCCGCTATTACAAGGACAACGGCTACCGCCTGATTCCCGAGCTGCTGACCCACCGCGCGGTGAGTGACAAGCTCCGCCTGACGATCGCGAACGCCCTCCGCGTGATCGTCGCGGGCGGGGCGGACGCCACCGAGAACGAGGTCAGCCCTTTCGGCGGGCTCCTGCTGGGCTTTGACCCGGTTGCGGTGGACAGCCTCGCGCTGGAAGTGCTCGCGCGCGAACGCCGCCGGCTGGGACACGAGGCAACACCCGACGCCGCCTATATCAATCGCGCCGTGGCGCTCGAGGTCGGCCGACGGCAGGTCAACGAGGTCGAACATCAACTCATCGGCCCGGCCCGCGGCCAATAACGTCTGATAATTAAGCCGATCACGCGTCTTCGCGGGACGGTATACGCGGAGTGCCCGATACTTTCGGTTGACACGCCCATGGCGTGCGGTATACTTGCATCGGTGATAGGAATTCTCACGGGGACATACGCGACAGATTAATCCACTGCTATCTTCGAACGCTCATACTTGCAGTAACATCTGCCTTTTTTCATCCTGCCCCGGATCGCATTCCTTCACTTTGGCCGCTCGGATTTGTCCCCGCGGCTGAGAACCACATTGAAAACCGTGTTGTCCCGTTGCGTGGTGATCCTGCGCCCTGTGTGGGTCACGACTGGCCACGGCCCGTTGCCGTGCGTTCGTCTCTGCGCGACGTGTGCGATCGCAAATGCCGGTGGAGCATCGGCTTGCGTCTGATGAGTTAGACGTCGGAGGTCTCAGGCCACGGCAAGCAACTGAACTGTTATATCACTCGATCATGATCTCAGTTGATGCTCGGCCAATGGCGGTCGCGTTAAAAACGTGTTGGGTTTCACGGGGCAATTGAACCAGGAGGACATCGTGAATCGTCGGATTCGTACAAAAGGTTTCACCCTCATCGAGCTGCTGGTGGTGGTGGCGATCATCGCGCTGCTGATCTCCATCCTGCTGCCCAGCTTGGCACGCGCCCGCGAGCTCGCCAAGCGCGCGGTTTGCGCCGCCAACCTGCGCGGCATCGGCCAGTCGGCCTACATCTACTCCAACGACTACAACGAGCGGTTCCCGGTCGACCTCGGCGGGGCCTCGCCTGCCGGCGGCACCGATCCGGGTGTGCAGTTCAGCGGCCAGATGGCTCAGGACGCCACCACGAGTGCGTCCGAGGACCTGACCAACGCCACGGGCGTCTCGGTCGGCCGCTCCCTCTTCCTGCTGATCATCGAAGGCGCCACGTCGCCCGGCCAGTTCATCTGCCCGAGCTCCAGCGACAACAAGGATGATTTGCGTAATGAGGATAGCGGGAACCCGACGGCTGCCAACGTGGGCGTCGACCGGTTCGACTTCAAGTCGTACAACAACCTCAGCTACGGCTACCAGATGCCGCTCAGCCGCGTCGCGCCGCCGAGCACCTCGCTTGACGTCCGCATGGCGCTCGCCGCTGACAAGGGCCCCTACTTCCAGGGCGAGTCTATGGCCTTCAAGACCGGGGCCGGCGAGCCGCTGACCGGTCTCGATGATCCGCCAGACAACGCGCTCGACGCCAACAACACCGACTGGGAGCAGTGGAACAGCCCCAACCACGGGCAGGAAGGTCAGCAGATCCTCTTCGTCGACGGCCACGTCGACTTCGAGCGGACGCCGGCCCAGGGTCCCGACAACGACAACATCTACACCTATGCCGACGAGAACTACTCGGACCTCGACGGCATCATGGTCGGTAACTTGGCCAATGGCACCGAAGGCCCGACCACCTCGACCGACTCGTTCATCGTCCCGTAACCCGGGCGCCTGAGCGCAGTCCGAAGCACCGCAGGACACCGCCGCGAGCTGAGCACCGCTCAGCTCGCGGCTCCTTTTTTAACATGCTTGACGGCCGCTGCCCGCACCCGTTGTGATCATTCCCGCACGGAACGCCGCGTGGGCTC
>CAZCKC010000080.1:0-16570 GCA_964499235.1 uncultured Planctomycetales bacterium | reverse complement strand
GCCCGCCAACGGCAAGCCGTCCAACGGAACGCCGTCCAACGGAACGCCGCCCAAGCCCACCCCCCCGCCACCCGCGCCGCCGAAGAAGGCCAACAAGGCCGACGACGAACGCTTCCAGCGCAACCACGCGCTCAAGGCGATCGTCCACCGCAAGCTCGTCGAGCAGGTCGACCTCCAGAAGCTGCAAAAGGACGCCAGCGGCGAGATGCACGAGCGCGTCCGCCAGTTGATTATGGCCATCTTCGAAGAAGAGGGGCCGATGCTCAACAACACCGAGCGCCGCGCCCTCACCGACGAGATCATCGACGAGACCTTCGGCCTCGGCCCCCTCGAGCAGCTGCTCAAGGACCCCGACGTCTCCGATATCCTGATCAACGGGCCGCACCAGGTCTACATCGAACGCAAGGGCAAGCTCGCCGTCAGCGACGTCAAGTTCAAGGACAACGCCCACCTGCTGCACGTGATCGACAAGATTGTCTCGCCGCTCGGCCGCCGCTGCGACGAGGTCAGCCCGATGGTCGACGCCCGCCTCAAGGACGGCAGCCGCGTCAACGCCATCATCCCCCCGCTCGCGATCGACGGCGCTTCCATGTCGATCCGGCGGTTCGGCGCCGATCCGATCACCTGGGACGACTACTGCCGGTTCAAGTCGTGCTCCTCCGAGATCGTCGAGTTCCTGCGGGCGTGCGTCGTGGCCGGACTCAACATCCTGATCGTCGGCGGCACCGGCTCGGGTAAGACGACCCTGCTCAACAACCTCTCGAGCTTCATCCCCGAGGACGAGCGGATCGTCACGATCGAGGACGCCGCCGAGCTCCAGCTCCGCCAGCCGCACATCGTGCGGCTCGAGACCCGCCCCGCCAACATCGAGGGCAAGGGCCAGATCTCGATCCGCGACCTGCTGATCAACTCGCTGCGCATGCGCCCCGACCGCATCGTCGTCGGCGAGTGCCGCGGCGGCGAGACGCTCGACATGCTCCAGGCCATGAACACCGGCCACGACGGCTCGATGACCACGATCCACGCCAACAGCACCCGCGACGCCGTCCAGCGCGTCGAGACCATGGTCATGATGTCCGGCTTCGAGCTGCCCGCCAAGGCGATCCGCCAGCAGTTCGCCTCCGCCATCAACCTCATCGTGATGGCCGCCCGCCTCACCGGCGGCCCCCGCAAGATCATCAACGTCACCGAAGTCCAGGGCATGGAAGGCGATGTCATCACCATGCAGGACATCTTCAAGTTCGAGCAGGATGGCGTGGACGAACAGGGCAAGGCCTACGGCCGCATCGTGTCCACCGGCGTCCGCCCCCAGTTCATGGACCGTCTGGCGTCATCCGGCTGCAAGGTCGACACGTCGATGTTCAACCCGCAAGACCTCGTGAATGATATGGAATCCTGACCATGTTTCCTGAGCCACCGCCACTTGCACTCTTCGCGCAGGTCTCGTTCAACCTGGAGACGATCCTCCTCTTCGCGCTCCCGCTGATCGGCTCGGTCGTGCTCGCCTACGGCGTCACGCAGGTCGTCGGCGACCTCCGCAAGAGCGAGAAGAAACACCTGCTCAACCGCCTCCGCGGCGGCGCCCGGCGCCGCAACGGCGGCAGCCAGGCGTTCGACCCCTCACAGTTCCGCCGCCAGGCCGAGCAGGCCGGCGGCATGATGGGCAACTTCTTCGCCAACCTCAGCTTCACCGCCAAGCTCCAGACCGTGCTCGACCAGGCCGACGTGCGCAAGTCCGCCTCCAAGGTCCTCGTCAACCTCACCGCCGTCGCGATCATCCTCGTCGCCGGCATGCAGCTCGTCGGCCTCTCGCTCCTGGTGTCCCTCGGCGTCGGCGCGTCGGCCTTCGTGCTGCCGATCCTCTACCTCTACCGCAAACGCAAGAAGCGGCTCAACAAGCTCGTCGAACAGCTCCCCGACGTCTTCGAACTGCTCAGCCAGGCGCTCCGCGCCGGCCACTCGCTCGCCAGCGGCATGCAGCTCATCTCGACCCAGGTCCCCGAGCCCGCCGGTACCGAGTTCGCCCGCGTCTTCCACGAGCAGAACCTCGGCCTCAAGATCGAAGACGCGCTCAAAAACCTCGCCGAACGCACCGACATGCTCGACGTGCGCTTCTTCGTCACCGCCGTCCTCATCCAGCGCCAGACCGGCGGCGACCTCGCCGAAGTGCTCGACAAGATCGGCGGCGTCATCCGCGACCGGATCAAGCTCTTCGGCACCGTCCAGGCGCTCACCGCCGAAGGCCGGCTCTCGGGCTACGTGCTGCTCGCCCTGCCGCCCCTCGTCTTCTGCGTGATGATGTTCATCAACCGCGAGTACGCCCTGACGCTCATCGACGACCCCCGCGGCCGCATGATGCTCACCACCGCCGGCACCATGCAGCTCATGGGCTGGGCGATGATCAAGAAGATCGTCAACATCAAAGTCTAAGGCGGAGAGATTGACATGGAAATGCTGCTGTTCGCACTACTGATCATCGCCGCCGTCGGCCTGGTCGTCTACGGCGTGATGCCCAAGGGCAAGTCGGAGAAGGACACCGTCAAGCGCCGCCTCGCCGGCTCGCGCACCCGGGACGAGCTCGCCGACATCAAGGACCGCGCCCGCGACGCCGCCACCGACACCCTCGTCAAAAAAGCCCAGCCGATGCTGAGCCGCATCGTCATGCCCACCTCCGACGAGGAGCAGACAAACCTGCGGGCCAAGCTGATCTCCGCCGGCTACCGCAACCAGAACGCCCAGACCGTCTTCCTCGCCAGCAAGTCGATCGTCGGCATCGTCGGGCTGATCATCGGCGGCGCCACCGCCTACTCCATGAACCTCGGCATGGTCAACGCCGTCGGCGCCGTCTGCTTCGCCGGCGGCTTCGGCTTCATGCTCCCCAACCTCTGGCTCAGCCTCGCCACCAGCTCGCGCAAGCAAAAGGTCAAGGAAGGCCTCCCCGACACCCTCGACCTCATGGTCGTCTCCGTCGAGTCCGGCCTCGCCCTCGACGCCGCCATCAAACGCGTCGGCGACGAGATGGCCGTCGTCCACCACGAGCTCTCCGAAGAGATGCGCATCGCCACCATGGAACAGCAGATGGGCATCCCCCGCGGCGAAGCTCTCGAGAATATGGCCCGCCGAGCCGACCTCGACGAATTGCGGGCTCTTGTGTCGGTCATTACCCAGGCCGAAAAGTTCGGGACCAGCGTCGCCAAGGCCCTCCGCAACCAGGCCAACGTCCTCCGCACCAAACGCCAACAGGCGGCCGAGGAACGCGCCCAGAAAACCGCCGTCAAGCTCCTCATGCCCCTGATCCTGTTCATCTTCCCCGCCCTCGGCATCGTCCTCGGCGGTCCCGCCGCCCTGCGGATGATGGAGGCCCTGGCCGACAACCCGTCGCTCGGCGGCTGACGCCGCGACGCGGCCCGTTTACCCGGGCGGCGGCCCGCCGCCGCCCGAAGCTGTATTGAATCGCCCCCGCTCCCCCCGGTAGGATATGCCCCGGTCTGTCGCGGTCCGCCGCGACAGCGGGCGCCAACCACCCACACGGCCAGAAGACGGAGTTTCAAACGTGGCTGTCCGGCAATTCCTCGCAATCGGTGCGACGCTCCTCAGCCTCCTGATCGTCGCCGCTGCCCCCGCCCAACCCCAACTCGCCGTCTCCAGCGGCAGCATCGACTTCGGCGACGTCTGGAAAGGCAGCGTCGTCACCCGCGAACTCCTGCTCATCAACGTCGGCGACGAGCCGCTCAACCTGACTAGCGTCCGCGCCAGCTGCGGCTGCACCGTGACCGAGCTCAAGAAGAATCAACTCGCTCCCGGCGATTTCACCGGCCTCGACGTCGCCCTCGACAGCAGCAAGAAGCGCGCCGGGCGCACCACCGTCCGCGTCGTGATCAATTCCAACGATCCGAAAAAACCGTCGCTCGTCGTGCCCGTGACGGCCGACATCAAGCAGCTCGTCACCGTCGAGCCGCCCCAGGCGCTGCGGGTCATCTCCTTCGACGTCGATCAGGTCCACACCGTCGACGCCACCCTCGCCATCAACGTCGACGAGCCGGTCAAGCTCGAGCTCGAAGCGGTCGTCCCCGACGTCCTCGAAGTCGACTTCAAGCCCCTCGAGGCCGGCCGCAAGTACGCGCTGAAGGCGACCACCAAGTCCCCGGTCGGCGAACAACCGCTGACTGTGCAACTTAAGTTCGCCACCGACAACCCGGCCCAGCCGACCGTCTCCATCCCCGTCAACTTCATCGTCCGCCCGCGCGTGCAGGTCACCCCCAACGTGATCCTCCTCAACCCGCAGCGCCCCGCCCGCACCCAGGTCGTCCGGGTCAGCTACTTCGGCGACGACGAGAACTTCGACGTCGCCGAGGTCCAGGCCGGCCACCCCGGGGTCCAGAGCCAGATCACCGAACAACCCCGTCCCACGCTCCGTACTCCCCACCAGCAGCGTCCGGCCGAAGCCAAACGGATCCTGCTCAACTTCCCGGCGCCCGGCGAGCTGGGGAACGAGGACTTCGAAATCGTGATCAAAACCACCGATCCCGACTTCCAAGAGATTAAAATTCCCGTGACGCAGAGCCGCGAACGCTACCGGGAGTACTTCACGCGGCAACTCCGCGGCGCCACCGACGGCTAAGCGCCGCCCCGCCCGCCATCGGCCCTTGCAAGGCCCTGGCGGCCCCGGCCCACGGGTCGCGGTCCCCTGGAACTCAACCACGAGGATCTCTCCATGAAACGCTGTTCGCCCTGGATCGGAATCACGCTCGCGGCCGGCCTCGCGGCCGCCATCGCCCCGCCCGCCTTCGCCGGCCCGCGGCTCGCGGTCGACCCGCCCGTCTGGGACTTCGGCGAGGTCTGGTACGGCACGCCCCTCAGCGGCGAGGTCAAGCTTACCAACGTCGGCGACGAGCCCCTCGTCATCGAGCGGATCCAAAAATCCTGCGGCTGCACCGCCGCCACCCCCAAGAACCGCAACCTCGCCCCCGGCGAGTCCACCTCGATGACCGTCGGCTACGACTCCACCCAAGGCCGCGAGACCGTCCGCCAGACCGTCCGCATCGTCACCAACGACACCGCCAACCCCCAGTCGACCGTCCTCGTCCAGGGCACGGTCAAGAACGTCTTCGAGTTCGAGCCCGGCGTCCAGCCCGCGATCAACTTCGGCTCGCTGACCGCCGATGCCGCCACCAGCCAGACCCTCAAGATCAAGACCACCTACCCCGAAAAGGTGAAGCTCGAGCTCGCTCGCGACAGCTATCCCAACCTCGAGGTCGACCTCAAGACCGTCAAGCCCGGCGAGCTCTACGAGCTCACCGCCACGACCGTCCCGCCACTCAACGACCAGCGCTTCTTCCGTAACATCGTCCTCAAGACCGACCTCGACTTCCTCGACACGCTCAGCGTCCGCGTCGCCGGCCTCGTGCGGCCGAAGGTCCGCGTCCAGCCGGCGCAACTCTTCGTTTCGCCGAAGACCGTCCGCCCGACCGAGCGCCGCCTCTCCGTCATCTATCCCGAGGACAGCGACCTCGAGATCACCGGCATCGAGGCCTCCCACCCCGACGTCGAGTGGGAGATCCACAACGAAACCATCCGCAGCCGCGGCGGCTACAAGTACCTCCGCGTCGACCTCACGCTGCCCCCCGGCGAGGCCATCGCCGCGGCCGCCCCGGTTACGCTCACCATCAAGACCAACGCCCCCGAAGAGATCTACCAGAAGCTCGAGGTGCCCATCCGCCTGATCCCCGTCCGCACCGGCATGGCGCCCGCCAACCTGCGGCCCGACAACGCCGTCCGCGTCCCCCAGCGCCAGCCCGTCGACGATGCCAAGGACAACGACAGCTAAAGACGGCCGCTCAGACCAACCCCCGGCAGGAAGTGCCATGACCGGTACACTGCTCAAGATGCTCGGCTTCCTCGCCCTCGCGACCCTCCTCGGCGCCGCGAACATCGAGCTCTTGCATCCCAAGCTCGAGTGGACCGTCTCCCGCGAGCTCAAGGACGCTGAAGACAAGTACCGCGGCGCCGTCCGCGATACCACCGCGCCAACCGGCACCGACGACGCGACCGACCCCATCCTCGTCCAGGCCGGCATCGACCGCGACCGTCTGGTCGAACTCGCCGACAACGGCGCCCTCGTCATCGACGCCCGCCGACCGGCCGAGTTCGAAGCCGGCCACTACGACGCCCGCTTCATCGCCAATATCCCCCCCGGCCAGGCCTACACGCTCCTCCCGGAGATCGAGTTCCTGCTCCTCGAGGGCACCCCGATCGTCATCTACTGCCAGTCCGGCGAGTGCGGCGACTCCAAGGCCGTCTACCGCCTGATGGAAGACCTCTTCGTCGGCTACGACCTCAGCAACGTCCACATCTACCCCGGCGGCCTCGAGGGCATTATCGCCGCCGGCCTCCCCGTCACCGAGGGACCACCCGAAGACCTCGCCTACGTCGTCGCCATGTGCTCCGCCGAGCAGCAGATGGCCGCCCCCGAGCCGCTCGACGACGAGGCCGCGGCCGGAGCCACGCCGTGACCGTTGCCCCCGCCCTGCGTACCGGCGGCGGCAACCCCGCGCTCTGGCTGCCGTTCATCTGGCTCGCCCGCATCCTGGTCGCCGCAACCTTCCTCTACGCCGCCGGCATGAAGATCGTCGCCCCCGACCAGTTCGCCATGGACATCCGCTCTTACCAGATCTTCCCCTTCCAGATCACCAACGCGATGGCCTACATCGTGCCCTGGATCGAGGTCCTGACGGCCGTCGCCCTCCTCATCGGCCTCTGGCGCGGCGCCGCCCGCCTGCTGCTGCTGCTCATGCTGGTCGCGTTCACCGCCCTGAAGGCCTACGTCCTGGTCGCCGGCCTGGACGTCGACTGCGGCTGCTTCGGCGACTCGCTCCTGGCCGAGATCAGCCAGGGCTGGAACGGCGTCTGGCTCAACCTCATCCTCATCGCCGCCATCGGACTCGAGTACCTCGGCGTCACCCGCCGCCGCCGCCCGGCCACTGCGCCGGTCGCCAGCGCCGCCCCGACGCCCGCCCCGGCCGTCGAAACGTAGGTCCGCCTCCAATGCCGTTCTCACCCCTCGTAAGGCCAGCCCGCCAGCCGGTCCACGAACGCCCACGCCCAGGGAACAGACAGGTACAGCGCGAAGAGAACAAACAGCACCGCGACGATCGTCACGATCACGAGCCAGACGCGACGCCGTTGGGACAGGTCCCGCCAACGCGGGTCATCCGCGGCCGGCGTCCCGACCGCGCTGAACTCCGGACACCCGCAATTCGGGCAGCGCTCGACATCCGCCCACACGACGTGCTGGCAGAGCGCACAGTACTTCGCCTGATCCAGTAGGTCGCGATTCAGAACCGCTTGCGTCGCCATCCCGTCCTCCACGCTGCACGCCAACCTCGAAACCGTTCCCCAATACTCCGTCTCAGTGGCCCGCGCCGCAAGCGCCTCGCCGCGATCGGGCCCCGCCCGCCGCCTTCCACCACTGCGCAATCAGCCGCCCGACCAATCCGCCGATACAGAGAGCAGGAACCCGTTCATTTACCCCGCGGAGGCCCGTCGGCATGGATCCCCTCACCATCGGCAGCGTGGTCGGCGTCGCCGGCGACGAGGTCCGGGTGCAAGTCACCCGGCCAGATTTGCGCATCGACTACCACGGCACGATCTACCCGATCGGCCGCCTCGGTACCTACGTCACGCTCCCGATCGGCAAGAAGATCCTCGTCGGCTACGTCACCGGCATCGGCAGCCAGGGTGACCTCCACACCGGACCCGAGGCCGGCCTGCCCGATCAGATCGTCATGACGCTCCAGCTCCTCGGCACGATCATCGACGACAAGTTCGTCCGCGGCGTCAACGAGTATCCCACCCTCGGCGACACCGTCCGCCTCGGGGTCGACGAGGACTTCGAGCTCATCTTCGGCTCCTTCGACGCCCTGGCCGAGTCCCAGACCTACCCCCGCGCTTTCGCCATGGGCCGCTTCGCCGTCGACACCGACTTCGAGGTCAAGGTCCTCGGCAAAGAGTTCTTCAGCAAGCACGTCGCCGTCATGGGCAACAGCGGCTCGGGCAAGTCCGTCACCACCGCCAAGATCCTCCACGAGGCCCTTAAGCTCCCCCACGCCCAGATCATCATGTTCGACATGCACGGCGAGTACGCCGCCGCCTTCGCCGGCGACGACGGCCAGCCGGGCGCCAACGTCACCTACCTCTCCGACCGCAACCTCGTGCTGCCCTATTGGATGCTCCGCTACGAGGAGTTCGAAGAGATCTTCATCGACGACAACAACCCCCTGGACATCAACGCCCAGAAGATCTTCCTCCGCACCGCCTTCGAGCGCCTGAAGTACGCCGCGGCCGCCGAGCTCGGCCTCGAGAACGAGTTCACCGTCGACACCCCCGTCTACTACAGCATCGACAACCTCAAGCTCTACGCCGAGAACATGAACGAGGCCCGCTACGTCCTCGGCACCGAGAACTACGCCTTCGCCCGCCTCCCCCAGCGCAGCCTCCCCCTCGAGCAGCAGGAAGAGCTGCTCATGACCCGCCGGATGCAGTTCAACGCCGGCAACGCCGAGGGCGAGATCCCGCACGCGACCTACTACGGCCACTTGCTCGGCTTCGTGAACCAGCTCGAAACCCGCCTCAATGACCGCCGCTACGACTTCATGCTCAAGCCCTTCGTCCAGGCCGAACGCAACGAAGAGCTTGCCGGCCGCCTCGTCCCCGCCGCCTCTCCGGGCGAGCTCAGCAAGTCGGTCAGCTGGGTCATCCGCCAGATGCTCGGCCGCCTCGACACCCGCAAGAACCTCACGATCGTCGACCTTTCCGGCCTGCCGTTCGACGTCGTCGACATCACCGTCGCGGTCCTCACGCGGACCCTCTTCGACTTCAACTTCTGGTCGCCGCTCGACAAGCGCCGCCCGTTCGTCCTCTGTTACGAGGAAGCCCACAACTACCTGCCGCGCGTCGTCCGCGACGGCCGCCGCACCTACGCCCGCGACGCCGTCGAGAAGGTCGCCAAGGAAGGCCGCAAGTACGGCGTCTCCGCGATGATCGTCTCGCAGCGCCCGAGCGAGATCTCCGAAACGATCCTCAGCCAGTGCAACTCGATGGTGCTGATGCGGATGAACAACCCCGACGACCAGGACTACGCGGCCCGCGTCGTCAGCGACCAGTTCCGCAGCCTGATCAGCATCCTGCCGTCGATGCGCCCCGGCGAGGGCTTCATCATCGGCGACGCGGTCATGATGCCGATGCGCACGCTGATCGATATGCCGCCCAAGCTGCCACGCTCCAGCGACGTCGACTTCTTCAAGATGTGGTCGACCGAGACGGACACCGGCGACGTCGAGTGGATCGTCGACCGCTGGTGGCGCCAGGACCGCACCTCGCTGGAAAAGATCGACGACCCCAACCCCGTCGCAGCCGCGCCGCACTTCGACAGCCAGGCCCCGCCGGCCTACACCAACCCCGACCCCGCCCCTCGCGAGCCGGAATCGATCGACACCGCGACGCCAGCGACCGAGCCACCCCCCGACGAGAAACCGAAGTCCCGCGCCGCCCAAAAAATCGCCGAGCTCACCGCCTTCCTCAACAAGCAATCCCCAGGCGACACCAACCCCTAACCTGTGGCCCCCGCATGCTCTGTGCCCCCGGCGTCTCGCTGGTGCACGCGAAACAAAAGGCAACCTGTACCCAGACCAGGGTAGCTCGGCCGTCTCGCCCGACGAAAACGCGGGAAAGCCCGCGCGGGGCGGTCCCCCGCCACCCCGCGCTACGCCTGCGACGCAGATTCCTCCGTCGCCTGCGCGCCCCCCTCGGCCCGCTTCCGCTGCGCTCGGGCGCGCAGCACGGCCTCCCGACCGAACCGGTCGCTGACCTGCGCCAACTGCACCAGCCGCACGTCCAGCATCCCGCTGCGCCCCTTCGCATCCTCCACCAGCACGAACGGCAGGCAGACCTCCACCACCCGCAGCGGCATTTGCGACCGCCACGGCGTGCGCGCCACCCGCGTGATGCTCGTCTTGTCAACGGCGTCCAGCCAAAAGCCCATGATCTCGCAGATCTGCTTCAGACGCATGACATACATCCCGCACCGCAGGTCCTCCGGCGCGAGCGGCTTGGCCATCATCCGTTCGGTCGTCATCGCACACCCCCAGCCGAACCTGGGTTCTACTAGGCAGCCGACACCACCGGGGGCGCACCCGGAAAGCGCCAGCACCAACCAACACCAGCATGAATCAGAGGAAATAACAGCCGCGCGGCAAGGTTACGCCGGCCGCAATGCCACCGGGAAGAAACGGAGCGCACACGTCCGGCCGTCGCCGCGTTCGGCGAACCGCTCAGGATTGAAATGCTGGACGCGTACCATGGCTCCATCTCCGACAACAAAAACGTGGGTGCGGAAGTATGCCACGCTTCGCGGACAAGTCAAGAAAAAAGTGCAATTGACCGCCAGCCGGGCAGCCGACGCCCCGCCTCACTTCTCCCCCAGGCTCCGCCGGTGCCGAAAGAATGCCCGCAGCAACTCCGCCGCCGGCCCCGCCAGCACGCCCCCCACCGTCTCGCAGCGGTGGTTCAGCCGCGGGTCCTCCGTGATCTGGAACAGCGACCCGCATGCGCCCGCCTTCTCGTCCCACGCGCCGAACACCACCCGGCTCACCCGCGCCTGCACCAGCGCCCCCGCGCACATCGGACACGGCTCCAGCGTCACGTACAGCGTGCAGCCGTCCAGCCGCCAGTGCCCCCGCGCACTCGCGGCCGCCGTCAGTGCCAGAATCTCGGCGTGCGCCGTCGGATCCTGCAACGCTTCCCGCTGGTTGTACCCGCGACCGATAACACGATCGTCTTCCACCACCAGCGCCCCGACCGGCACGTCCGCGCACGCCAACGCCTGCTCCGCCAAAGCCAACGCTTCCTGCATGTAACGCTCGTCCCGTTCCGCCAGCGAAAGATTCGGCCACATAAAAGCCCCAATTGTCGCCGCGCCCGAAATCGCCCATCATGCCGCGCAGCTGACGGGAGTCTAACCGATGCCGGAAAACCAACTCCTCGGCCTCACGGTCGCCGCCTTCCTCGACCGCCTCGAAAGCCGCGCGCCGACCCCCGGCGGCGGCAGCGTCGCCGCCCTCGTCGGCAGTCTCGCTGCCAGCCTCGGCCACATGGCCTGCGAGTTCACCGTCGGCCGCCCCAAGTTCGCCGCCGTCGAAGCCGACGTCCAGGAACTCGCCCAACGCCTCCGCCGCGCCAGCGCCATGCTCCGCCGCCTGACCGAGGAAGACGCCGCCGCCTACGCCGAGCTCAGCCAGGCCTTTAAGCTCCCGAAAGAAGACCCCACCCGCGACGAAAAGATCGCCGCCGCCGCCGCCATCGCCGCCGGCGTCCCGTTCCAGACCGCCGCCCTCAGCCGCCAGGTCCACGCCGACCTCACCCGCCTGCTCGACCTCGCCAACCCGCGCCTGCGAACCGACGTCGAAGCCGGCCTCGAGCTTGCCCAGGCCGCCGTCGCCGCCGCGGCCGCCAACGTCCGTGCTAACCTCCCCTTCCTCGTCCCCGCCGACGCCGACCGCATCGGCAGCGAGCTCACCACCATGCTCGCCACCCCCGCCAACCCCTAACCCCGACCCGCCTGCTCATCAGGGTAGAGCGGCCGTCTCGGCCGCCATGCGTTCGCGGTCCCCGCCCGCCTGCCGATAAGATCCACGCAGGCCCCCCAACCCACCGCGACCCCCAAGGAGTTTCCATGGCCGACACCACCGCGAACCACCGCGCGGAACGCGAGCAAGCCATCGC
Source organism: uncultured Planctomycetales bacterium (assembly GCA_964499235.1). GTDB lineage: Bacteria > Planctomycetota > Phycisphaerae > UBA1845 > Fen-1342 > JAFGRR01. The sequence goes on along the minus strand of CAZCKC010000080.1, from coordinate 4,792 downwards.
CGAGTTCGCCAAGCAGTTCCTGGCCGGCGAGAACGAGGACCTCTACCGCGACACCCTCGTGACGCTCTGCCGCTTCGCCCGCGACAACGCCGACCGCGGCGACGTCAAGCTTGTCCACAAGGCCCTCGCCGAAATGCGTTACGGCTTCAAGGTCTTCCAGCCCTACAAGGACATCCGCAAGATCAGCATCTTCGGCTCCTCCCGCACGCCCGAAGACCACCCCGACTACCTCGCGGCCGTCGACTTCTCGCGCCTGATGTGCGCGGCCGGCTGGATGGTCATCACCGGCGCCGGCGACGGGATCATGAAGGCCGGCCACCACGGCGCCGGCGTCGCGGCCAGCTTTGGCGTCGCGATCCGCCTGCCCTTCGAGCAGAAGACCAACACCGTCATCGCCGAGGACGAGAAGCTCGTCAACTTCCGCTACTTCTTCACCCGCAAGCTGATGTTCATGAAGGAGGCGTCCGCCGTCGCGCTCTTCCCCGGCGGCTTCGGCACCCAGGACGAAGGCTACGAGGCTCTCACCCTGATCCAGACCGGCAAGGCCCCGGTCCTGCCGATCGTCATGTGCGAGCAGCCCGGCGGCACCTACTGGCTCCAGTGGCGGGCCTACACCAAGTCCGAACTGCTCGGCGCCGGCATGATCAGCCCCGAGGACATGAACCTGTTCTACATTACCGACAGCCCCGCCGCAGCCGTCGAGGAGGTCTGCCGCTTCTACCGCGTCTACCACTCGATGCGCTTCGTCGGCGACGAGCTCGTGCTCCGCCTCGAACACCGCCTCCGCGACGAGACCGTCGAGGAGCTCAACGACCAGTTCGGCCAGATCATCACCGGCGGCAGCATCGAGCAGTGCGACCCCCTGCCGCCCGAGGCCAACGAGTTCCCCGAAAAGCCGCGGCTCAAGCTCCGCTTCAACCGCCGCGACGTCGGCCTGCTCCGCCTTCTCATCAACCGCCTCAACGCCGAACCCGACCCCACCACCACGGAGTAGCCGCCCGGAGAACGCATGTCGCTCAGCAAGCTTTGGATCGGTGCCATCCTGCTCGCCGCCACCAGCAGCCCCACCGTCGCCCAGCACTCTGCTACCGGTCAAGACACAACGACAGCGGCGGCCGGCCCTTGGCTGCGGGTGAACCTCATCGGCTACCTGCCCGATGATCCGAAGATCGCGATCCTTTCCAGCAATAAGCCGCTCGAGGGCGACTTCCGCGTCGCCGGTCCGACCACCTCGACCGCCCCCATCGGCCCCGACGCCGGCGCCTGGGGGCCGTTCAAGCACAACTACCGGCTCGACTTCTCGGAGCTCAAAAAACCGGGCCGCTACAAAATCCGCTTCGGCGAGACGAGCTCCCCCGAGTTCACCATCGGCAAAGACGCCTACGCCGACGTGCCAGGCCAATTGCTGGCCTTCATGCGGCTCCAGCGCTGCGGCCACAATCCCGTCACCGGTGAGAAATGCCACCAGCAGGACGCGATCGATACCACCGACGGCCAGCGCCGCGACGTGATCGGCGGCTGGCACGACGCCGGTGACCGCATCAAGCACATGATCACCACCACCTACTGCGTCGCCGCCCTCAAGCTCGCGGCCGAAAACATCCCGATCGCCGGCCCCGAAGCCGCCTACGGCGCCGAGTTGCTCCGCAAGATCCACCCCGAGCCCGAGATCATCTACGTCCAGGTCGGCGACGACCGCGACCACGGACCACCCGCGAAGCTCTGGCACGACGACCAGACCGACTACGGCTGGGGCCCCGGCGGCCCGCGGCCCGCATGGCGCGCGACTGCCAAGCCGGCCGGGCCGAAGTACCAGAACGAATCCACCGGCCTCGCCAGCCTCGCCGGCCGCACCGCTGCCGCCGCCGTCCTCGTCGGCGACATGGACCTGGCGAAGTCAGCCTACCGCCTGGCCGAACGCTATCCCGGCCGCGCGATGTCGGTCCCGGTGAAGGCCCCCTACTACTACGGCGAGAGCACCTACCACGACGACGTTCAGTGGGCCGCCACCGAGCTCTACCGCGTGACGAAGGACCCCCGCTATCTCACCGCTGCCATCAATGCGGCCGAGAAAGCCGGCGCCAGCCGATGGATGGGCACGGACGCCCACGGCCACTACGAGTTCTTCCCCTATGTGAACCTCGCCCACTGGCGGCTTTACCCCCACGTTGATGCCGAACTCCAGGCCAAGCTCGCCGGTTACTACCACGCCGGGCTGGAGAAGATCCGCCAGCGGGCCGAGCAGAACCCCTACCGGATTGGCACGCCGTTCGTCTGGTGCTCGACCAACAACGTCATCGCCGTCGCGACGCAAGCGGTGCTCTACGAGCAGATGACCGGCGACACCCGCTACCGGACGCTGGCGGCCGAGGCCCGCGACTGGATCTTTGGCCGCAACCCATGGGGCAAGAGCTTCGTGATCGGGGTGCCCAACCTGGAGCTGGCGTCGAGCAGGCCGCACCACCTGTTCTACGAGCTGATCGACCACGTGCCGGTTGGCGGCCTCGTCGACGGCCCGGTGACCCGGGAGATCAACGCGAGCCTGAAGTTTGCTGACTTCGGCGAGGACAAGCTCGCCGCGTTCCAATCCGACGTGGCCGTCTTTCACGATGTATTCGCCGACTTCTCGACCAACGAGCCGATCATCGACGGGACCGTCTCGCTGCTGTTGTTGCTGAGTGTCTGGCAGTGAGCCGGCTGACGGGGCTGTCACCCCTGGCCGCCGTTGCCATGCTGCCGTTGGTCGGCTGCAGCGATCCGCGCGGGAAGTTCACCTATGACGAGGGGGCCGTCATTCGCGGCGATCGGTCGGAGCGGCAACTGGCGCTGATCTTCACCGGCGGCGAGCACGGCCAGGCGACGGGGACGATCCTCGACATCCTCGCCGAACACGACATCCCAGCGGCGTTCTTCCTGACCGGCGACTACCTGGCCGTGCCGGAGCAGCGGGCCCAGGTGCCGCGGATGCTGGCGGACGGCCACTACGTCGGGCCGCATTCGCACGGTCACCTGCTCTACTGCGCCTGGGAGGACCGGTCGCAGACGTTGGTGACGGAAGCCGAGTTCGCGGCCGATTTGCGGCGGAACGTGGCCGATCTGCGGGACTTGGGCTGTTTCGCGGGCGGGCGGGAGATCTACTTCGTGCCGCCGTACGAGTGGTACAACGCGGAGCAGGTGGCGTGGGCGGCGGAGTTGGGGGTGCGGCTGATCAACTTCACGCCGGGGTCGGGGTCGAACCGGGACTGGATTCCGGAGCGTGACCCGCGGTTCCAGTCGTCCGCCGAGATCGTCGCCGGCGTGCTGGATTACGAGGCGCGGCAGCCGGACGGGCTGAACGGCTTCGTGTTGCTGCTGCACCTGGGCTCGACGCGGCGGGACCGGATGGACACTGAGGTGGCGGACCTGGTGACGGTGTTGCGGGCGCGGGGCTATCGCTTTCGGCGGGTGGATCGGCTGCTGGCGGCGGCGTTCGAGTGAGGCCGAAAGCCGCTCGGCTGTCGGCTGTCGGGCGCGGAAACGCTGAAATTTGCGGGTGATTTGGTCCCGCTGAGCCGGAAACCCTTTAAATATCAGGAAAAATGCGCTCCAGCCTTGCGGGAGCTCTTGACGCTCGGAGCGTTTGGTGCGAGTAATTAGTTGTTTCGTGGCCGCGGCGCGATCCGCACGCCCTGTGCGGCGTCAGGGATGACGCGATCCTGATCGCGCCGGCCGACGACGTGGTGCTGCGTAAGACGCTGTCGATTGGCGGCAGCTGCGGTCCTTGAGGTTGGCGTGACCACGGATGGTTGGCACGCTCGAGGAGGTTCACCCCGATGGCGAAGAAGAAGAAATCCACGAAGAAGAAGGCGGCGGCCAGCAGCAACGGCAAGCCGCGGACGAAGAGCGAGCTCTACTCGACGCTGGCGGAGAAGACCGAACTGACGAGGAAGCAGGTCGGGATGGTCTTCGACGAGCTGGGCACGGTGATCAAGAAGGACCTGTCGGGTCGCGGCCCGGGTGTGGTCAACGTGGCCGGCCTGATGAAGATCAAGGTCCAGAAGAAGCCGGCGACGAAGGCCCGCAAGGGCATCAACCCGTTCACCGGCGAGGAGACGGTCTTCAAGGCCAAGCCGGCGCGGAAGGTCGTCAAGGTCCAGCCGCTGAAGGCGCTGAAGGAAATGGTCTGAGGCGTCGCAGCGGGACTTCGTGGTCGGCGGCCGTGGCTGATAGCTGTGGCCGGCGGCGACGGATAGCAGTGAAGCGCCACCACTAGAACGCTGCCCGGCGACGATGTCGGCGGTTAGCTTCGTGATTCGCGTCGCGCGGGTTGCGGGCCAAGTTGCAGCCGGCGGATGTTGTCGTGGTCGAGAGTTTGAACGCGGTCGTCACCTGTTGGGTGGCGGCCGCGTTTTCGTGGGGTCGCCAACCTGGCGGGAAGGTGCGGTTCTGCCAGCGGATCAGGTCGCAGCAGTCTGCCAGACTGTGGTCTGGCGGCACCCGTTGGTGGGGGTATCTGGTTGTCAAAGATCCGCTCCGGTGCCGGTCCAGTGGGGTCGGGTGGCGTGGAGGGTTCATTGGCGGCACTGCTCGAGAGCAGTGGCATCCGTTGAGCACTCCGGCCCGACTTGGTCTGCCGGCCGCGGCCTCGGTGTTAACCGGCGTGAGCTCCAGCCACGGAGCTCCGCTGAGTCACGGGCGAGGGAGCCTGATCCGCGTGCGTTGCAAAAGCCGCGGGGCCCAGTGCTGTTTAACAGCACCTCGCCGTCAAGGCAGCCGTGGGACTGCGTGAGCAATTGAAGTAATAGCTCGGAAT
>CAZCKC010000079.1:0-16597 GCA_964499235.1 uncultured Planctomycetales bacterium | reverse complement strand
TTCTGGTCGCCCTGGGCGGCGGGGGCGGGATTGCTTACTTGCTGATCGAGTATGGGCCGGAGACGCCGCGGCGCGAGGTGGTGAGCCCGCCGCTGGTGGTACGGGGGACGAAGCTGGTACCGCGGACGGTGCAGGAGGAGTTGATCGGGTACGGGACGGCGCGGGCGGACCGGTCGGCGCGGGTGTCGGCCGAGGTTGGGGGGCGGGTCGAGCGGCTGGCGGACGCGCTGGCGGAGGGTCAGCGGGTGGCGGCCGGCGCGGTGTTGGTCGCGCTGGACGCGCGGGACTACGAGAAGCGGTTGCAGCGGGCGCAGAGCCAGGTGGCGGCGATCGAGGCGGAGCTGGCGAACCTGGCGGTGACGGAGCGGAAGCTGCGGGCGCTGGTGGACATTGCGGAGGAGGAGTTGGCGGTGGCGCGCCGGGAGTACGAGCGGGTGCTCGACCTGGCGGAGCGGGACATGACGGGGCAGCGGGAGCTCGACGCGGCGCTGATCCTGGTGCAGCAGCGGCGGCGGGTGTGGACGGATTTGCGGGAGCAGTTGGCGGCGTTGCCGAACCAACGGGCGCAGCTCGAGGCGACGCGTGAGCAGCAGCGGGCGGAGGTGGCGCTGGCGGAGTTGAACCTGGAGCGGACGGAGATTCGGGCGCCGTTTGGGGGGGTGATCGAGTCGGTGGCGGTGGAGGCGGGCGAGGTGGTGGCGGCGGGGACGCCGGTGTTTGCGATCTTGGATCCGCGGCTGATCGAGGTGCCGATCGAGCTGCCGATTTCGGTGTACAACCGGGTGCGTGCGGGTGCGCCGGTGGAGCTGCGGCTGGAGACGGACCGCGCGCAGACGTGGCGTGGGGAGGTGGCGCGGATCAGTCCGAGCGGGAGCACGGCGCTGCGGAGCTTTCAGTTGTACGTGATGATCGACAACCGCGCGCAGGACGAGCGCCTGGTCCCGGGGCAGTTCGTGCGGGCGGCGGTGGCGGGCGCGACGTATCGCAACGCCTTGACGGTGCCGCGGGGGAGCCTGAAGGGCGAGACGGTCTTTGTGTTTGATGGTGGGATTGCGCAGCAGCGGGCGGTCGAGGTGCGGCGGACGCTGCGGGAGGACGCGGTGGTCGCGGGGGTCGAGCCGGGGCGGATCGTGATCACGAGCAACCTCGATACGCTGTATGACGGCATGACGATTGAATTGGACCAGCAGACGGCCGCGCTGCTGGACCAACCCCCCTCCGAGCCGGTGCCGCCGTCGCAGGCGGCAGCGCGTGACGCGGCGCCGCAGTCATGAGCCTGCCGCGTTTCAGTGTGAACAATCCGGTGCTGGTCGGCGTCCTGATGGTCACCATCCTGGGCGGGGGGATTTACTCCGGTCTGACGCTGACGCGGGAGATGTTTCCGGAGTCGCGGCCGAACCAGGTCTTGATCACGGTGGTGTATCCGGGGGCGAACCCGGAGGAGATCGAGCGCGGGTTGGCGCTGCGGATCGAGGAAGCGATCAAGGATGTGGATGGTCTCGCGAAGATCGTGACGACGGTGAACGAGGGGGTGCTTTCGATCAACGCCGAGATGGACAACGCGGTCGATGACATTGAGCAGGCGGTCGATGACTTCCAGGCCGAGATCGACGCGATTCCGCGGGACGAGCTGCCCGACGAAGCCGAAGAGATCATGGTGACGAAGTTCGAGCCGTTGTTGCCGGTGATCTCGGTGAACGTCTCGGGGGAGGTGGGTGCGCTGCGGTTGAAGGATGTCGGACGGGACGTGCGGGAGGAATTGCTGCGGTTGCCGGAGATCACGGATGTGGTCTTGAGCGGGACGCGGAAGGCGGAGTTGACGGTCGAGGTCGAGCCGGAGCAGATGGTGGCGTACGACCTGTCGCTGGCGCAAATTGCGGGGGCGATTCGGCAGTCGAACCTGGATTTGCCGGGCGGGCAGGTGAAGACGCGGCGGGAGAACGTGGCGGTCCGGACGCTGGGGCAGACGGACGAGGCGGAGCGGATTGCGGAGACGGTGCTGCGGGTGGGGCCGAGCGGGAGCCTGGTGCGGGTCGCGGATGTCGGGCGGGTGATTGACGGGCTGGAGGACGCGGAGATCCAGGGATTTTTTGACGGGCGGCCGGCGATTGACCTGACGGTGTACAAGACGGCGGAGCAGGACGCGATCAACATCTCGCAGCAGGTGAAGGCGTACGTAGCAGGGCGCTCGGGGGCGGCGCTCGAGATGGACACCTGGACGTGGCTGTTGAATCGGGTGGGGATCGAGACGACGGCGCAGCAGGTGTATGCGCGGGCGGCGCGGAATCCGTTTCCCGGGGACCTGGTGATCGGAACGCACAGCAACCTGTCGCGGTACATCGAGGACCGGCTGGAGCTGTTGCAGCGGAGCGGGACTTACGGGCTGGGGCTGGTGTTTCTGTCGCTGCTGCTGTTTTTGAACTGGCGGGTGGCGCTGTGGGTGCTGATGGGGCTGCTGGTATCGATCGCGGGCGCGATCATGCTGATGCAGGTGGTTGGGGCGACGCTGAACCTGATCACGATGTTCGGGCTGATCGTGGTATTGGGGATCATCGTCGATGACGCGATCGTGGTGGGGGAGAACATCTACGCGCGGTTCGAGGGGGGCGAGGATCCGCGGACGGCGGCGATCGAGGGGGCGGAGCAGGTCAAGTGGCCGGTGACGATCGCGGTGCTGACGACGATCGGGGCGTTTGCGCCGCTGCTGTTGATCGAGGGGAAGATCGGCGACTTCATGGGGGTGTTGCCGGTGGTGGTGATGTGCGCGTTGTCGGTGTCGCTGCTGGAGGCGCTGGCGATCCTGCCGTCGCACCTGTACGAGACGCTGCACGCGAAGCAGCGCCGGGGGCGGGACGGCGGGCGGAAGCCGGCGGCGGAGAACCGGCTTGCGCGGCTACGGCGGCGGCAGCAGCGGATCTTTTCGGAAGTGCTGCCGCGGCATTACGAGCGGCTGCTGCGGCTGACGACGCGGTTCCGCTACGCGACGCTGGCGTGTGCGATCGGGGCGTTGATGATCGCGGGCGGGCTGTTTTTCGGGGGGCACGTGCCGTTCGTGTTCATCCAGAAGATGGACAGCGAGACGCTGACGGCGAACCTGGAGATGCCGGTCGGCACGCCGGTCGAGCAGACGGCGGCGGCGATGGCGGAGGTTGAGAAGGCGATCGAGGCGTTGCGGCCGGCGGACGAGCTGGCGAACTACTACACGCTGGTGGGCAGCCAGCTGACGGCGGGGGATGACGGGGCGACGCTGCGGCAGCAGTCGCACCTGGCGACGAGCATCGTCGAGCTGACGACGCTGGACGAGCGCGACCGGACGAGCGAGGAGATCATCGCGGAATTGCGGGCGAAGACGGCGGACATTCCGGGGATCCGGGCGCTGATCTTCGAGACGATGGGGGGCGGGCCGAGCGGGAAAGAGATCGAGATCCAGGTGACGAGCGCGAACACGGATCACCTGCGGCAGGCGGCGGGGCAGTTGCAGAACGCGCTGGCGAGCTATGCAGGGGTGTTCGACATCGATGATGACGCCGAAGAGGGGCGGCGGGAGGTGCAGATCGAGCTGCTGGACAGCGGGCGGGCGCTGGGGCTGACGACGGAGATGCTGGCGACGGAGGTACGGGGGGCGTTCTACGGCCTGGAGGCGCGGACGCTGCAGCGGGAGCGCGAGGACGTGGACATTCGCGTGCGGTTTCCGGAGGAGCGGCGGCAGAACATCTACGAGCTGGAGGGGCTGCGGATCGCGACGCCGGCGGGGAACCTGGTGCCGCTGACCGAGGTGGCGCGGGTTGAGGAAGCGCGGGGCTACGCGACGATCCGGCGGATCGACCAGCGGCGGGCGATCACGGTGTCGGCGGACGTGGACCAGTCGCAGAACACGGGCGAGAAGGTGTCGGCGAGCCTGGCGCCGCTGATCACGGAGCTCGAGGAGCGCTACCCGGAGATGCGGATCGCGTTCGCGGGCAACAAGCTGGAGGCCACGAAGTCGCTGGGCTCGCTGAAGCAGGATTTCGTGATCGCGCTGGCGGTGATCTACGTGATGCTGGCGGGGCTGTTCAAGAGCTACGTGCAGCCGCTGGTGGTGCTGGCGGCGGTGCCGTTCGGGTTGATCGGGGCGGTCACGGGGCACCTGGTGATGGGCTACCCGATGACGATCCTGTCGATGATCGGGATCGTGGCGCTGACGGGGATCGTGGTGAACGACTCGCTGATCCTGGTGGACTTCATCAACCACGAGCATCGCGACGGGAAGCCGTTCTACGAGGCGGTGATCAACGGCGGGCGGCGGCGGCTGCGGCCGATCCTGCTGACGTCGCTGACGACGATCCTGGGGCTGGCGCCGCTGATGATGGAGACGTCGTTCCAGGCGCGGTTCTTGATTCCGATGGCGATCTCGATCAGCTTCGGGCTGGCGTTCGCGACGGTGCTGATCCTGATCGTGGTGCCGGCGCTGTTCCTGGTCGTGCACGATATCGGGACACTGGCAAACCGGCTACGCGGGCGACATCCGGAGCTGATCTCCCTGCCGGGCTGAGGCGCGGCGCGTCCCCCTACCGATTGGCGCACCAGGCGAAGAGCGCCGCCCACTCGCGGCGTTGGAGATCGAGCAGCTCGGGGTCGGTGGGCTCGGCGGCCGCAACGGCGTCGACGAACGCGTGCGGCTCGTAGTCGGGGATCTGCTTAATGAGGGGGTGGGATTCGGCCTGGCGGAACCAGTGGTGGCTGTTGCCGAAATCACCTGCGCGGCGGTGCATGATGCCGTGCCAGAAGGCGCCGGTGGCGTCGTCGAGGGTCTGGCTGATGCGGTGCGAACGCTCGAGCTGATCGACATAGAGCCAGAGGCCGGCGTGAAGGTCGGGCTTATCGGCGAAGGCGGGGGCGGTGATGAGGGGCTCGACGAGATCGATCCGCTCGTCGTTCTCGCCGGTGAGGCGGGCCATGGCCTGGTCGAGGGGCAAGGCGGTGAAGAGCGGCTCGAGGGTGGTGGCGATCAGCTCGGGGAGTTCGTCGCGGTCGGAGGGCATGGGGCGCTCCTACGTGAGAGGCGGATTCACGGGGCCGGCGCGGCGCTGGGCGGCGGGCGGCGGCTGCGCTGAAAGCCGTACCAGCCGAGCATGCCCCAGCCGACGAGCAAGGCGGTCCCGCCGACGGGCGTGATGGCGCCGAAGAGGCCGACGCGGGTCGCAGCCAGCAGGTAGAGGCTGCCGGAGAAGATGATGATGCCGGCGGTTAGCGCGATCAGGGCGATGCGGCGGGTGCGGCACGCGGGGAGTACCGCGCCGACGGCCAGCGCGAGCGCGTGGTAGAGCTGATAGGTGGCGGCGAGCTCCCAGTGCTCTAATTGCTTTTCGGTGAAGCGGCCTTCGAGGCCATGGGCCCCGAACGCCCCCGCGGCGACGGCGAGGAAGCCGATGAGGCCGGCGAGGCCCAACCACCCGTTTCGCATTGCGACTTCCCCGTGAAGGAAACGATAGACCGGCGGCCCGCCGCCGGTGGCTGCTGCCTGGATGGTAGGCGCGGGCAGCGCGCTCAGGCCGGGGTCGGCAGCGGGCCGGGACCTTCCTCGGGTGGCTGCTGGACCGGGCGCGCCTTGGGGGGCGTCTGCTCGGGGGTCCGGCGGGACTGCTCGGCCTCGATGAGGTCGGCGACGGTCGGGCGGTTGAGGTCTTCGCCGGCGATGATGCGGCGGATCTCCTCGCCGTCGAGGGTTTCGTACTTGGTGAGGGCGGTCGCAATCGCGGCGAGCTCGTCGCGGTGCTCGAGAAGGATGCGGCGGGTGTCGGCGTAGGCCTCGTCGACGATCCGCTTGACCTCGGCGTCGATCAGCTCGGCGGTCTTTTCGGAGAACTCCTTAGCGGCGCCGAACTCGATCATGCGGCGGCGCTCGTCCTCGCTGTAGGCGACGAAGCCGAGCTGGTCGCTCATGCCCCAGTCCATGACCATGCGGCGAGTGATGTCGGTAACCTGGCGGATGTCGCCGGAGGCGCCGGAGTTGGCGTCGGAACCAAGGGTTTCCTCGGCGATGCGGCCGGCGCAGGCGACTCGCAGCATGGCGTCGAGGTAGGACTTGTTGTAGGTCATGCGGTCCTTCTCGGGGAGCGAGAAGGTTGCGCCGCCATAGGCGCCGCGGGGGATGATGCTGACCTTGTGGACCGGGTCGGCGTCCTTGAGGAGCGACTGGACGAGGGCGTGGCCGGCCTCGTGGTAGGCGGTCAGCTCGCGGTCCTTGTCGTCGACGAGGCGGCTGCGCTTGGCGCGGCCCCAGCGGACCTTGTCGCGGGCCTCCTCGAGGTCGTCGAGGTCGATGGCGTCCTTGCCGGCGAGGGTGGCGAGCAGCGCGGATTCGTTGATCAGCGCGGCGAGATCGGCGCCGCTGAACATGGGCGTGCCGCGGGCGATGCGATTGAGCTTCGGGTCGATCGGCGGTGTGATCTTCACCTTCTTGGCGTGGACGCGAAGGATCTCGAAGCGGCCCTTCACGTCGGGGAGCGGCACGATGACCTGGCGGTCGAAGCGGCCGGGACGCGTGAGGGCGGGGTCGAGGACGTCGGCGCGGTTGGTGGCGGCGACGACGATGACCTGGTCGTTGGAGTCGAAGCCGTCCATCTCGACGAGGATGGCGTTGAGCGTCTGCTCGCGCTCGTCGTGCCCGCCGCCGGAGTAGCCCTGGCCGCGGCGGCGGCCGACGGCGTCGATTTCATCGAGAAAGACGATGCAGGGGGAATTTTCCTTGGCTTGGCGGAAGAGGTCGCGGACGCGCGAGGCGCCGACACCGACGAACATCTCGACGAAGTCGGAGCCGCTGATCGAGAAGAACGGCACGTCGGCTTCGCCGGCGATGGCTTTGGCGAGCATCGTCTTGCCACAGCCGGGCTCGCCGACGAGCAGGACGCCGCGGGGGATGCGGCCGCCGAGGCGCTGGAAGCGCTTCGGGTTCTTGAGGAACTCGACGATCTCGGAGACCTCGTCCTTGGCCTCTTCGACGCCGGCGACGTCGGTGAAGGTAACGTTGGTGTGCTCCTTGGTCATGATGCGGTGACGGCTGCGGCCGAAGTTGCCGAGCATGCCCGCGCCGCCGCCGCTCTGGCGGATCTGGCGGAAGAGGAAGAACCAGATGAGGCCGAAGATGAGGAGCCACGGCAGCATGGCGATGAGGATATTAACAAAGAGGTTGTTCTTGGCCTCGTACTTCATCTCCGGGGGCGCGACGCCGGCGCGGTTGGCGAGGGTCTCGATATCGGCGAAGAACTTGGTGGCCTCGCCGGCGACGGGGAACTCGAGCTCGTACTCGCGGTTGTTGGGGTCGGTCGCGTCCTTGGGAGGGGACTTGAACGTTCCGGTGATGGAGGACTCGTGGGCGACCACGCTTTCAATGTTGCCGTTGGCGACGTACGTTTTGAATTCACTGTAAGAGATGGGGTGGCGCGACTGCATGTTCTGCTGGACCATGATGACCAGCATGAGCACGAGGCCGATGATGAGGACCCAACTGAACGCGCCGCGGGACATTCGCATCGGCGGGCGGCCGCCCGGTCCCCCGTTGTTGGAGCCCTGGTTACGCGGACCCTGCGGATCGCCCGGCTGGTTCGGGCCCTGGTTGTCCGGTTGCTGTGGCGGCATGCGTCTGGATATCCGTTGAAGCGCTCAGGGGGATGGCTGCCCGTAGTGTTACGCCCACAACGGACGGAATGTTCGCTTCTGGTTAATCATAGGCGACTACCAATCGCGGTACATCTGGTGGGTGATTTTGCGAGCCAGCTTATCGACGGCCTGATCGATGGCGTATTCCTCGGTTTCGCCGAGCTGGCGGGAGTAATCGACGGCCTGGAGGCGGACGGGCTGGTCGACGAGGAGCTCGCCGGTCCGCAAATCCTGCCACTGGAGGCGGACGGCGAGGATGAGCTGGATATCGCGGGGGAGTCGGGAGAGCGGGTCGGGCGCGAGGGCGGACTGGCGGATTTGGATGACCTCGCCGCGAAGGACGGTATCGGCCCGGTTCTTGGGGGCGAGGCGGTACGGGGTATCCATGCCGATCCGTTTTTTGACGGCCTCGGTGAGCTCGAACTCGACCTCGCGGCGGAAAACGCGAGAGCCGAAGGTTTCGACGTGCACGGTCTGAATTCCCTCGCGATAGGGGCCGCCGAGTTGGTAGCCGCAGCCCGTGAGCGGGGCCAGGAGCAGGCCGATGAAGCTGAGGGTCAGGAGGCGGGGCATGGCTTACTCCTCGGCGGGGGCGGGGGCGACGCCGAGGTCGGTGAGGCGTTCGGCGGCCTGCTGGGCGGCGCGGGTGCCGGGCCAATCCTGGCGGACCTGCTGGAGGTAGTAGACGCCCGCGGGGCGGTAGCCGGCGCGGAGGTAGTAGTCGGCGACGGCGAAATCTTTTTCGGCCTGCTGCGCGCGGATCTCGTCGAGGCGGGCGGCGACGTTCATTTCGGCGGCGAATTCCGGGAACGCTTCCTGGAGCTGGTTGTAGCGTTCGGCGGCTTCGATGAGGGCCTGGTCGTCGTGGCGGACGCCGGGGAACATGGCCTGGGCGCTGGTGGCGGCGCGGAGCAGCGCGGTGCGGGTGTAGCGGCTGTTGGGGAATTCCTGGGCGAGGAAGGCGTACTCGGCGAGGGCGGATTCGTATTGGGCGGCGTTGAAGAAGTAATCGGCCTTGAGCTTGAGGGCCTGCTCGCCGAGGCGGGAGCCGGGGACGCGTTCGTAGATACGGTCGAGGAGCTCGACGCCCTCGTCGTAAGCGGTGATCGGGATGAAGCCGAGGACGATGCGGCGCTTGCCTTCGAGAAAGGCGCGGGCGACGTCCATTTGGCGGCGGAGGGCGTTATCGAAGGTTTCGCCGACGGTGTTGGCGGCGACGATCTCGTACTGCTCGGAGGCTTTCCAGAAGCGTTCGGCCTGGAAGAATGCGTCGCCGTAGAGGAGGACGGCCTCGTAGAAGGCGGGGTGGTCGGGATGGTTGTCGAGCCAGTCTGCGAGGATCCGGCGGGCGGCGTTGTGTTCGCCGGCCGCGAGGTGTTTAGCGGCGGTTTCGAGCGGGGCGGTGGTGGGATCCTGGATAACGGGGCGCCAGGTGTTGGTGGCGGGATCGAGGATCTCGCCACCGCGGAAGGTTTCCTGGGGAGCGAGCAGCGCCGGGGCGAGCAGGAACAGGAGCGGAAACGCGGTCAACGGGGCACCTCCCTGGGAGACGCGGCAAATTGTAGAACCGGCCTGGCGCGGCTGCAAATCGGGTTCGGGGCGGTGACGGGGGCGGGAGGTATAATCGCGGGGTCGCGGACGCGGGTCGCGTCGGCGGCGGCAGCCGTCAATCCCCTCGCAGGAGGAATGCTCGCCATGTTGACTCGTCGCGTTGTGCTGACCGCTGGGATGTTGCTGGCCGGGCTGGCGTTGGCGGCGCCGGGGCAGTCGCGGGAGACGGTGTTGCGGCTGTGGCTGACGGGGCCGATTGCCGAGACGCCGACGCCGGGGTTCAGCCTCGAGACGCTGTTGGGGGCGCCGCAGCCGCGGTCGCTGTTTGACTGGACGCAGCTGTTGCACCGGGCGGCCGAGTCGAGCCGGATCGACGGCGTGGTGATGATCATCGACGGGCCGGAGTTGGGGCTGGCGCAGGGTTACGAGTTGCAGCGGGCGATGCGCGCGGTGCGGGCGGCGGGCAAGCCGGTGCACGTGTTCATGAATGCGGCCGACAACGTGACGTACCTGGTGGCGGCGGCGGCGGACGAGATCATGCTGGCGGAGCACAGCCTGGTGGAGATCACGGGGCTGGAGGCGGTGCAGCTGTTTTACCGGGGGCTAATGGAAAAGGTTGGGGTGGAGGCGGACCTGATTCCGATCGGGGATTACAAGACGGCGGCGGAGCCGTTTCTGCGGTCGGGGCCGAGCGAGGAGAACCAGCAGCAGACGAACCGGCTGTTGGATCGCTTGTACGAGGCGTTCGTGGCGAATCTGGCGGAGCAGCGGGAGCTGACGCCGGCGGCGGTCGAGGCCGCGATCAACGCAGCGCCGTTGAGCAGCGCGGACGCGTTCGAGCGGAAGCTGGTGGATCGGATCGGGAACTACGACGATTTTCGGCAGCTGCTGTTCAAGCGGTTTGGCGAGGACGTGCAAGTGGTGAAGCAGCTGGACGCGATGCCAGAGCTGGACGTCGACCTCGAGAACCCGATGGGGTTCTTTGACCTGTGGCAGAATTTGCAGGAGGCGTTCAAAGGGACGAAGCGGGGCACGCAGCCGGCGGTGGCGGTGATCTTTGTGGAAGGCGTGCTGATGCCGACGCTGAGCGAGCCGCCAATCTTCGGCAGCCCGATCGCGGGAAGCACGACGATCCGGGCGGCGTTGCAGGCGGCGCTGGAGGACGACGCGATCGAGGCGGTGGTGCTGCGGATTGACTCGCCGGGGGGCTCGGCGCTGGCGAGTGACATCATCTGGAACGCGGCGCAGGCGGTGAGCGAGAAGAAGCCGGTGATCGTGAGCATGGGCAACGTGGCGGGGAGTGGCGGCTATTACGTGGCGGCGGCGGGGGACGTGATCCTGACCGAGCCGACGACGCTGACGGGGTCGATTGGGGTGTTTGGCGGGAAGCTCGTGTGGGGCGGGCTGCTGGAGGACAAGCTGGGGATCGCGGTGCACACGTACACGCGGGGCGACAACGCCGGGCTGCTGAACCCGATGGATCCGTTCACGGAGGAGGAGCGGACGACGGTGCGGGCGATGCTCGAGCGGGTGTACCGGCAGTTCAAGGAGCGGGTCGCGGCGACGCGGGCGCCGGAGCTGGCACAACCGCTGGAGGAGCTGGCGGGCGGGCGGGTGTACACCGGGCAGGAGGCGGTGGAGCTGGGGCTGGCGGACCGGATCGGGGGCTTGCACGAGGCGATCGCGCTGGCGGCGCAGCGGGCGGGGATCAGCGATCCGAACCCGGTGGTGCTGCCGCGCGAGCCGGAGCTGGGGGAGCTGCTGGCGATGGCGCTGTTTGGGGGCAAGCCTTCGGATGAGTATGACATCCGGCTGCCGCAAAGCCGGATTTCGACCGTGCTGAATCGCAGCGCGTGGCCGGCAGAGTTGCGAGCGTTGGCGCCGCGGGAACTCGGGCTGGTGCAGCGGGCGCTAAGGGAACTGGCGATCCTGAGCCAGGAGCGGCTGGGGCTGTTCATGAGCGGGCCGGCGCTGGTGCGGTAGCGGACTGGACGTTGGCAGGATTGTTGGGCGGGATGCGCGATCCACCCTTGCTGTTGCGATCGACGATTAACTCTGCGCCGGCGGCCTGCTATGCGGTGTCGTCGGCGTGCTCTTTGAGGTACTGCTTGAACTCGGTGGTTTGGTACGAGATGAAGCAGAAGGCGTGGTGGAGGGCGAGGTACTCGGGGTCGGTCTTGTCGTCCTCGGCCTCGTGGCGCAGTTCGTTCAACTTGGCGAGAATGGCTTCGGGCGTTAGATCCGCCATCGACGGGGCTCCTGTTCAACGCAACACCCGCCGCGGCGACCAGTTCGGCGGCGGTGTGACATTTTAGTGGGCGGGCGTGGATCGGCGAGCTGGCCGGGGAGTGGGCTCAGTCGGCGAGCTGGGCCTTCTGGACGGTGGAGAGCTGAGCATAGAGTACCAGGTTGCGGAGGATTTCGAGGGCGCTATCGCCGTCGTAGCCGATGTTTTCGTAGACGCGCGTGCCGAGCAGGCCGGTGGTGATGTCCAGCGGCGTGTAGAGGACGGCGTAGCGCGGGCCGAGTTCGAAGCCGCGGAGCTGGGCGGCGGAGCTGCCGGCGGCGCGGCGGCGCGCGGCGCGGCGGTAGCTGATGTCGGCGAGGGAGCGGGCCTGGGGGATTCCGCGGCCGGTGACGATCGGGTCCTCTTCGTCGAGACGGATGGGGTCGGTGCGGAGGATGGTCTGGAGCTCGCGCTCGAGGGCGGCGGTGAAGGCCTCGGTGCCGCCGGTGGCGTCGGCGATGAGGGTGCCGCCGCGGGTGAGGAAGCGGCGGAGGCCGCTGCGTTCGGCGTCGCTCAGGCTGAAGTCGTCGGTGCCGGTGAGGTGGGCGACGGGGTATTCCAAGAGGGCGGGGTCGTCGAGACGGAGGCCTTCGGCGGCGACATCGAGGCGGGTGCGGGCGTTGCTGCGCATGAAGCGGGTGAAGCGTTCCCAGCCGTAGGGCTCGGGGTTCCAGAGGCCGTCGTGCTGGATGCGGGCGATGCGGACGGCGCGGGCGGTGAGGCCGGGGCGGGCCTCGATGATGCTGCCTGCGAGGCGGCTGCGGCGGGAGGTCTTGTCGGTGGCGTAGAGGAAGATGTTGACGCCGAGGCCGAACTCGTTGTCGAAACGGCGGGGCTGGAAGTAGTGCCAGGGCGCGGCGATGGGCTGTTCGGCGAGGAGCATGACGAGGCGGTTGCCGTTGGAGAGGGCGCGGAGGGGTGGGCGGTCTTCGATCGGGGTGCGGACGGCGCCGGTGAAGAGCGGGTGGTCGGCGGGGAGCGGGTTGAGGGCGCGCTCGGGGAGGAGCTGTTCGGCGAGTTGGCGCATGCCGGCGACGAAATCGCCGCGGCGCTCGGCGGGGCAGGCGAAGATCAGGCCGCCGCGGCGGATGTACTCGCGGAACTTGGCGACCTCTTCCGCGGTGAAGTCCCAGGCGAGCGAGCCGGTCATGAAGAGGACGGGGGCTTCGAGCCAGTCGTCGACGGGCCCGGTGATATCGACGATCTGCCAGTTGAGGAGGCGTTCGAGGCTGTTCTCGGTGTAGCGGGTGAGGCCGGCGACGTCGCGGGTGTTGATGTTCCAATCGCCGCGGCGGGCGGTGGCCTCTTCCCAGGCGCTGCGCTCATCGCGCTCGAGCGCTTCGAGTTGTTCGGGGGTGTAGCGCGGGGGCGGGGTGGCGCGGAGGTCGGCGGGGATGTAGCGGAGCTTGTTGAACAGCAGCGGCGCGCGGCCATGGCAGAGGAACATCAGCGCGAAGCTGGTGTTGCGGAGCGGGGTCATGGCGAAGGTGGCGGGCCCGTCGCCTTCCCAAACGCCGTTGGCTTGTTGGCGGCTGAGGAGGTATTCGGCGCCGCGCTCAAACCAGTTGATGTCGCGGAAGTACTTGTAGCCGCTGGCGCGGCCGATGCGCTCGACGCCGTAGAGGTAGTAGTACTTCCAGCGGTCGTCGCCGGCGGGGTTCTCGGGGCCGAAGTGGGCGGCGAACCAGTCGAGGGCCTGTTCGATGCGGAAGAAGATGTCGGGGGCGGCGCGGGGGCGGCGGGTGAAGTAGCGGTCGAGGACGACGTAGAGGGAGGCGAGGCCGGCGGCGGTCATGGAGCCGGTGGATTTGTCGTCGGCGGGGCGGTAGCCCCAGCCGCCGTCGTCGTTCTGGTGGCGGAGCCAGTAGCGGCCGACGGTTTCCCAGAAGAGATCGGGGGCGTCGTAGCCGGCGTCGGAAGCCATCCAGACGCCGAGGAGGGCGAACTGGCTGTTGGAGTTGTCGACGGCGCGATCGCTGGCGGCGGCGGCGTGGTAGGTGTAGCCGCCGGGGTATTGTTCAGCGCGGGGGGCGCGCATGGCGCGGACGAGCCAATCGACGTCGCGCTGGAGCACGGCGCGGTACTCGTTGCCGGGGACGAGGGCGAGCGCGTGCGCGCGGGTGCCGACGACGTAGGTTTCGCGCAGGTCCTGCTGGGCGAGCCAGCCGAGGGATTCGGTCATGAACTGGGAGCGCGGGTTCTCGCCGGCGTAAAGCAGCGCGAGGCAGGCGAGGGCGGAGTCGCCGGCGTAGCCGGTGAAGCTATTGCCGGTGGGTGGCTCGCGGTCGTCGGGTTCCCAGTGGCCGGCGGCGTTGCGTTGCGCTTTCAGCCAGACGACGCCGCGCTCGATGGCGTTGGCGACGGTGGCGTCGGTGACGGGGACTGACTGGGCGGCGAGCGGCGCCGCGACGCAGCACGCGCCGACCAGGCAGACGAGGCGTTGTTTGCGGGACATCACAAATCCGGTGCGGCCCGGTGGTCGGCGACGGGTGGCGGGCCGGGCGTTTCGTTGACCACCCTATGGCGCGTGCCTAAGATGGCTGTCAGGTCGGTGCACATCCCCAGCAGAAGGTCGCCTCTCGTGGCTGAGAACAACTCGGAAGATACTCTCATTGCCCGGCTGGTGGTAGAGCGGCGGTTCGCCACGGCCGAAGAGGTCCGGGTGGCGACGGAGTATCACCAGGAGCAGAAGGAGGCGGGCCGAAAACGCCCCTTGGGCGACATTCTGGTGGATCTCGGCTTTATCACCCGCACGCAGCTGGCGCGGCTGCAGGGGCTGAGCAACGAGGATTCGGGCGGGCGGCCGACGCAGCAGATTCCGGGCTACCAGATTCAGAAGAAGATCGGGGCCGGCGCGATGGCGGTGGTGTACCGGGCGAAGCAGTTGAGCCTGGACCGGGTGGTGGCGGTGAAGGTGTTGCCGAAGCGGCTGAGCGCGAACATCGAGTTCGTGGAGCGGTTTCAGCGTGAGGGGCGGGCGGCGGCGCAGCTGAGCCACAACAACATCGTGCAGGCGATCGACGTCGGGGAGGCGGGGGGCTACCACTACTTCGTGATGGAGTACGTGGAGGGGAACACGGTCTACGACGAGATCTCGCAGGGCAAGGTGTACACGGAGCCGGAGGCGATCGCGATCGTCGCGCAGATCGCCGAGGCGCTGCTGCACGCGCACGAGCGGGGGTTCATCCACCGCGACGTGAAGCCGAAGAACATCATGCTGACCAAGGACCGGGTGGCGAAGCTGGCGGACATGGGTTTGGCGCGGGAGGCGAGCGACCTGGAGGCGGCGATGGCGGAGGCCGGCCGGGCGTACGGGACGCCCTACTACATCAGCCCGGAGCAGATCCGGGGCGAGGTGAACATCGACCACCGGGCGGATTTGTATTCGCTGGGGGCGACGTTTTATCACATGGTGACGGGGCGGGTGCCGTACGAGGCGCCGACGCCGTCGGCGGTGATGCACAAGCACCTGAAGGAACCGCTCACGCCCCCGGACCACCTGAACACGAGCCTGACCTCGGGTTGCGGGGCGATGATCGAGATGATGATGGCGAAGAACCCGGACGAGCGGTACCCGTCGGCGCGGGAGGTGCTGGACGATTTGAACCTGCTGGCGCGGGGGGAGGCCCCGCACCATGCGCGGCAGGGGATCGATCACGACACGCTGGACACGCTGGCGACGGGGGTGGTGCTGGACCACGGAGCGGACGCGCCCGCGCCGGCGGGGTCGGGCAACCTGCTGGGGGTGCTGGTCGTGGTGCTGGGGATCGTGGCGGGGGTGAGCGTGCTGTTGAACCTGGTGCTGGTGTTGAGCTAGCCCGACCGCCGGCGGGGTTCTGCGCGGCGCCCCCTGGTAGACCTGCTGATTTCCCTTATGATGCCCGCTCGGTGGCTGCCGCGGGTGAAGCGTGGCGGTCGATGAAGCGGAACGCGCGTCATCCCCCGGTTAAGAGAAAGGCGATCTTATATGAAGAAAAAGTATGTCTACTCGTTTGGCGGTGGCAAGGCTGAAGGGAAGGGGTCGCAGCGCCAACTGCTGGGCGGCAAGGGGGCCGGGCTCGCCGAGATGACGGCGATCGGGCTGCCGGTGCCGGCGGGCTTCACGATCACGGTCGAGGCGTGCGAGTACGCCAACGGGCATGATTACCAGTGGCCGCCGGGGCTGGAGAAGGAAGTCAAGCAGCACGTCGCCAAGCTCGAGAAGACGACGAAGAAGAAGCTGGGTGACAAGAAGGACCCGCTGCTGGTCTCGGTGCGGAGCGGCGCGGCGCGGTCGATGCCGGGGATGATGGAGACGATCCTGAACCTGGGGCTATCGGAGGCGGCGGTGCAGGGTTTGGCGGCGTCGACGGACAACCCGCGGTTCGCGTGGGACTCTTACCGCCGCTTCATCCAGATGTACTCGACGGTGGTGACGGGGCTCAACAAGGACATTCTCGAGGACAAGCTGCACGCGAAGAAGGAGCACCTGGGGGTCAAGAACGACGTCGACATCCCGGCGCAGGCGCTCGAGGAGCTGTGTGGCGAGTTCAAGGACTTCTACCGCGAGCAGACGGGGCGCGAGTTCCCGCAGGATCCGTGGGAGCAATTGAGGGGCGCGGTCAACGCGGTCTTTGGCAGCTGGAACGCGGAGAAGGCCGTGACGTACCGGCGGGTCGAGAAGATCTCGGACCTGAAGGGCACGGCGGTGAACGTGCAGCAGATGGTCTTCGGCAACACGGGCGATGACAGCGGGACGGGCGTGGCGTTCACGCGCGACCCGTCGACGGGTGAAAACACGTTTTACGGCGACCTGCTGGTCAACGCGCAGGGCGAGGACGTGGTGGCGGGCATTCGGACGCCGATTCACCTGGCGGACCTGAACGACGTCTTCCCGGCGGTCTACGACCAGCTCTGCGCGGTGCGCGGGATGCTGGAGTCGTACTACGGCGAGATGCAGGACATCGAGTTCACCTTCGAGCACCGCAAGCTCTACATGCTGCAGTGCCGGACGGGCAAGCGGACGCCGAACGCGGCCTTCAAGATCGCGGTCGAGCAGGCGACCAAGCCGCTGATGACCAAGGCCGAGGCGAACCGGCTGCACAAGCAGGGCTACCTGCCGAAGCGCTACATCGACATGGT
>CAZCKC010000078.1:0-16669 GCA_964499235.1 uncultured Planctomycetales bacterium | reverse complement strand
CCACCGCCCCGTCCACGGCTCACCCGCGCTCATCAACGCGCTGCTCCACGACGCCGTCGAGCCGCTCCGCCAGGTCGACGTGCTCAAGGTCCTCAACCCCCGGCGCCTCCGCAACGCCGCCGCGCTGCTGCTCGGCCTCTTCCTCATCAGCGTCGCCGCGTTCCAGCTCCTGCCCGGCCTCATGCACACCTGGTTCGCGCGCAACTGGCTGCTCGCCGACATCGCCTGGCCGCAGAACACCTACATCTACGCCGACCTCAACGTCGACCGCACGATCTACCACCCCCGCGGCGAGAGCCTGACCATCACCGCCCGCTTCGAAGGCCAGCCGCCCAACAACGCACTCCTGCACTGGCGCAGCCCCGCCGGCACCAGCGACGCCCTCACCATGACCCGCGTCGGCAACGAGCGCCTCACCGCCAGCCTCGGGCGCATCAGCGAGGACCTCCGCCTCCACATCACCGGCGGCGACGCCGCGACGCCACCCTTCCGCGTCCAGGTCGTCGACCGCCCGCGCGTCGTCGCCACCGCCGCCGAGATCACCCCACCCGCCTACACCAACCTCCCGCCCGCCCGCATCGAGCAGGAAACCACCCTCGAACTCCTCGCCGGCTCCGCGCTGACGCTCACCGCCCGACTCAACAAGCCCATCGCCCGCGGCACGCTCGTCGCCGCCAACGGCGAAACCCTCCCCGCCGAGTTCGTCACCCCCGAAGAGCTCCGCGTCCGCTGGACTACCCCCGCCAGCGGCACCTACCACTTCGCCCTCGAAGACGAGCGCGGCCTCGAGAACGTCCGCCCCGTCCGCCTCGCCATCAAGGTCAACGCCGACCGCCCGCCCGAGATCGAGCTCAACGTCCGCGCCGTCCGCGAGTTCATCACCCCCCGCGCCCTCCTCGACCTCATCGCCGTCGTCCGCGACACCTACGGCCTCACCGCCGCAACCCTCTACGCGCAACGCCAGGAAGACCCGCCGCTGCTGATCCAATCCCTCACCCCCGACACCCCGCGCCGCTCCGCCGAGCTCACCAGCCGCCTCGCCGTCACCCGCCTCAACGTCGAGCCAAGCCACCGCGTCCGCCTCTGGGCCGAAGCCGTCGACAACCACCCCGGCGGCAAAAACCGCGCCCGCTCCGCCGTCTTCGAGCTCCGCGTCCTCAGCCCTGCCGCCTACCGCGACGAGATCACGCGCCGCGAGCTCGAGCTCCGCCAGGAACTCGAAGACATCCTCAGCGAGCAGCGCGGCCTTCGCGACGGCGTCACCCGCCTCAGCCCCCAGGCGCTGGAATCCCCCGGCGGCCAACAGCAAGCCGCCGGCCTCAGCCGCCGCCAGGGCTGGCTCCAGAACCGCGTCCAACGCGTGGCCGCCGGCTTCCGCCAGCTCCTGGCCGAGATGCAGGCCAACCGCGTCGCCCGGCTCGCCGACGAGCAGCGCCTCGGCGCCCGCGTCGCCGCCCCGCTCGAGACCGTGGCCGAGAACGGCATGCCGATCGCCACCGAGCTGCTCGATCTGCTCCGCGAAAACCCGACCGCCACAGCGTTGAATGCCTCGCTCGACCAGCAGGAAGAGCTCATCCTGACGCTGGAGCAGGTCCTCGCCAACGTCCGACAATGGGAGGGGTATCAAGAGGCGATCGCCGCACTCGAAGCCCTCATTGCCGAGCAGGAAGCCGTTCGCGACCAGACCACCGACACCCTGGCCGAGGAGCTCGAAGCGATCCTCGGGCCACTCGAGTCAGCAGAAAATGCGCCGGACACGCCCCCGGATCGGTAAAATGCCCAGTGAGGCTGCTCATGCGGTGCACCCGCCAGACAACTGATCCCCACCGGCCCGGCTTTGTCGGCCGCCTTCTGCTCGGTCTCCTGCTCCTCGGGATGCCCGGGATCGCGGCCGGTACCGAACAAGCTCCGCTGGCCGACCGCCAGGCCGAGGTCCGCAACCGCCTCCAGCGCCTCGAAGACCAGATGGTCAAGCTCGTCCGCGTCCTCGACGCCATCGAGCCCGGCAAGGCCCGCCGACTCGAAACCACGCTCGAAGAGACCGGCCGCCGCCAGCTCCGCCAACAGCTCGAGAACGCCACGCTGCTGCTCCGCGAGCGCCAGCTTGGCGAGGCCGACTTCCAGCAGGAGCGCATCCTCGACGACCTCAACGCGCTGCTCGTCCTCCTCAAGAGCAACCAGCCCGATCTCGATCGCCTCCGCGCCGAGCGCGAGTGGCTCGCCGAGCTCCGCGAACAACTCGACACCCTCATCGAGGCGCAGGTCCAGCAGCGCATGGCCCTCGAGCAGGCCCGCGCCCAGAGCGCCGCCGCCGCCCAGCTCGCCGAGCTCGCCGAGGCGCTCGAAGCCCTGGCCGAACGCCAAGCCCTCCTTCAAGAAGCCGCCGATCAGGCCCGCGCCGTCGCAGCGCCTCCCGACGCGCCACCACCCGCCGCCGGCCAGCGCGCCCTCGAGCGCGACACCCAGGCAGCCATCCAGGAACTCCAGGCTGCGGCCCGCGCCGGCGCCACCCCTCAACAGGCCGCCGCCCTCTCGCGAGCCCAGCAGGCCGCCCAGCAAGCCCGGCAGTCCATGTCCGAGGCTGCCGAGGCGCTCCCCCAGGGCGGCAAAGCCGAGCAGCAGGCCGCCGCCGCCGCACTCTCCGCCGCCGCCGAAGCCCTGCGCGAGGCCGCCGAAGAAGCCGAAGACGCCGCGGAACCCCGCATCCGTCGCCTCGCCCTCGCCCAGTCCGAAACCCAGGAAAAGGCCCGCCAGCTCCAGCGCGCCATGCAGCAGTCCCCCGGTGATAGCAATCGCCCCGCCCCGGGCGAGCCCCAGGTCGGCGAGGCCGCCGGCCAGATGCAGCAGGCCGCCGACGAAATGCGCGCCGCCGACGGCGAGTCCGCCGCCGAGTCCCAGGACCAGGCGCTCCGCGAGCTCGCCCGCGCCCAGCAACTGCTCGAAGAACGCCTCCGGCAGGTCCGCGAGGAAGAACGCGCTGAGACGCTCAGCGGCGTCGAGTCCCGCCTCCAGGCCATGCTTGACCGCGAGCGCGATGTCCGCGACATGATCAACCTCGTCGCCAGCCTGCCCGTCAACGAGTGGACGCAGGCCCAGCGCGCCCAACTCGGCCGCGCCACCGAGCGCCACCTCGAAGCCATGAACGAGGGCGCGGCGCTCGTCCGCCTGCTCCGCGACGAAGGCACCACCGTCGTCCTGCCCGACCTGATGGGGATGCTGCTCGGCGACATGGAATCGCTCGCGACCGCCATGCTCGCCGAGGACCTCTCACCCCCAACGCGGGCGCTGCTCGACGAGATCATCGCCCAGCTCGAGCAGATGCTTGCCGCGGTACAGGCCGAGCGCGAGACGCCGACCGAAAACCCCGAGCAGCCGCCCAACCAGCCGCCGAACCAGGGCGGCCAGCAGCGCCAGCAAGCACTCATGAAGCGCTCCGCCGAGCTCAAGCTGCTCCGCACCGCCCAGGCGCGCCTCAACGACCGCACCGAGCGTCTCGCGCAGCTCAACGAAGCCGAGGACCCGCTGCTGTCCGAACGCTTCGCACAACTCGGTGCCCGCCAGGAAGACCTCGCCCGCATGACGCGCCAGATGATCGAGAGAGACCAGTGATGATCCGCCCGCGTCAACTCGTCGCGTCGATCGTGATCGCGTTGCTGACGACCGCCGTCGCGTCCGCCTCCGTGACCGACGCGCTGCTCGAGCACGCCGCCGCCGCAGACCTCGACAAGCGTGTTGTCGCCGAACTCCGCGCCCGCCTCGCTGCCGATCCCAGCCTCCACGATTCCCCGCAGCCGGTCACCGACACGCTGGCCACGCTTTTCCCGCCCTTCGCCGACGCGCTGCAAACCCTCGATCGTGGCGACCCGCAAGCCGCCGCCGACGCCTTCGCCGCGCTCGCCGACCACCCCGACCCCTTCGTCGCCGCCACCAGCCGCTACTTCCACGCCCGCGCGCTCAGCACCGCCGGCGAGTTCGAGGCCGCCGCCGCCGTGCTCGAGAACTACCTCGACCGCCACGACGGCTGGCTCGCCCGCACCCCCTACGCCGCCCACGCCCGCCTCCTGCTGGCCGCCGCGCAGCAGCGCAACCTCCGCACCGCTGACGCCGAAAAAGCCCTCGCCAACCTCGATGCAGAAAACGTCGCCGAGCCGATCGCGGTCGCCCGCCGTGCCCTCGAACGCGCCCTCCAGAACCGCTCCGACGACGAGCTCCACCAGGTCCGCGATCTGATGGCCTACGCCTCCGACCGCCTGCGCGTCCGCGACGCCGGCCGCCGCGTCCAGGACCGCCAGGCCGAAGCCCTCGGCCTCCTCGATCGCCTCATCGAAGAAGAGCAGCAAAAAGAACAGCAAGGCCAAGGCCAAAGCCAGTCCCAATCCCAAAACCAGCAGCGCCAGGCGCAGCGCCAACAGCCCGGCCAACCCCAACAGCCCAACGCGCCGGCCGGCGAATCGACCGAGCGCACCGGCACCGGCCAGGTCGGCACCCTCGACGAAACCCCCGAAGCTGACCCCGCCGAAGCCTGGGGCAAGCTCCCCGACAAGGAGCGGGCCGAGATCCTGCAGGCCTTGCGGGAAAAGTACCCGTCGCGCTATCGTCAACTGGTCGAACAGTACTACCGCGCCCTGGCTGAGGATCGCTGATTTCCGCTCGCCTGCTGTTGGTTGCGATCGCGCTCGGTGTGAGCGCCCCCCGGGCCATGGCTCAAACCGACCTGCCGCCCGCCACGGCCGCCGTGACGACCCTCGGCGGCCAGCGGTATCGCGGCACCCTCGTCGACTGGCTCCCCGAGCTCGTGATCAAGACCGACCAACGCCTCATCGCCACACCCTGGCTCGACATCCTATCCGTCAACTTCGAACGCCCCGCCCCCGCGCGCCGTGCTCCCGACCCGCCCTGGGAAGTCATCCTCGCGGACGGCACAACCCTGTCAGCCGCCATCGCCGAAGACGCCGGCGGTGCGCTTGCCCTCCTCCTCGACAGCGGCCCCGCCGTCGAAGTCCCGACCACCGCCGTCCGGCGCATCACCCGCCAGCGCCTCAGCCCCACCGCCGCCGCCCGCGTCGAGCAGCTCGCCGCCGACCGCGCCCCCGGCTTCGACGTCCTGCTCATCGCGGGCCAGGACAGCCCCATCACCCTCCGCGGCGTCGTCGAGCGCTTCGACGCCACCGGCCTGACCTTCCGCTGGAACGACCGCCGCGTCCCCGTGCCGTGGAAACGCCTGCTGGCCTGCTTCGCCGAGCCGCTCGAAGCCCCCCCGGCGCCCCTGCGCTTCACACTCACCAACGGCGACACCATCTTCGGCCAGCCGCTCGCGCGCGACCCCGACGGCGCCCTCGTCCTACGCTCGACGACCCTCGGCACCCTGGCCATCCCCACGCAGCGCATCCGAAAGATCCACAGCGCCAGCGATCGCCTCGTCTACCTCTCCCAACTCGAACCCGCCGAGTACGTCGTCGAGCCGCTCGTCGGCCGTGCCTGGAAGCTCGGCATCGACCGCGGGCTCATGGGCGGACCGCTCCGCCTCAGCGGCCGCGCCTACGAGCGCGGCCTCGTCATGCCCTCGCGCAGCCGCGTCTCCTATCGCCTCGGCCGCCGCTACGTCCACTTCGCTGCCGAGGTCGGCATCCTCGACCAGGTCAGCGCGGCCGGAAACGCCGCCGTCCGCGCGTTCGTCGACGGCGTCGAGGTCTGGTCGCAGCCGGCCGTCAGGCAAGCCGCGCCGCCCGCCCGCATCGACGTCCCCGTCGCCGGCGCCGAGATCCTCACCCTCGAGGTCGACTACGGCGCCGACCTCGACCTCGGCGATCACGTCTGCTGGGCCGCCGCGAGGTTGATCCGCCGATGACCACCGCGCGGCTCCTGCTCGTGTTCCTCCTGACGCTGCCCGCGCTCGCCGCCGACCGCCAGCAGGTGCTCCGCGCCGACAGAGAACGCGCGGCCATCCTCCGCGCCGCCGCCGACACCGTCGTCGCCGTCCGCACCGATCCCACCTCCGCCGGTGGCGGCAGCGGTGTCATCATCGATCCCCGCGGCTACGGCCTCAGCAATTACCACGTCGTCGCCGCTATCCTTCGTGACGACCCCACCCAACGCGAGGGCTTCGGCGGCATGAGTGACGGCCGCATGTACCCGCTCACCGTCGTCGGCATCGACCCCGGCGGCGACGTCGCGCTCTTCAAGCTCCATGGCCGCGACAACTTCCCCGTCGCCCCGCTCGGCGACTCGGACGACCTCGTTCTCGGCCAGCGCGTGGCCGCCATCGGCGACCCATTCGGCCTGGCCGAAGACCTCGAACCCACGATCACGCTCGGCTTCATCACCGGCCTCAACCGCTACCAGCCCGCCGCCGGGCCGAGTGGCGCCCTCGAGTACGCCGACTGCATCCAGTTCTCCAGCTCGATCAACCCCGGCAACTCCGGCGGCCCGCTCTTCGACATGCAAGGCCGCGTTGTCGGCATCAACGGCCGCGCGTCCTTCAAGACCGACGACATGGCCGGCCGCGGGCGCGTCAACGTTGGCATCGGCTACGCGATCAGCATCAACCAGACCAAGCGCTTCCTGCCGCGACTCTACGCCGGCCAGCTCACCGCTCACGGCACGCTCGGCGCGACCGTCCGCAGCGTCGGCGCCGAGGTCATCGTTGACGCGATCGAGACCGGCTCACCCGCCGACCGTGCCGGCCTCGAGCTCGGTGACCGCGTCGTTGCGATCGACGAAGAGCGGATCCGCGGCGCCAACGACTATCTCAACGCCGTCGTCCAACTCCCCGCCAACTGGCCGCTGAAGCTCACGGTCCTGCCCGTCGGCGCGAATGAGCCCCGCGACCTGATCATTACCACCGCCGCCCAGCGTGTCGCCGACATCCCCGTCTGGGTCCCCGACTTCCGTTTCGTGCAGGCCGCCCGTCAGCGCGCCTTCCCGACACCGTTGCGGGGCGACGAAAGCCTCGGCAGTGGCGAACAACTCCGCCTCCGCGGCACGTGGCAACGCGACGCCGGCATGCCTGCTGAGGTTATCGAAATCACGTTCGTCCCCTCGCTCAGCGCCGCCGACCTGCTCAGCGCGTGGATCGCGACCCCGCCGCCCGCGAGCGCCGCCGACGCCCCGGAGATCTGGCGGAGCTGGCTCCTGGCCGTCGCACCGTGGATCGTGCCCTTGCCCGCCGAGTCCACCTGGACCCTCGACCACCAGGGCGCCCTCGATAGCCTCGGCGTCGTCGCCTGGACCGCAAACCTGCCGGCCGACCGCGAAGGCACCTGGCGCTTCGAGGTCACTGACCGTACCCCGCGGGACATCACCGTCACACTGCCCCGCGCCGACGGCGGCGCCGAGTTGACCTGGACCCAGCCACCCGGCGCTCCGCGGATCGCCGTCGACAGCCTCCCGACGCGCATCCCCGCTGTCTGGCAGCTCGCTGGCGAGCGCGCCACTCGCGTCACGCTCGAGGCTGTCGTTCGCGAGCCGATTGCCACCAGCACACCCGAGCCCGTGGAGCCACTCGAATGACGCCGCCACGCCTGGCGCTGCTCGCCGGCCTCCTCGCGTTCAGCGGCGTCACCACCGCCGCCGCCCAGGACACCCTCAACGCCCTCGCCCAACAGATCAACCTGCGGGTCGTCAAGATCTACGGCGGCGAGGCCGGCCTGCTCGCCGGCTACGGCTCCGGCGTCCTCGTCAGCTCCGACGGCCAGATCGTCACCGTCCTCTCCGCACTCCTCGACAGCAGCAACCTCCGCGTCGAGCTCGCCTCCGGCCGCCAGCTCCCCGCCCGGGTCGTCGCCCGCGACCCGCAACGCCGCCTCGCGCTGCTCCAGATCGCGGCCGAAGAGCTTCCCGCCGTCACCCTCGCCGCCGAGCCGCCCGCCGTCGGCGACTGGATCATCGCCGCCGCCAACGCCTTTCAGGTCGCGGCCGGCTACGAGCCTGTCACGCTGACACCCGGCATCGTCGCCGGCATCGCGCCCCTGGAAGGCCGTCGCCGCACGCAGACGTTTCGCTACACGGGCGAGGTGCTCCTCACCGATGTTGTGCTCTCGACCCCCGGTTCGGCCGGCGGCGGCGTCTTCAACCTCGCCGGCGAGCTCGTCGGCATCATCGGCCCCGCCGTTCAGAGCCGCCGCACCGGCACCTGGCTCAACTACGCCTTCCCCGCCGCCAGCGTCGCCGCGTTCCTCGAGGCCGCCGAGCAGGGCGACCTCGCACCCGGCCCGACCACCGACGAGCAACCCACCCGCGCCGGCTACCTCGGCCTGCAGCTCCTCGACTTCGTCGGCCTCGACCAGCCCGCCTACATCGAACGCGTCCACCGCCGCGGCCCCGCCCGCGCCGCCGGCCTGCGTCCCAACGACCTCATCGTCGCCATCGACGGCGAGCCGGTCGAAACCTGCCGCGAAGCCGGCGAGCTCATCGATTCCCTCGCCCCCGGCGAGACCGTCACCATGACCGTCAAACGCGGCGAGACGCTCCAGCCGATCCCCGTTACTGTCGAGCCGCCACCCGCTCAATGAGATGCCCATGCGAAGCCTGACCACCCTCCTGCTCGCCGCCTGCTGCACCGCGTCCGCCCACGCGGCGTCGGCCCCCTCGCTCGCGGAGCTCCGCGCCGAGCGTGACGTCCGCGATACCGCCCTCGCCGCGGTCGCCCCCGCCGTCGTCCGTATCGACACCATCGGCGGCATCGATCCCCAGTCCGAGCCCGCCGACGAACAAGACGAGCGCCCCGCCGCTGTCCGCCTCGGCGACGGTCCGACCACCGGCGTCGTCTGGTCCGCCGACGGCTACATCGTCAGCAGCACCTTCAACTTCGCCCGCGCCCCCAGCACCATCATCGTTACCTTCCACGACGGCCGGCAGCTCGTCGCCACGCTCGTCGGCCGCGACCCGCTGACCCGCCTCGCCCTGCTCAAGGTCGCCGCCGACAACCTCCAGCCGCCCCCCCGCGTCGGCCGCGCCCTCGCCGAGTCCGTCGGCGTCGCCGGCTTCGGCCACGGCACGGCGGCACCCGCCGTCAGCTGGGGCATCGTCAGCGCCCGCCAACGCATCAACGGCCTCGCCTTCCAGCTCGACGCCAAGACCTCGCCCGCCAACTACGGCGGCCCGGTCATCGATCTCGAAGGCCGCGTGCTCGGCATCTGCGTTCCGCTCGCGAAAGAAGCCGACGTCCTCGCCGGCACCGAGTGGTACGACTCCGGCATCGGCTTCGCGATCCCCAGCGACCTCGTCTCGCAGCGCGTCGCCCTCATGCAACAACGCGGCGACGTCGAGCGCGGCTACGCCGGCATCATCCCCCGCGATGCCTGGCGCGTCGTCAGCTGGGACCCTGAACAGACTGGCTTCCCCGCCGAAGGCGTCCCCTTCGCCGCCGCCCCCATCGGCCCCGCCGCCGACGCCGGCCTCACGGTTGACGACGTCCTCGTGGGCATCGACGATCAACCCGTCGACACCGCCATCGCCGTCCGCCGCGCCCTCGCTCGCAAGCCCGCCGGCGAACAAGTCATCCTGACGCTGATCCGTGACGAGCAAGTCATCGTCACCGAGCTCGAGCTCGTTAGCCGCGCCGCCCTCGAGCAATGGCTCGCCAACCGCGCCGCCCAACAAGCCGCCGAAGCGCAGGAGGTCGGAATGCAAGACGCCGCCGAAGACGCGGTCCCACTACCGCCCGACGCCGATGCCGAAGCCCACGCAGAACAACCGAACGCCGCGGAATCAAACCCGGAGCCGCCGGCAGAAGAAGAAGCCCAGTAACCGCCGCCACCCGCGCCGGAGCACGGATGCATACCGCGCTGTTCATCACCTGCCTCACCGACACCTTCTACCCCCGCGTCGGCGAAGCCTGCGTCCGCGTCCTCCGCCACTTCGGCTGCGACGTGACCTTCCCCTGCGAGCAAACCTGCTGCGGCCAGCCCGCCTACAACAGCGGTTGCGCCCCCGATGCCCGTGCCGTCGCCCAACGCCACATCACCGTCTTCGAGCCCTGCGAAACGATCGTCAGCCCCTCCGCCTCCTGCGTCACCATGGTCCGCCACCACTACCCCGAGCTCTTCGCAACCAGCGACCACTGGCGCCACCGTGCCGAACAAGTCGGCCAACGCACCTTCGAGATCACCGACTTTCTCACCCGACAGCTCGGCGTCGACCTCCCCACCCACCTCCGCAGCACCACCCCGCTCACCTACCACTTCCCCTGCCACGCTCGCACCATCTACAGCGCGGAAACACTCGAAGCCTGGCTCGCCGGCCCCCGCGTGACCCTCCGCCCGCCGGCCACCCCCGACCTCTGCTGCGGCTTTGGCGGCGCGTTCGCCGTCGACCTGCCCGAGCTCTCCACCGCCATGCTCGACGACAAGCTCAACGAACTCATCGCTACCGGCGCCCCCGTCGTCGTCTGCAACGAGGGCGGCTGCGGCCTGCACCTCGGCGGCGCCGCCCGCCGCCGCAACCTCAACCTTCGCTTCACCCACGTCGTCGAGCTGCTGGCCGAATCCCTTGGCCTGCTGGAGCCCGCCGCATGAGCCCCACCCCGACCCCCTTCGCCACCGCCGTCGAACACGCCCGCGCCAACCCGCGCCAGATCGCCGCCATCAAGTCGACCGCCCTCCGCAAGGTTGCCCAGCGCGCTACCGCCCTCCAGGTCCTCCCCAACCCCGACACCCTCCGCATCACCGCCGGCGCCATCAAGCAACACACCCTCACCCACCTCGGTCACTACCTCGAGCAGTTCATCGCCGCCGCTGAGCACGCCGGCGCGCAGATCCACTTCGCCCCCGACGCCCTCGCCGCTCGCGAGCAGATCGTCACCCTCGCCCAGCAGCACAACGCCCGCCGCGCCGTCAAGGCCAAGTCGATGACCACCGAGGAGGTCCAGGTCAACGCCGCCCTTGAGGCCGCCGGCCTCGAGGTCGTCGAAACCGACCTCGGCGAGTTCATCGTCCAGCTCGACCACGACCGCCCCAGCCACATCGTCACGCCCATCATCCACAAGGACCGCGCCCAGGTCGGCCGCACGCTCTGCGACCACCTCGGCATCGACTACACCGACGACCCCACCGCCCTCACCCAACGCGCCCGCGCGCACCTCCGCACCAAGTTCCGCCAATGCGACCTCGGCATCACCGGCGCCAACTTCGCCATCGCCGAAACCGGCGCCCTCTGCGTCCTCAGCAACGAGGGCAACGCCCGCATGACCATGACCCGGCCCCGCGTCCACATCGCCCTCGTCGGCATCGAAAAGCTCATCCCCCGCCACCGTGACCTGCCCGTCTTCCTCCAACTGATGTCCCGCTCCGCTACCGGCCAGCCGCTCGGATCGTACACCTCCCTCATCCGCGGCCCCCGCCGCCCGCAAGAACTCGACGGCCCCGACCACCTGCACATCGTCCTGCTCGACAACGGCCGCGCCGACATCTGGGACAGCGACTTCCGCGCCGCCCTCGCCTGCGTCCGCTGCGGCGCCTGCCTCAACGCCTGCCCGGTCTACCGCAACGTCGGCGGCCACGCCTACGACAGCGTCTACCCCGGCCCCATCGGCAGCGTCCTCACGCCACTCCTCGCCGGCCTCCGCTCCCACGAAGAACTGCCCTTCGCCTCCAGCCTCTGCGGCGCCTGCCGCCAGGCCTGCCCCGTTGACCTCGACATCCCTGGCCTGCTGGTCAAGCTCCGTGAGCGCCTCCAGCCACAGCGATCGTGGAAAAAACGCGCCGGGATGCGCGCCTGGCGCGAAGTCATGCTCGCGCCCGCCCTCTACCGTGCCGCCCAGTGGACCGTCCGCCAGCCGCTCTTCCGTGGCCTGCTCAACCGCCTGGCCGCCCCGTGGACGAAAGCGCGCGCCCTGCCCAGCCCCCAAGAGAGCTTTCGCCAACGCTGGCACCGGGAGCTGCGCGATGAGCCATGATGCCGGCCTCCAACGCCTGCTGCGGCGCCTCAACCGCCGCGAGCCCGCCCACGTCCCGCCCCCGCCCGACGTGCCGCGCGACGTCCTCGCGACCACGCCGCCATCAGCCGACCTGGCCGAGCAGTTCCTCGCCCGGGCCCAGGCCGCCGGCTGCACCGCCGAGCCCCTCGCTCCATCAGACTTGCCTGAAAAGCTCGCCCGCCTCGCGACCGCCGGCCACTGGCAAGCCGCCTACGTCGATCTCACGCTGCCAGTAAGCGTGCGCCACGCCGTCCTTACCACGCTGGCCAAGCAGCACATCGCCGTTCACCACACCTGGCAGCCCGACGCCGCCTTCGATTGGAACGCCAGCATCACCACCGTCTCCGGCGCCATCGCCGAGACCGGCTCGCTCGTCTGGCTGGCCGGCGACCGAACCCCCCGCGGCGCGAGCCTCACCCCACCCGTCCACGTCGCCCTCGTCACGCCGGACCAGCTCGTCGCCGACCTCGCAACCTGGTTCGCCCGCGACCGCACGGCCGGCACCTCCAACGCCACCCTCATCACCGGCCCCAGCAAGACCGCGGACATCGAAGGCGTCCTCGTCACCGGCGTCCACGGCCCCGCCGCCCTCCACATCTTCCTCCTGCCGGGCTAAGCCCCCACCGCGATCAACCCTCAATCACCAAAGCCAAACGTCCGCCGTTCGTCGCTGCCCGACAACTTCGCGACAACGCTGCGCGCCGGGACCGCGAGCCCGTCCCGTGCGAAGTCTGCTTCGCTGAAGTTGGCGATCAGCTCGACGCGGCCGTCAAAGACTGTTCGCTGCACCAGGCGATCCGCGGTCAGCCACGCGAAATCCGTCATCGGCGCGAACCCGATCTCTCGGTGAAGTGGCGCAAAGAATGCGTTGTGTCGCGTGATCCAGTCGCGATGCTCTTCGCACTCATCCAGGTTGAGGTGATACAAGGGGGGACACTGGTAGAGCATCTCGGTCAACGCGACCGTTTCACGCACGTTGCTGAACTTCAGGCTGCCGGCAGCCCAGTGATGCGTTGAAACAAACGCGTCATGGAACACGATCTCGTTCAACGGCAGCCGAAACCGCGGATCGTAGTACAGGTACACGTACTCCGGCTTGAGCGGCACGGCCTGCACGAAGTTCCGCGGCCGGTCGGGCGGGTAGTACCCGCCGCGATAGTATTTCGACTCGCGATCGCGCATGTCCGGGTCATCCCAGCCGATTACGGGGGTGAGCATCCCCTCCGACACGTGGATCGTCGGCGCGAAGTACGAACAGCCGCCCTCCGATCCGATCACGACGTCAAACGTGTCCCGGATCCACGCCAGCCGATCAGCGCGGGCGGCCGCATCCTGCGCCTGTGTCATGGGGTGCGAGGGCGAATAATCGTCAAAGACCTGCCCGTAAGCATCGCAGTCGACGAAGTAGTAATTGAAAGGCACGTTGCCCATGTTCCGCCACACGCGCCGCTCGACGTAGGGACGCGCTGCCAGGGGATTCAACCGGTAGCCCCGCTGCTTGAAACCACCGCGCATGGTCCCGTCCGCGCGCTGCATCCCGCCGGTTTCAAACAGCGCGCGGTTGAACTGCGCCGTCGGCCAGGATGCATCCGTGCCCCGCAGCTTCGGTGGGTGGATGCTGTGAAAGGAATCATACGTGCCGAACAGATAGCCCATCTCATCCGCCGCCCGCACGACCGCGGGACGGCGCTCGACACCCTGCCAGCCCGCCACGCACAGGCGGATGCGCTCCAGCCCCGCCGCCTGCAGCCGCCTCAGCATCTTCAACGAGACCCCGTCACCCCAGTCGTCCACCGGCGGTAGTGCGTCCGGATACGCGCTGCGCAACAGCAGGCTGTTCATGCGGCTGAGCTCGGCCGCCGACAGCGCAGCCCGGTCTTGCGCCAGCAGCGCTTGGGCTTCCTCCGGCAGCGTAATCCCCATCCATGCGTCATCAGCGTAGAAATCGGCACGCGCCAGCACGCCGCTCAGCGCCCGGCACACCTCCGATTTCAGATAGCGCGAAGGCCACTGCGCCACGGCGATCTCCTGCACCTTGGCCCACGCCCGGTCACCCATGAGCCTTCGGAGCCGCCGCCCGACCGAGGGCGCGTCCCCCGCGCCCGCCGCGAGCAACCCCCGGCAAAACGGCTGCCACGCTCGGCGATCGATGTCGTGACGAGAGAGGAGCGCGTCCCCCCACAGGTAAACGTGCGGCGCACCCCGCAGCCACGCCACCTTCGGAACCTGCTCAATTTTCTCCGCCAGCGAGACAAACGCGCCCCGCGCCGCCAGCCACTCCCGGAACCGACGCGCGGGCTCGATCGGGGACGGATCCCCCGCCAGCGCGATGACAAACCCATACCCCCACGCCGTCTTGCTCGGCGGAAACGCATGCTCGAACACCATCGCGACGCGGTCGCCCCGGTCTTCAAACGTGATCCCGTTGTTGAAGCGGTTCGTCGCGATGTACGTCACCGTGCAGCCGTTCGCCCGCACCCCCCAAAACGGCATCGACAGGTTGTCGAGCGTGTTCCACGTCCGGCCGCCCAGGAACGAACGCCAGCGCGGATCGTCGAGCGGGACGTATCGCCCCTCCCAGTGCGGCCAGATCAACGCCGTTGTGCCGGAGTCCAGCACCAGCGTCGGCCACGTGAAGGCGCCGCTCGCTCGCGCCCGGATGCGGACCCACAACTGCTCGTCGCGCAGGCCGATCTTTACCCCCACACGCTGCTCAGGCAGGTCCCAGGACGCCCGTCTGTCCGTCACCTCGAGCCCTTCAACCCGGCCGAGGCCGGTCCGCCC
The DNA here is from genome assembly GCA_964499235.1 of uncultured Planctomycetales bacterium. Classification (GTDB taxonomy): domain Bacteria; phylum Planctomycetota; class Phycisphaerae; order UBA1845; family Fen-1342; genus JAFGRR01. The sequence goes on along the minus strand of CAZCKC010000078.1, from coordinate 1,971 downwards.
ACGCGAGACGACGATCGGCCCCAAGTCGCCCAGCTGCGCCGTGACCCGCAGCGACGCCGGCTCAATGGCAACCGCTAATCCCTCATGGCGGAGGACGACCTCTTCACCAGCCGCCGCCCGGGGCAGCAACCCATCGCTCGCCCAAAGGATGAGCAGCACCAGCCAACCACGCTTGTTTCCCATGAGGATCACCTAATGGATGTAGCGCGTGCTTTAGCCCAGCATGCGATTTGCCGTGCCGCCCTGCGTGCGCAACAAACCCCGTAACGCTTCATAAACGTTCGCGTTTAAACCATCGTACGGGCTCGCGCGATCGTAGCTGTGCCGCGATGCCCACTCAACACCGCCTTCGACTGGAACGCCGGCATCTCCACCGTCTCCGGCGCGATCCCCGGTTGCAGCCCCAATTCGGTCCCACTAACGTGCTCAGCTAAACCGAGCCCCCTCGGAGGCCCTCATGCCCCGCGGTGATCAGATCATGCGGCGTTGGCGGCTCTTGCCGATGCCGGCTTTGGCTCCAGGCACATCGAATGACTAGACGAAGAAATACGACGCGACGCTCAAAAGGTAATCGCATCAGTGGACGGTGGCGGCCGGACGAAGATGCTAGCCTTCACAAATGGGTGGACTCTCCGATTCCGGAAATCGCGAGGCGGTTGAACCGGTATGAGGGCTCCGTCGCAGCGCGGATGGCGAAGTTAGGGCTTCTCAGAACACGTACGCCGCATCCAAATGATGTCGGCTCAATCACGAGCATACGTAGCCGATCAAGCGGATCAACGCCTGCACCGCCACGGCGACGATGGCCAGTGCTCGTCTCTGCGACGTTGGGCGTACTGGTCGGCTTCAGCGTCGGTTACCTCGTCGGCCGTTCATCGCCAGAGCAGGAAACCGATCGTATCGCGACGGGTGCTGTAGGGGTTAAAACATCTTCTACCGCCTCGACGTGTGCCGAGTCCGTGCCGGTTGGGTCCGACGAAGCCTGCTTGGCGATCGTCACCTGGAATGTGCGTGGCTATCCCGAGACGGAGGCATCGGATACCACTTGGTTTGATGAACAAATCCAGGATTTGGGGGCTGGTATCCTTTGCATCCAGGAAATCGCCAATGATCAGCGGGTCGCGACATTCCTGCAACGCAACCCTCCCTACACACGCTATGCTTTCGCGAACTCGGCGCGCGGTCAGGACAACGCCATCCTTGCCACCGAAAGCGTCGGCTTGACGCAGCTGGATCTGGTCGACGGATTCCGCCATCCGCCACAAATCGTGTCCGTCAGCCACGAAGGATTCGACGCGGTTGTGGTTACCGTGCATCTTTCGTGGGAACCCGTTGGGCAGCGGGTTGCCGAGCTTGCCCAGTTGGAAAACCTCGTCGCCGAATGGCTGACGCAAGATCCTGATGTGCTGCTGGTGGGCGATTTCAATTTGCATCCCGACGAAATCGAAGCCTTCGCGGAACGCATCGGCTTTGAAGTGCTTTACGGCCGCAATCAACTCAGCGTCGGGACCCTGCACTCCGGCAACAGCTACGACTATTTCCTCATCTCGCCAGACCTCGCGAGCGAGGAAGCACATTCCGCGGAGGTCATCACCTTCGCGATGAATGAACGCGCGACCGCGCAGCGTGTCTCGGATCACAGGCCCGTCAGGGCACACTTCCTATGTGACGAGAGTTTTCGTGATCGGCCACCAGAAAACCCGTGAACCGAATTGGGCTGAGGATACGCCAAGGAACTCAAAGCGAGATTAGACTTTCCCCATGATCCGGTAATTGCTCCGAACGCATGAGGCCGCGCTGCGTGTAACCCGAAAGAAACTGGCTCCTCGCTTTTCGCTGTAGGTAACTGGGCCGCCGCTGCGCGAGCATTGATCGTGTGTACCAACAAGGAGTCTGTTCCGTAGGCCAGGTCGGGTCATCGTAGCCCCCATGGTCATCAGTAAAAAATCGCCCAAGCCTCTCCTCGTATTC
>CAZCKC010000077.1:0-16710 GCA_964499235.1 uncultured Planctomycetales bacterium | reverse complement strand
CGGGCAGGCGGTGCGGCGGGGGGATTGCGTGGCGGCGCCGGCGGGGGACGCGCTGGGGGCGGCGATTCACGCGAGCATTGACGGGACATGCCGGGTGGAACCGGAGCGAATCGTGATCGAGGCGGGCTGAGTCATGGCGATGGAAGCGGTCGGCATCATCGAGCTCACGAGCATCGGCATCGGGATGGCCGCCCAGGACAAGCTGTTGAAGGCGGGGGACGTGCGAATCATCCTGGCGCGGACGATTTGCTCCGGGAAGTACATCATGGCGGTGACGGGCCCGCTGGCGGAGGTCGAGGGGGCGATCGCGGCGGGGATTGCGGCGATCCCGGAGGGATTGATCGACCATTGCGTGATCCCGCAGATTCACCCGCAGGTGTTCCAGGCGCTGGGGCAGGCGGTCGAGCTGCACGTGCCGCTGACGGGCGGGGCGCCGGTGGGGCCGAAGGCGCTGGGGATTCTGGAGACGTACTCGGGGGTGAGCATCCTGGAGGGGTCGGACGCGGCGGCGAAGGCGGGCAACGTGACGCTGATGAAGATTCACCTGGCGATGGCGCTGGGGGGCAAGGGCTACTGCATGATGGCGGGGAGCGTGCAGGACGTGCAGGCGGCCGTGGATGCGGGTTCGGCGGTGGTGCGGCGGAAGGGGCTTTTGGTGTCGGCGGTGGCGATCACGGGGCCGGCGCGGGAGCTGTTTGCCGAGTACATCTGAGCCGGTCTCTGGCTTATCATTCCGGGCATGAACCGACTGACGAATGGCTTGCTCCGACCCCGCGGGATCGGCGCCGTGCTGCTGGGCGGGGTGCTGATCGGGCTGACTGGATGTGCGTTGATGCACAGCGACGTTGAACCGCAGCGGCCGAAGGCGCTGGAGCGCGGCGACACGATCGCGATCGTGGCGCCGGCGGGCTACCTGGATGAGGAGCGCATCGCGCTGGCGACCGAGCGGCTGGAGGCGCGTGGGTATCGCGTGCGGATGGCGGGCGATGTGTTTCGGCAGCGGGGCTACCTGGCGGGGGTTGACGAGCGGCGGGCGGGGGAGCTGATGGCGGCGTTCACGGATCCGGAGATCGACGCGATCTTTCCGGGGACGGGGAGCTACGGCAGCACGCGGATTCTGGATCACCTGGACTACGACGTGATCCGGCGGAATCCGAAGCTGTTCATCGGCTTCAGCGACATCACGGCGCTGCATATTGCGATCTATCAGGAGGCGGACCTGATCACGTTTCACAGCCCGAACCCGATGTGGGGGCTGGGGAGCGAGGAGTACCTGCACCCGCTGGCGGAGGAATATTTCTGGCGGGCGCTGGGGGCGGGGGCGGGCGATTCGGCGGGCGGCTACCGGATCGCGGTGGGGGACGAACAAGCGGGGATTCGGACGCTGAGTCCGGGCGTGGCGCGGGGGCGGCTGACGGGGGGGAACCTGACGCTGGTTGCGACGCTGATGGGCACGCCGTACGAGATCGACACGCGCGACAAGATCCTGTTCATCGAGGACATCGGCGAGCGGCCTTACCGGATCGACCGCTACCTGTCGCAGTTGCGTTTGGCGGGCAAGCTGGAGCAATTGGCGGGGGTGGTGATCGGGCGGTTCCGGAACTGCGAGGCGGAGGAAGGGAAGCCGAGCCTGACGCTGGACGAGGTGTTCGACGATTACTTCGCGGACCTGGGGATTCCGGTGATTGCGGGTTATCCGATGGGGCACGTGCGGGCGAACGTGACGCTGCCGGTGGGGGCGCTGGCGGAGCTGGATGCGGATGCGGGCACGCTGACGATTTGCGCGGCGCCGACGCGTCGGTAGGGCGTGAGAGACAGGATGATGATGACCGCGTCGCGGTCCGCGGAGCAACCGGCAGCGGCTGACGGTGAAGCGCGGCCGTCGGGCGGCGCAACGCGCATCCCGCTCGTCGGGAGGGTGTTGCGCTCGCCGATCACGTTCTGGGCGGTGCTGGCGGTGACGACGGGGCTGCTGGTCGCGGCCGGCGCGTTCACGCCGCAGCGGCAGCCGCTGGACGCGGATGAGCGGCTGTACCTGCGGGTGATCGAGCAGTTCCGGTCCGGGGTCGACCTGGCATTTCTGCGGGACTACGGCGGTCTGCCGGCCAGCCCGGCGCCGCTGTTTTTTTACGTGTACGCGGGGGTGGGGGCGCTGTTTGGGGGGAGGTGGGAAGTCTACAGCGCGTTCAGCTATGGGCTGACGCTGCTGAGCGTGGTCGCGATCTGGATCTACGGGCGGCGGGCGCAGCGGCGGGGGGCTGACTCGTATTTTCCGCTGTTGCTGCTGCTGTTCCCGTACGTGCTGGCGATGTCGGTCTCGGTGATGGCCGAGCCGTTGACGATGTTCCTGACGACGGGCGGGCTGCTGGCGTACGCGCGCGGGTTGCGGCGGCGGGAGGACCGCTGGCTGCTGGTCGGGTCGCTGTTGGTCGCGGCGGCGATGTACGTGCGGATTCACGCGCTGTTTGTGGTCGGGGCGTTGGGGTGGGTGCTGCTGGTGCAGCGGGACGTGAGCTGGCGGCGGTGGGCGCTGGTGCTGCTGCCGTTGGCGTTGCGGCTGCCGCTGGTTTTGTGGCAGGGCGGGCTGACGGTGGACCGGTCGGCGCATCCCGGCGTGCGGCCGGAGCTGGGTTTGGCGCTGGAGAACCTGAGCTTCTTTTTCGTGTGGTTCGGGTATTTGTTCTTCCCGTTGGTGGGGTGGCTGCGGCAGCGGTGGCGGTGGTCGCTGCTGGGGGTGGGGCTGCTGTTGCCGGTGTACTTTGCGTTCGCGCCGGATTTCACGTCGACGGCGCACAGCGGGGCGTTGCGGTCGATCCTGCTGGCGCAGGGGATCGGCAGCGGGACGGCGTTCTGGCTGTTCTTGCCGGCGTGGGCGGTGGGGGCGTTTCTGTCGCTCCAGCTGGCGCAGTATGCGGTTGGGGCGGAGGGGCGGGAGAGGCAGTTGGCGGCGGCGGGGGTGCTGTTGTTTGCGCTGTCCCTACTGGCGAGTTCGGTGGCGTTCGAGCGGTACTACCAGCTGGCGGTGGTGCCGCTGGTGATGCTGGGGCTGCCGAACCGGTCGGCGCAGCTGCCCTACCTCTTGCTGGCGGGCATCCACGGGCTGTTCGTGGCGCTCAGCGTGTTTCGGTTGGCGGAGATGCTGCCGGGGCTTTGAAGCTGAGTGGCGGTCAGGCCGCGGGGCCGCGGCGGGCGACCACGATCAGGTCGTTACTGGTCGCGGTGTCGAACGGGATGCCGGCGTAGCTGCCGAAGAACGCGAGCTCGACGAGGCCGGCCTGGGCGGCGGCGGGCGCCAACTCGGTGGGTTCGAGGGCGAGCAGCGGGGTGGAGCGGCAGTGCGAGAGGTCGCCGAGCGCGGCCTGATCCAGCTGGACGACGTTCACGTAGCCGCGGTTGCCGCAGCGGTGCACGCCTTTCACGATCAGGTAGTTGCGGCCGTGCAGCGTCATCTCGCGCACCCGCTGCCAGAGCAACGGGCCGTCGGCGAGGCGGTAGAGGTTGAGCACCTGGAGGATGCAGATTCCGCCGGGCGCGAGGTGGGCGGCGATCTGTGTCAGCACGCCGTCGACCGTTGCTTTGTCTGGCAGCAGGGCCAGCGAGTTGCCGAGACAGATGATCGCGTCGAAGCGGCCGGGCAGGCGGTTGAGCTGCTCGAGTTCCAGTACGGTCCAGCGGCGCTGGGGGCTGTCGCCGTGTGTTCGCTCGCAGTAGTCGATCATGGCGGGGCTGGCGTCGGTGGCGGTGACGTCGAAGCCCCATTCGGAGAGTGCGACGGCGTGGTGGCCGGTGCCGCAGGCGAGCTCGAGCACGCGCTGGCCGGGCGCGCGGGCGAGGTGTTGTTGGAGGAAGGGGGCTTCGCGGGCGAGGCGTTTGTCGAAGTCGATGAGTTGGGCGTAGAAGTCGGGGTCGAGGTCGAAGGGGGTGTTGGATTGGCCACTCATGGGCGGTGTCCCGGGGCGGTTGGTTGGCTGCGGAGTCAGCGTAGCAGGTGCCAAAGGTAATCCACGCGGCCGCTGAGCAGCAACCGCATGCCGGCGTAACGCATCACGGCACGGATCTGTCGGCGGTAACGCGGGGCGTAGCAGTGCGCGGGACAGGCCTTGCACAGGGGCTTGGGATCGAAGGGGCAGTGCTGTCGCTTGACGGTGGCGTGGGCGAGGAGCTTCTCACAGGCGCGGCAGAGGGTCACGTCGCGGCCGACGATGTGGCGGGCGGGCTGTCGGAGGACGGTGGCGGGTGAGCGGTCGCGGTCGGCGTGGCGGGCGTCGCAGTAGATTTGGATGAAGGCGGCGACGGTGCGGAGATCGCGGCGGATGGCCGCGGATGTCTGGGTGCTCGGCGGGGTGCGTTTCAGCAGGCTGAGCATGGGTCGGCCCGGGGTGGAAAGGGGTGCACGCCGATCGGCTGCGGTTGGTCGGGGCGCCGACCGGCGTGCGGGTGGTGTTACTTGCCGGCGAGGGCGGCCTCGAGGTCGGCCCGCGGGTCGGTATTCGTGAGGCGCAGGTCGTATTTCTCCTGCAGGATCTTGAAGACGTTCGGCGAGACGAACGCGGGGGCGGCCGGCCCGATGCGGATACCGCGGACGCCGAGGTGCAGCAGGGTGAGCAGGACGGCGACGGCCTTCTGCTCGAACCAGCTGAGCACGATCGTGAGCGGCAGGTCGTTGACGCCGATGCCGAGTGCATCGGCCAGCTTGACGGCGACCTGGATGGCGCCGTAGCTGTCGTTGCACTGGCCCATGTCGAGGATGCGGGGGATCTCGCCGACGCCGTCGATCTGGATCGTGCCGACGTCCTCGTTGCGGATGCGGAATTTGCCGCAGCCCATCGTGAGGATGATCGAGTCCTGGGGGGTGTTGGCGGCGAAGTCGGCGAAGTAGTTCCGGCCGGGCTCGGCACCGTCGCAGCCGCCGATGACGAAGAAGTGGTTGAGCTTGCCGCTCTGCACCGCGCAGAGGATCTTGTCCGCGAGGCCGGTGAGCACGCTGTGGTGGAAGCCGATCGTGGTCTCGCGGACCTTCTGGTCGACGAGGGGCTGCGACTTCCTGGCCGCCTCGATCACGGCGCTGAAGTCGTTGGTCTTGAGGCGCTTGCCGCCCGGAACGGCCGTGACGCGAGTGGTGAAGAGGCGGTCCTTGTAGACCTCGCGCGGGATGAGGACGCAGTTGGTCGTGGCGAGGATCGGGCCGGTGAACTCGGCGAACTCCTTCTTCTGCTTTTGCCAGGCGTCGCCGAAGTGGCCGACGAGGTGGTCGAACTGCTTGAGCTCGGGGTACATGTGCGCCGGCAGCATTTCGCCGTGCGTGTAGATGTTGATGCCGGTGCCTTTGGTTTGCACGAGCAGGTCGTGGAGGTCGACCATGTCGTGGCCGGTGACGAGGATGCCGAGGCCGGCCTTGGTGCCTTCGTAGATGGTTGTGGGCGCCGGCTGGCCGAGCTGCCGGACGTGGCCTTCGTCGAGCATCTGCATGACGCGGAGGTTCCACTTGCCGCAGTCGAGGACGAGCTCGAACAGGCTGTCGAGGTCGAAGTTCACGTTGGTGACGGTCGCGAAGAGCGCTTCTTCGACGAACGCGTCGACGTCCTCGTCGACCATGCCGAGGCGGCGGGCGTGGTGGGCGTAGGACGCCATGCCCTTCAGGCCATACAGCAGCGTCTCCTGAAGCGACTGCATGTCGGGATCCTTGCCGCAGACGCCGATGTTGGTGCAGCCGACACCCTGATAGACCTGTTCACATTGATTGCAGTACATCGCCACTCCTTTGGGGTTGGGCTAAAGGTTGCAATTCTGCTGGACCGGCGCGGCCGCGGGTTCGAGCACGCGCTCGCCGCGTTTCGTGCCGTCCACGCCGATCACGATCTCGCGCACCGGCGTGTCGACGCCGGCCTGGGCGCGGGCCTGCTCGACCGCTGCCGTGATGCCGAGGCAACACGGCACCTCCATCCGGGCGACGACGACTTCTTCGAGGTCGTTGAGCGCGAGGATCGCCGTCAGTTTCTCGGTGTAGCCGGCGAGGTCGTCGAATTTCGGGCAGCCGATGAGCACCGCCCGGTCCTTGAGCATTTCCTGCTGAAAGCTGGCGTAGGCGACGGGGACGCAGTCGGCCGCGATCAGCAGGCGGGCGTTCCGCAGCACCGGGGCCTGGGGCGGGAGAAGCCGGAGCTGCACCGGCCAATGGGTGAGCTCAGCGCGCTGGGGGGTTGCCGGGCTGGTTGCGGGAGCGGGCTCGGAGTCGCGCTGGAACCGGACGAGGCGGCTGCCGGGGCAGCCGCCGCCGTGGAGGTGGGTTGCTGCCGGGCGTTCGGAGGCGAGCGTCTGCAAGGTCTGATGGCTCGGGGGCGCGGCGGCGGCCTGGGCGGCGTGGACGGCGGCTTCGTCGAACTCCTCGGCCGCGCGCCGCTCGATCGTGATGGCGCCGCGGGGGCAGTGGCCGAGGCAGGCGCCGAGCCCGTCGCAGAGGCGGTCGCTGACGAGCTTGGCCTTGCCGTTGACGATGCGGATGGCGCCTTCTTCGCAGGCCGGGACGCAGAGCCCGCAGCCGTCGCACTTGCTTTCGTTGATCTGGACCACTTCGCGAATCATCGGGTGACTCCTGGTTGCACTGCGGGGGGCCGCGGGCTGTGCTTGCCCATCTGCGTGGAGTTTCGGAGAATTGGACCCCGGGCTCATTGACCTGGATCAAGCCGCCGAGATTCCGCTGTCCCGCACCGAGAAAGGACGCCGATGCCGCACGAGGACACGATTCGCAAGTGCAGCATTTTCAGGGAGTTGGACGACGAATCGGTCGGGCTGCTGGCGCGGGAGGCGGTCACGAAAAAATTCGCCAAGGGAGCGCGAATTTTCTCGCACGGCGACGAGGTGCCGGGGCTGTACATCGTGGCGAGCGGGTTGGTGCGGGTGTACCAGGTTTCGGCCCAGGGCAAGACGCACGTACTGCACTTCGCCGAGCCGGGCAAGACGTTTGCCGAGGTGGCGGTGATGGGGGGCTTTCGTTGTCCGGCCCACGCCGAGGCGCTCGAGCCGAGCGTCTGTGCGCTGATTCCGGCCCACCGGTTCCAGGCGCTGCTGCGCAGCCATCACACGCTGTGCCTGCAGCTCTTGGCGGGGATGTCGCGGTGGGTGCGGCAGCTGGTCGGACTGCTCGAGGACGTGGTCCTGCGGGATGCCAGCGGGCGAGTGGCGCGGTACCTCTTGACGGCTGCCCCGGCTGGCGAGGAGATCCCCTTTGCGTTGCCGATGCTGCGGAAGGACCTGGCGAGCCATCTCAACCTGACCAGCGAGACGCTGTCGCGGACACTGCGGCGGTTGATCGATACGGGCGTGATCGCCGGGCTGCCGGACCAGCGGATCCAGATCCACGATCGGGATGCGTTGGAGGAGATTGCCGAGGGGCTGCTGCCGGCGGAATTCGACGCCTGAGTGGCGGACGGCTGGGCGCGTGTTGCGGTCATCAACCCGCGACTATGATTCTCGCGATGACGTGATCTTGGTTGGTCGGTGCGAGCCGTCTTAATGTCCACCTACTCCACGCCCGCTGACGCCAGCCCGCACCCGCGGGGCTCGTTGCCCGATCGGCTGTTTCACCTGACGCACTCGGTGCCGTTTCGGAACGCGGTACTGGGCGCGATCCTGTTTGCGAGCCTAATTGTCGGGTTGGAGACCTACCCGGCGCTGATGGCGCGCTGGGGGCCGGTGCTGAAGACGCTCGATCAGGTCCTGATCTGGCTCTTCGCGGTGGAGATTGCCCTGCGGATTGGCGGGGAGGGGCGGCGGCCTTGGCGGTTTTTCCGGGACGCGTGGAACGTCTTCGATTTCGTGATCGTGGTGATCTGCCTGTTGCCGTTGGGCGGGCAGTTCGCGGCCGTCCTGCGGCTGGCGCGGGTGCTGCGGGTGATGCGGTTGTTCAGCACGTTGCCACGGCTGCAGGTCATCGTGAACGGCTTGCTGCATGCGATCCCGTCGATCGGTTACGTCGCGCTGTTGATGTTCCTGTTGTTTTACGTGTACGCGGTGATCGGGACGGGGCTGTTCGGGGCGAATGATCCGCTGCACTTCGGGTCGCTGCACGCGTCGATGCTGTCGCTGTTCCGGGTGGTGACGCTGGAGGACTGGACCGACCTGATGTACATCCAAATCTTCGGGTCGGATCATTACCGGATTGAGGGGCTGGCGGGGGCCGGGGTGGACCCGGTGCCCAAGGCGCAGCCGTTGGTCGGCGCGATCTACTTTGTCTCGTTCGTGTTGTTCGGGACGATGATCGTCTTGAACCTGCTGATCGGGGTGGTGATCAGTGCAATGAGCGAGGCGCAGGCGCGGCAGGCCCGCGAGCTGCTGCCGGCGGTCGACGGGGAGGCGGTGACGCTCGAAGCGCGGCTGGAGCAGCTCGAGCAGCAGGCGGACCGGATGCGGGAGCTGCTGCAGGAGGTCCGGGCAGGCCTGCGGCGCTGAGGGTTGACCGGCTTCGGCGTCGATTTTCGGACCCGGCGATCAGGCGTGGTGATCTGGCGAGTGGGATGGTCTGGCGGAAGGGGGACCGGCGGCCGATGATGGGGGCATGCAACACCACCGCGTTCGCCTGCTGATCGCCTGTCCGGATGCCCGCGGCATTGTCGCGGCCGTCACCACGTTCATTTCCGAGCAGGGCGGCAACCTGCTAGATGCGGACCAGCACACGGATCTGGATCACAACGAGTTCTTCATGCGCTGCGTGATCGAGCGGGCGGGCTTTGCGCTGGCGCCCGAGACGTTTGATGCGGCGTGGGAGCCGCTGGCGCGGCGGTTCAACATGAAGTGGCAGATCAACTGGGACACGCCGCTGAAGCGGATGGCGGTGCTGGTGAGCAAGCAAGGGCACTGCCTGTCGGACCTGCTGTGGCGGTGGAAGAACCACGAGTTGCCGGTCGAGTTGCCGCTGATCATCTCGAATCATCCGGATCTGGCGCCGCTGGCGGCCGAGGCGGGGGTGGACTTCGAGCTCTGCCCGGTGACGCCGCAGACGAAGCTGGCGCAGGAGCGGCGGATGCTGGACTTGCTGGCGGCGGCCGAGGTGGATTTCGTGGTGCTGGCGCGGTACATGCAGATTCTCTCGCCGACGTTCATTCATCAATACCCGGACCGGGTCATCAATATCCACCACAGTTTCTTGCCGGCGTTCGCGGGCGGGTCGCCTTACAAGCAGGCGTATAACCGCGGGGTGAAGATGATCGGGGCGACGAGCCACTACGTGACCGAGGATTTGGATGCGGGACCGATTATTGCCCAGGAGACCGTGGCGACCAGCCATCGTGACACGGTCGAGGCGCTGGTGATGAAGGGGCGGGACCTGGAGCGGGTGGTGCTCGCGCGGGCGGTGCGGCTGCACATCGACGACCGGATCCTGGTCAGCCAGAACAAGACGGTGGTGTTCGACTAGCGCGGCGGCGCCGTCGCGCTGCGCGGTAACGGCCGGTACGGAGCCCGGCCGTTACAACGCTGGCGGTCGCATTACGACCAGACGCCGGGGAGGCGGGTTTCGCAGGCGGGGCAGCGGCCTTGGTCGTCGAGGCGGTTGCGGCGGACCTGGAAGCCGGTGCGCTGGATGACCTTTTCCTGGCAATTGGGGCAGTAGGTGTCTTCCTTGTCGTCGACGCGGCCGGGGAGGTTGCCGGGGTAGACGAACTTCAGGCCGGCCTGCTTGCCGAGGTCGTAGGCTTTGAGGAGCGTTTCGGGCGGCGTACGGGGGGGGTCGGAGAGCTTGTAATCGGGGTGGAAGGCGGTGATGTGCCAGGGGATCTCGTCGGAGACGCCGGCGAGGAACTCGGCGCTGCGGCGGAGTTGCTCGTCACTGTCGTTGAAGCCGGGGACGACGAGCGTGACGACCTCGACCCAGAAGCCCATCTCCTTGGTGAGGCGGATCGTGTCGAGCACGCTTTGCAGGGTGCAGCCGAGCTGGCGATAGGCCTTGTCGTCGAAGCACTTCAGGTCGATCTTGTAGAGGTCGACGGCGGGGCGGATGTACTCGAGCACCTCGGGCGTGGCGTTGCCGTTGGAGACGTAGGCGCCGCGGAGGCCGCGCTCGCGGGCCAGCCTCATCACGGCGACGGCCCACTCGCTGGTGATCAGCGGCTCGTTGTAGGTGCTCGTGACCACGGGGCAGTCGTGTTCGATCGCGAGGTCGACGAGCTGCTCGGCGGTGACGAAGCGTGGGGCGGCGACGGCGGCGTCGTCGCGGAGCGCCTGGCTGGTGATCCAGTTCTGGCAGTAGGAGCAATGCAGGTCGCAGCCGAGCATGCCGAACGAGAGCGCGTCGCGGCCGGGGAAGGCGTGGAAGAAGGGCTTCTTTTCGAGCGGGTCGACGGCGAGGCCGGCGACGTAGCCAAACGGGACGCGGAGCGGGCCGTGGCCGTCGCGGAAGCGGACGCGGCAGACGCCGGCACGGCCGGGCTTGACCAGGCAGCGGTGGGCGCAGGCGAAGCAGCGGACAGCGTCGCCTGCGGTTTGGACGAGGGCGGGGTCGGCCTCGGCGGTGTTTTGTGCGAGCAGCGATTTCAATGACGTGGTCGATGATTCGGCCATTGCGGTCCCCTGGGAAACGGTTGCCTTGGGGCGGCATCTATCAGACTATAGCAGGGCAGCCGGCGGATCCGGGCTGACGGCGCTGTCAGGGCTGGGGGCGGAGGCAAGGAGGGGCGCGTGCGGATCGTGGTCGCGGGGTGTGCGGGGTTCATCGGCTCGAACTTGGCGCTGGAGCTGTTGGCGGACGGCCACGTGGTGGTCGGGCTGGACAACTTCAGCAGCGGGGGGCGGGCGAACGTTGCGGAGCTTGGTCAGCACGCGCGGTTCACGTTTGTCGAGCACGATATCTGCCGGCCGATCGCGGTGGCGGGGGCGGTGGACCAGATTTACAACGAGGCGTGTCCGGCGTCGCCGATCGACTTCAAGACGAAGCCGCTGGAGATCCTGGAGACGTGCTCGCGGGGGGTGCGGAACCTGCTGGAGTTGGCGCGGGAGAAGGGGGCGCGGCTGCTGCATGCGAGCACGAGCGAGGTTTACGGGAGCCCACAGGTTCACCCGCAGCCGGAGGACTACTGGGGGCATGTGAACCCGATCGGGCCGCGGTCGTGCTATGACGAGGGGAAGCGCTACGCGGAGGCGCTGATCACGGCGTACTGTCGGCAGCACGATGTTGACGTTCGCGTCGTGCGGATCTTCAACACGTACGGGCCGCGGATGCGGCGCGACGACGGGCGGGCGCTGCCGACCTTCATCGACCAGGCGCTGCGGGGCGTGCCGGTGACGGTGCACGGTGACGGCGCGCAGACGCGGAGCTTCTGCTTTATCACGGACCAGGTCGCGGGGCAGATCGCGCTGATGAACAGCGACGTGATCGGGCCGGTGAACATCGGGAACCCGGCCGAGGTCACCGTCCGGCAGATTGCCGCGGAAGTCGTGCAGCTGGCTGGATCGGATAGCGAGATCGAGTTCGTCGACCGGCCGGCGGACGATCCGGAGCAGCGGCGGCCTGACATTACGCGGGCGCAGGCAGCGCTCGGCTGGGGGCCGCGGGTCGACCGGGCGGCGGGGCTGGCCGAGACGATCCGCTGGTTCCGGGAGCGCTAGGTGCCGGCGGCGCGCGGCGCGGGCGCGCGGCAGCGGGCGATTATCAACCCACCTACTTGAACGCGGCCGCCGACGGCGGGTCGGTGCGGCGTCCTCTTATCGGGCGCTGGGCGTGCACCGATGCTGGTCGCGCAAGGACTCGATAACCCCCGGGCAAGGACGACGGGTTTTCTTCCGGGTGTGATCGGCGTGGGTGAAACCAAATCAAATGGGCGGGGAGCGGTCGCAGGGGCGGCCGGCCTGCCAGCGGACCCCCCGGAGCTGGCCGGCGTCGTTTCCCGCCTCGAGCTGCTATGCAACGAGAACGAGATGCTCAGCGGCGAGCTGATCCGTTCTTACGAACAGCTCAACCTGATCTTCGAGATTTCGGACCAGATCGCGGCCTACCGGGATCCGGAGGCCGTCGAGCGGACGCTGATCCGGCGGTGGGGCCGGATGCTGGCGGCGACGGACCTCTTTGTTCATGACGGGCGGCGGTGCGCGCGGGTTGGCGGGCGGAAGGGGGCGGGCGGGTCGGCGCTGGATGCGCGACGTTTGCGGCGGGTATTGAAGGGGCAGATTGCGGAGTGCCGGCAGCGGCACCGCACGATGGCGCCGGTGCTCAGCCGGGAGCAGCACGCGGAGCTGGGGCAGGCGCGGGTGTTGCTCGGGACGCTGCACCGGGCGGACGCGGGGCCGCGGGTGGTGATCGCGTTGCGGCCGGCGAGCGCGGCAGCGTTCGACTCGCGGGACGTGATCGCGTCGGAGGCGGTGTTGGGGTATGGCGGGCACGTGCTGAGCAACCTGCTGATGATGCGGCAGCTCGAGCAGGTGGGCTTTCAGACGGTGCGGGTGCTGGCGAACGCGATCGACGCGAAGGATCCGTACACGAGCGGGCATTCGGAGCGGGTGGGGGCGCTCGCGCGGATGTTGGGCGAGGCCTTGGGGGTGGCGCACAACGTGCGGCAGAACCTGGAGTGGGGCGGGATCCTGCACGACGTGGGGAAGATCGGGGTACCGGAGGCGATCCTGAACAAACCCGGACGTTTGACGCCGGAGGAGTACGAGGTGATCAAGCGGCATCCCGTGCTCAGTCACGCGATGCTCGAGCCGGTGCCGGCGTTGAAGCCGATCCTGCCGGGGGTCCTGTATCATCACGAGAATCACGACGGCAGCGGCTATCCCGAGGGGCGCGTTGGCAGCGACATCCCGCTGGCGGGCCGCGTGATTCACGTCGCGGACATGTTCGACGCCCTCACGTCGACGCGTTCTTATCGGGCGAAGTACCCGGCGGCCAAGGCGTTTCAAATCTTACGGGAGGGGGCGGGCCGGATTTCCGATCCGCTCATTACCGACGTCTTCATCAAACGAATGCAAGAATACATGCGGGAGCAGGCGCCGGAGTTTGCGCGGCTGTTCCCGCACCTGGCCAACGAAGTTGGGTTTGAGCATGAACCGGCACCGCTGCCGCTGACCGGACTGTCCGAGCCGCTGCGCCATTCACGGGAGAATCTGGCATGACCCCAGGACGCGTGCCGCTCGAGACGCCGCTCCGCGTCATCGCGGCGGCGATCGCGGTGGTGGCCATGGCGCTGCTCTACTCGCTCGAACCCGACCGGTCGCGGACGATCCAGGCGGCGACGATTCTCTCGCTGGTCTTTTCGGCCGGCGCCGCGTTCGTGCTGCTCTGCCGCAACCTTGGCAGCGGCGTGGCGGCCGGCCTCGGGATCATCATGGCGATCGCGTTGTCGATCGGGGTGGCGAAGATCGGTGGTGAGGCGTCGGTTGTCCACTGGGCGTTCATGCTGGTGGCGGTGACGATCTTCCTGCTGGTTGGGCGCGTGGCGGGGGCCAACGACTTCAACGAGCGGTTTGGCGGGACGGACCTGTCGGAGTTGCTGCGGCGCTCGCGGTCGCAGTTTGAGCAGACGCCGGGAACGAATTCGTGGACGCCGGCGACCGACGCGCAGTTCAGCCGGTCGATCGAATCGGTGCTGGGTGGGCTGATCTCGGACTTTCAGGCGTGGACCGGTACGGGGGCGGTGAACGGGCGTAACGACCTGCCGTGGCAGGGCTTCGCGCGGTTCGTGCGCCAGGCGCTGCGTGAGCGGCTCGGCGCGCGGCACGTGCGGGTGTATGCGTACCGCGAGGCGGACCAGACGCTCGAGCCGCTCGCGCTCGGGCACAAGTGCGACGAGGAGGTGCCGAACCCCGCGGGCGGCGTGCTCGGCTACGCGATCCAGACGGGGCAGGTGTTCGCCCGCTCGAAGAGCACGGGGCGGAGCGATCTCGAGCCGCGCTGGTGCTGGATCCTGCCATTGCGGGCGCAGGGGCACACGCAGATGGTGATCGCCATCGGCGATCTGGAGCAGACGCAGCTCAACCGGCCGAGCGTCGGCTTTGCGGTCCGGGATCTGATGCAGCTCTGCTGGGCGCACGTTTGCGGGGTGAACGCGTTGGCGGCGGCGCGGCAGCTTGATGCGCAGACCGGGCTGCTGAACCGGGCGGAGGTGCTGGACGCGATGCGGCACAGCGCGACGGCCGCCCGGCGGGGGGAGCCGGTGGCGGTGCTGGCGGTGGGCCTCGAGGGCTTGCGGCGGCTGGATGACCAAGGGCACTACCAGGAGCGCGACCAGTTGCTGCAGCGGCTGGGGCAGGCGCTACGGGCGCACCTGCACACGGACGACTTGATCGGGCGCTTCAACGACGATCGTTTCGTCGTCGTGATGCAGCGGGCCGATGTCGGTCTGGGGGCGACCGTCGCCAAGCTGATCCTTGATGATGTCCGCGACGAGGTGATCGGGACGCTCGACCCGCTTGACACGTTGAAGCTGACCGTGCGCGGCGGGTTGGTTCGCGGCGAGGTCGGTGAGGACGGCGAGACGCTGCTGATGCGGGCGCTCGCGCAGCTCGATAAGGCGCGGACTGCAGGTCTGACGCTGGCGACGCCCGAAGCGGTGACGGGCCCGACGGCGCTTCAAACGCAGTCATTAGACGCGGTAACCGGAGCTTCGACTCATGGCTGAACGTCGGCTGCCGTTGTGGGAGCTGGTTGCCGCGACCGCGATCCTGGCGGTGCTCGCGGCGATGGTGCAGCCGCAGGCCAGCCGGGCGGCGGGCGGTGATGACCGCGTCGTCGCTTCGGACACGCAACTCAAGATCCTGCGCAACGCGATTGAGCGCTACTGTTTCGACCATGGAGCGTGGCCGGGACAGCGGGCCGCCGGCCCGGACCAGCCGGCGGGTTCCGCGGCAGCGGTCGTCGCGCAGTTGACGCAGTACTCGGACGCGGGCGGCCGGACGGCGGCGGTGCCGAGTGCGCACTTTCGTTTCGGTCCCTACCTTGAAGCCGGGATGCCCGATTGCCCGGTCTCGCCGGGCGCGGGCCGCGTCGCGATCAGCGGCCACGAGATAGCAGCGGCCGACTGGATCTACGACTGTGCCACCGGGACGGTCGTGCCGGTGCATGCCGCCGGGGTTGCGGCCGCAACCCGCTGAGCCAGCGCAAACGCGGTGGTGTGATCTCGATTCACTGCGCCGGCTGATCGAGCGTTGCGGCGACGGCTTGCTCGACCTGTTCGCCGATCTTCGGCCAGGTGAAGCGTGTGGTAAAGAGCGTCCAGGCGGCGGCGCTGAGCGGTTCGCCGCGCTCGGGCTGTTCGAGCATGGCCAGGCACTGGTCGGCGAGAGATTGCGGTTCGTCGCCGATGAGCAGCTCGTGGCCGGAGCGGGTGCCGAGTCCGTAGGCGCCGAGCGTGGTTGAGACGACGGGGCAGCGGCGGCTGAAGGCCTCGAGGATCTTGATCCGCGTACCGCCGCCGATGCGCAGCGGCACGACCATCGCACACCACTGGTTCATCTCGGCCGCGGCGTCGGGGACGAAGCCGAGGGCTTCGATGCCCGGGGCGTAGAGGTAATCGGCGGTGGGCGGGATCTTGCCGACGACGCGCAGGCGGGCGTCGGGGCGTTGGGCGTGGACGAGCGGCCAGACGGTACGGATGAACCAGGCGAGGCCGTCGCGGTTGGGGAGGTAGTCGAGGCGGCCGATGAAGCCGAGCCACGGCTCGGTGGCGGGCTGCCAGGCGGGCGGCGCGGCGGGGGCGGCGTAGCCGTTGGGGATCACTTGGACGTTCGGGTGGTTGAGCAGTGCCCGGTCGTCGGCGCTGCACACGCCGATGGTGGCGCAGCGCGGGAGCAAGCGCAGTTCGCGGCGGCGCCAGGCCCACGCTTGCCAGGCGGCGCGGAGCTTGCGGACTGGGGTGGTCTCGAGGCGGATCATCTGCTGGTACTTCATGAAGTGCAGGTCGTCGAGGTCGAGCAGCATCCGCCGGCCGTCGGTGATGCGGAGCAGCTCGGCGACGAGCACCTGCTCGCACCAGACGAGGTCGAAGTTGGCGCGGAGCTGTTCGAAGCGTTTGCGGGTGCTCGGGGGCAAGGCGGGCGGTAGGAGCGCATCTTTCATGATCTTCCAGCGGCGCTGCTGGAGCGACCAGAAGCCGGTGACGGGGGCGATTGGGGGCTGCGGCCAGATTTCGACGGTGGGGAACTCGGCGCGGGTGGCGGTTTCCTGTTCGGGGGTGATCTCTTCGGCCAGGACGAGGAGCGTGAGGTCGGTGAACTCGCGTAGCAGCCGGGCGAGGTTGGCGATGCGGACCTGCCCGCCGAAGGTGATCGGGAGGGGTGGGAGGTGGGTGACGAAGAGGATCTGAGGACGTTCAGTAGGCACGCGGCTCACCGACGCATTTCGTGTACGGCTGGGTCGGCGCGGGTTGGGGCGGCGGTCGGCGCGGTTAAGGCCTTGTCGAAGAGCGCCGCGAGCCGACGTGCGAGCGCCCGGCGCGCGTACTGGGTGACGGCCGTCGGGTCGACTGCGCCGGCCAGCGTGCCCGCCTGCCAGCGTTGCCACAAGGCCCGGATGGCGTCCGCGACCGCCTGCGGGTCGGTGATGCCGGTTACTGCGCCGGCGTCCGTTTCGCGCAGCAGCCAGGCGTCGCCGCCGTCGGGCGGCACCACGCCGAGGATTGGCCGCCGGGCCGCCAGGTATTCAAAGAGCTTGCCGGCGATCACGTCGCGGCCTTCGCCGGAAATGTTCTGGAGCATGACGAGCGCATCGGCGCCGCGCATGAGTGCGCG
>CAZCKC010000076.1:13579-16743 GCA_964499235.1 uncultured Planctomycetales bacterium | reverse complement strand
TTCACGTGACTGGAGTTCAGACGTGTGCTCTTCCGATCTGCCCTCGGCGCCGGCGCGATCGTCATGGACACCCTCGCGACCAACGACGGCCGCCTCACCCACGAGCGGATCGAGCGCATCCGCGCGATGCGTCCCGACATGATCCTCGTCTCCGGCGGCACCGACGGCGGTACGGTCAAGCACGTCGTCGAGATGGCCGAGATCATCGGCGCTGCCGACCCCAAGCCCCGCTTCGGCATGGGCTTCAAGCTTCCCGTCATCTTCGCCGGCAACAACCAGGCCCAGGACGAGATCCGCCGCATCCTCGAGCAGAAGGCCGCGCTCTACGTCACCGACAACCTCCGTCCCACGCTGGAGACCGAGAACCTCCAGCCCGCCCGCGACAAGATCCACGACCTTTTCCTCGAGCACGTCATGGCCCAGGCCCCCGGCTACAGCAAGCTGATGACCTGGACCACCGTCCCGCTGATGCCGACCCCCGGCGCCGTCGGCCTGATCATGCAGCTCATCGCCGAGCGCGAGGGCATCCAGGTCGTCGGCATGGACATCGGCGGCGCCACCACCGACGTCTTCAGCGTCTTCCGCAGCGACCAGGAAGACCCCCACAGCGACACCGTCTTCAACCGCACCGTCAGCGCCAACCTCGGCATGAGCTACTCGATCTTCAACGTCGTCGCCGAGGCCGGCTTCGAGAACGTCATCCGCTGGGTGCCCCTCGACCTCGACGAGGTCGACATCCGCAACCGCATCCGCAACAAGATGATCCGCCCCACCACCATCCCCCAGACGCTCGACGAGCTCATGATCGAGCAGGCCATCAGCCGCGAGGCCCTCCGCCTCGCCTTCGTCCAGCACAAGCAGATGGCCGTCGGCCTCAAGGGCATCCAGCAGCAGCGCACCATCGCCGACGCCTTCAGCCAGAAGACCTCCGGCGCCACGCTCGTCGACATGATGTCCCTCGACATGATCGTCGGCTCCGGCGGCGTCCTCTCCCACAGCCCCCGCCGCAGCCAGGCCGCCCTCATGATGATGGACGGCTACGCCCCCGAGGGCTTCACCGAGCTCACCGTCGACTCGATCTTCATGATGCCCCAGCTCGGCGTCCTCAGCACCGTCAACGAACGGGCCGCGCTCGAGGTCTTCAACAAGGACTGCCTCATCCGCCTCGGCTTCTGCATCGCCCCCGTCGGCAACAAGTGGAAAGACGGCGCCCCCTGCCTCAAGGTCGAGGTCCACCAAAACGGCGCCCGCGAAACCCACACGGTCAAGGTCGGCGACCTGAAGCTCGTCCCCATGCCCGAAGGCACCAAGGCCCGCGTCGTCGCCACCCCCGCCAAGGGCTTCGACGTCGGCGCCGGCCCCGGCGACCCCGTCGAGCGCGAGGTCAACGGCGGCATCGTCGGACTCGTCATCGACTGCCGCGGCCGCCCGCTCCAGTTGCCCACCGACCCCGCCGCCCGAGTCGCCAAGCTGCGGGAGTGGAACACGGCGCTAGATATCTACCCCGACCAGTGAACCGCCGGCCAAGGCAGCCGCGGGACACCGGTCGGCGACCATCGCGATGATCAATGGAAGGAAGTCAGTTATGCCTCAGGAAACCATCACGCCCACCGACGGCCTGGAGATCAAGGAAAGCGTCACCTTCGCGCCGGGCGTCTACGTCCTGCCCGCCGGCCTCACCGTCGCCAAGGACGAGATCGAGATCGACGGCAACGGCGCCACGCTCGTCGGCGCCAACCGTGAAGGCGTCGGCGTCAGCCTCCAGGACCTCAAGAAGGTCACCATCAAGAACCTTAAAATTCGCGACTACCACACCGGCATCAAGGCCGTCGAGTGCGAGAAGGTCCGCCTCGAGCACAACCACATCACCGGCACCGCCGAGGTCGACGATAACACCATCTTCCTCGACATCTGGACCCCCGCCGACCAGGCCTACGGCGCCGCCATCACGCTGATCGACTGCGAGAAGTGCACCGTCAGCGACAACCACATCGCCCACCAGATGAACGGCCTGCAGACCTACAACTGCAAGAAGCTCACCGTCACCCGCAACAACGCCAACTTCAACAGCGGCTTCGGCATCCACCTCAACAACACCTCCGAGAGCGAGTTCAGCTACAACTGGTGCGACTATTGCTGTCGCTGGCAGCCGCGCGACATCGACGACGACCACCCCCACGGCAAGGTCGGCCAGGGCGGCTACGGCCACATGGGCGCCGACGCCACCGGCTTTCTGATCATCAACAAGAGCTGCAAGAACCACTTCTACCGCAACTTCGCCCGCCTCGGCGGTGACGGCTTCTTCCTCGCCGGCCGCAACCCGCAGGGCGAGGACGTCAACTGCGCCGACAACCTCTTCGAGGAGAACGACGGCTCGCTCAGCCCGAACATCGCCTTTGAAGCCACCTTCTCCACCGGCAATATCTTCCGCAACAACTGGGCTGACCGCTGCAACTACGGCTTCTGGCTCGGCTACTCGAAGGACAACGTGCTCGAGGGCAACCGCATGCTCTACAACCGCCAGGCCGGCATCGCCGTCGAGCACGGCGCGAACTTCACCGTCAAGGGCAACGACTTCCAGTCCAACGGCCACGGCATCCTGATCTGGACCCGCTACATCGAGCAGTTCCAGACCGCCGGCGACGACAACAAGACCAGCCACGACTGGACGATCGAGGAGAACAAGCTGTTCAAGAATCACGTCGGCATCGGCATCTACGCCGACCGCGACCACGGCATCCGACCGGCCGAGCCCGAGAACGCCGGCAAGCCCGAGCTCCGCCCGCGCGACCACCAGATCCGGAATAACGACATCCAGGACAACCGCGTGGGCATCTGGCTGCACAAGGCCGACAACACCGTCATCGAGCAGAACAAGCTCAGCGCCAACGTCGAAGCCAACTTCCGTCACGAGGACGACAGCGGCACCGAGTTCGCCCGCACCAACCTCGGCTGGGCGGGGGCGTACCTGTAGCCGCGACCAGGCCCGACCACGGGGGTCGCTTCTAAAAACGTTGCTGGCACGGGCGTCTCGCTCGCCGTCGTTCGCTTACTATCAAGCCACGGCGGGCGGGACGCCCGCCCGCATGCCCCCCTTACTTCCCGCTCCGCTTCACCACCGCCGCCACCTTCGCGA
This sequence comes from uncultured Planctomycetales bacterium, assembly GCA_964499235.1. Taxonomy (GTDB): domain Bacteria; phylum Planctomycetota; class Phycisphaerae; order UBA1845; family Fen-1342; genus JAFGRR01. The sequence continues at coordinate 13,607 of CAZCKC010000076.1, read as the reverse complement.
TGTGCTCGGGGCCGCTGCCGCAGCAGCC
>CAZCKC010000076.1:0-13479 GCA_964499235.1 uncultured Planctomycetales bacterium | reverse complement strand
GTCTCCAGCACGATCGCGTCGACGCCCCCGGCCGCCAGCGCCTGGGCCTGCTGCGTGGCCGACTCGGCCAGCTCCTCCTCGGTGACCTCCTTGACCGCCAGCATCTTGCCGCTCGGCCCGATCGAACCCACGATCACGGCCCGGTCACCGACCGCTTCCTTGGCCGCGGCCGCCCCCTCGCGGTTGATCGCCTCCAGCTCGTCCAGCCGCTCGTGCCGCGCCAGGCTGAACCGGTTGGCCGAGAACGTGTTGGTGATGATGATCTCCGCCCCGGCGTCCGCGTACTCCGTCGCCAGCTGCTTCACCAGGTCGGGATGCGTCAGGTTGGCGCTCTCGGCCATCGCGTCGGCCGGGAAGCCGCGCTTCACGAGCTGCGTCGACCAGCCGCCGTCACAGACCATCACACGCTGTGCCAGGCCGTCAAGGGGCAGTTCCACGGTCAAACCTCCTGCTGGGCGGGGATGTCGGAAGGGCCGCGCGGCCGCTGCGCGCGAATGCTTGCCAGCATGCTAATCGCGGGCGGGCGCGGCTGTCACGGCGGCGCGGGGCGGGCGGGCGGAGTCGGTGGGGTGCGCATCAACGCGAGGTCGGCCGGCAGCCTGGGGCCAGACTGCCGACCGACCTCAATTCGCGGAAACGCGAACGCTTCTTCCTCTCCGGGTTGCGACAACCGCAGCTCCCGGATGCGACGCCGGGCCCCAGCCGACGTCGTGGCTCCACATCCACCCCAAGTGTTGAAATGGTCCGGCGGGGATCCAAACCGGGGCGGAAAAATCCGGCGCCCCCGCCGGGCTCAATTGAGCCGCCGCCGGCAGCGGCTATACTGCTGGACTTCCAGCCGCGGACCTTCACCGCCCCGGCGGTGGTGAACCCCCACCTTACCGGACGAATGGTCACGCGGCGTCATCGCGTTTTAGCTGGCATAGCCGACCGGAGGTGCCGATGGGCCCACGCGTTGCGAAGCGGATGTTCTTTACCCGTGGCGTCGGACGACACCCGCACAACCTGGAGTCTTTCGAACTCGCACTCCGCAGCGCTGGCATCGCCCACCTGAACCTGGTGAAAGTGTCCAGCATCTTTCCGCCGAACTGCAAGATCGTCTCCCGCCAGGCCGGCCTCAAGCAGCTCGAGCCCGGCGAGATCACCTTCTGCGTCCTCGCCGAAGCCCGCACCAACGAGCCCAACCGCCTCGTCTCCGCCGGCATCGGCCTCGCCGTCCCCCGCGCGGGCGAGCACTTCGGCTACATCTCCGAACACCACGGCTACGGCATGACCGAGAAGCGGACCGCCGACTACGTCGAGGACATGGCCGCCAGCATGCTCGCCTCCACCCTCGGCATCGAGTTCGACCCCGAGACCGCCTACGACGAGCGCCGTGAGATCTACCGCATGAGCGAGCAGATCGTCACCACCCGCGCCATTACCCAGACGGCCGAGGGGCACAAGCGCGGCCACTGGACGACCGTCGTCGCGGCCGCCGTGATGCTCTTCGACGACGATTGATCCGGGTGTTCCGCCGCGGGGTGCCCGATGCCGGCCGAAGCTCACGACAAGTCGCGCGCTTCCTTTAACCGGCCCGTGCTGATCGCCTGCGCAGCGGTCGCCGTACTGCTCACGGTCATCGGGACCTGGATGACGCTCGCCCGGTGGGATGACTTCCCCGAGCCCGCGCTGAACCGGATCAGCAACGATCCGCGCCTGTCGGACGTCTACCCGCCGAAGACCGCTCTGGCTCGTGAGGCCCAGCGCGTGGCCGGCTTCGCCGGCGTCGTCGCCGACCGCTGGCTCCGCCGCGCCGAAGACGCGGCGCCGACCCTTAATCCGCGCTCACCCGGCACCAACGTCAGCCAGCTCGACCGCCTGTACCAGGTCGCACTCCGTCTCGAAGGCGCCGACACCTTCCCGCAGCCCAGCCGCGACCGCGCCATCGCCCGCGACGTTGCCGCCCTGCACGACGCCGACTGGCGCCACTACCTCGACGCGTTCGGCGAAGCGTCGGTCGAGGCCCTCGGCCCGCTCGGCCTTGATGAAGGCACGGCCTACAACTGGAGCGTCCAGCAGCTCGCCGCGCGCCACTACACTGCCCTCCAGATCACGCACCAACGCCTGTTCGCCCTCGAACAGCGCCTCCGCACCAACGAAGACGCCGACCTGGCCGACGCTGTCCGCCGCACCCGCCACCGCGCGCTCCACAGCTTGATCCACGAGAATGGCCCGGTCGGCCTCCGCCTCCTCGCCATCGACCTCCTCGCCGACGAGCTCGAACAAATCGCCGCTGCCGCCGCTGAACCCGAAGCCGCGGCCGCAACGCCCTCCACCCCCCTTACCGCCGTCGAGGCCGACCTCCTCCCCGCCCTCCGCGCCACCCAAACCCACTGGCGACAGGAGCTCCAAGCGCGCCACCCATCGCCGCTGGCCGTCCCCTCCGGCCACACGGTACCGATCGAGTACTACCCGGGAATGTCGCCGCCGCCGGGCTCGCTGCCGGTCCTCATCGACCAGCTTGCAATCTGTCATGCATTGATCGGCTGCACGCTCGTACTCGCCGTGGCCACCAGTGTGACGATCGCTTTTTGGGGGAACACCACCGGCGAACCCACCGGCCGCGAAACAATCGTGCTCATAATCGCAACGGCCATCGTCTCCGTCCTGCTGATCTTCGTGGTGCAGCATCGCCTGCTTCCCGAAGGTCTTTACGATCGATACGCCGCCGCCTACGCGCTCCGCAACGCGCTCTCCGGCCTCGCGCTTGACATCCGCCTGACATTCGTGGGGGCCGGAATCGCGGTCGGTATACTCATCACTGCCATCAGCCTGGTATTGACATCGATCATCTTCAGGCGTAGAGCCCACCGGATTCAGCTCGCCTGGACGCTCCTATCACTCTGGGCCGTCACCGCACTCCTGTTACTCCTTGCCGCCCCCCTCAATTTCGACCCAGCCTTCGAACGTTGGGCCTCAACCCGCTGCCACATCGAAGACGTGACCCACAACAACGCCGCGCCCCTCCGGCCCGATCTCGCCAGGTTCGAGCGGGCGCTCCGTGACTAAAACCAACAGTAACCACCACCCACCGCCAGCCACTAACAACCCCGCAATTCACGCCACGCGGCCCCCCTCCCCCGGCCGTAGCATTTCACGTGAAACAAGCTGGCCACCCCTCACGAATTGCGAGGTCCAAACCATGCAAGGCCGCCACACCGAGTTCTTCGGGCCCGATTTCGCCCGCGGGCCGTTCGGCTCATCCAACCTTCAAGCCACCGCGATCCAGATCGCGACCGCCATCGCGCAGCTCCGCGCGCCCGTCGATCGCAGCGCCGACGCGATTACCGCGCACGCCGACTACGTCCGCAGCCTGGCCGAACGCCTCGTTCCCGAGATGGCCACCTTCGTCAGCACGTCGATCACCGCCGGCGCCTTCGGCCTGACGACGACCTTCCGCGCTAACTACCCCTCACGGGTTCTGCTGCGCGTGTGGCTGGCCGACAGCGAGGGCGGCGCGGAAACCAACAACGCCCCCGACTACGTCGACTGGGTGAGCGGTACCGTGCTCGAAGAGGTCACAACCAATAAGCAGTACGTCATCACCACCGACAATGCCGGTGTGGCCGCCGTCACGATCGACAACGCCGCCGCCGCCACGTGGTACTGGGGCGTGGTCCGCTCGGCCGCCGTCTTCTACGCCGGCCCGCTCACCTTCTGAGACTACTGGGGTTCCGACTCGCCGCTCGAAGCGTCGGAAGAATCGGCGGCGTTGTCGCCAGGCTCCCGGCCGGCAGGCGTCCCTGACCGCGACGAGGAATTGCCGGACTTGCCGCGCTTGGCGCCGCTGGTCACCGCCTCGCCGTAGCCGGCCGCGAGGCCGCTGAACGGCACCTCGACCTCGAGCAGGCCCAGGCTCACGACCGCGACCTGCTTGTCGACCTTCGTCCGGACCACCGTGCCCTCGCGCTGGAAGCGCAGGGCGTAGACGCGGTCGCCGGGCATCAGTTCGGCCGCGCGTTTCGTCGACAGCGGCGGGCGCGTCGGCGTGGTCGGCAGCGGTGGTGGCGTCGAGGGCGTGGCCGGTGCGCTACCCCCCTTTTGCGGGCTGCGCTTGGTGGGCTTGTGTTTGCGGGTGGCGCGCTCGGCGGCGGCCGGCGGCGCGGGCTTCGGCTTCGGAGGCGGCGCTGGCGCTTCCGGCGGCAACAGGTCGCCGAGCGGCACCTCGACCGCAAACGGCCCGACATCCACCTCGGCCCGTTGCAGGTCCAATCGCAACCGTAGGATCTTGCCATCGCGATCGAAGTCCCGGACCCGCACCGCGTCGCCGGGCTGCAGGTGGGCCACCCGCTGCGCCCACTGCGAGAAAGCGGCCTGCTGCTCGGCCAGGTGCTTCTCCCGCCGCTCGGCCTCGGCCTGGCGACGCACGGCTTCGTTCTGAGCCTCCAATGCGCGCTCGCGGGCTTTCTCTGCGTCGCGCTTGGCGCTGGACGCGCCGGCCAGCGCGGAGCGCAGCGCCCGCGCGCGGTGCGAGAGGTTCTGCCGGGCCGCGTTAATCAGCCGCTTCGGCATACCGAGCTTCTGCGCGATCTCGATCGCGTTGCTTGCGCCGGCCTCGCCGATCCGCAAGTGATACGTCGGCCGCAGCGTCTCCGTATCGAACTCGACGCAGCCGTTCTCCGCCCGCTCGCGCGTCAGCGCAAAGCTCTTCAGGGCCCCCAGGTGCGTCGTCGCGATGCAGCGACACTTCAGCCGGAGCAGTTCGTCGAGGATCGCGCGGCCAATCGCGCCGCCCTCGTCCGGGTCGGTACCCGCGCCGAGCTCGTCAATCAGGACGAGCGTCTTGCCGCCGGAGCGGCGGATCATCTCGAGCAGCCGCCGCATGTGGGCGCTGAAGGTCGAAAGCGACTGCTGCATCGACTGCTCATCGCCGATGTCGATCAGCACGTTCGTAACCAGCCCCATCGTCGAGCCGGCCGCGACCGGCACGGGCAGCCCGGCCTGGACCATCAGCGTCAGCAGGCCGACCGTCTTCAGCGTGACCGTCTTGCCGCCGGTGTTCGGCCCGGTAATGACGAGCAGGTCAAAATCCTCGCCGAGGCGGTAGTTGATCGGCACGATCTCCCGCTGCACCTCGGCCAGCGAGCGGCCCTCGGCCAGCTTCATCTCGAGCAGTAGCGGGTGGCGGGCCTCGCGGACCTCGAACCGCGCGTCGTCGGTCAGCGTCGGCGCGTGAAGCTCGAACGCCTTAGCGAACTTCACCTTGGCCGCCACCAGGTCGAGCACCGCCAGCGCGTCGATCGTCTTGCTGATCTGCTCGGCGTTGAGATAGACCTCGTGCGCGAGCTCCCAGAGGATCCGATTGATCTCCTCGGCCTCTTCGCCGTGCAGGTTCGCGATCTGGTTATTCAGCTCGACGGCCGCGGAGGGCTCGACGTAGATTGTCGCCCCGCTGTCGGAGGTCCGGTGGATGATACCCGGCAGCCGGCCGCGGAATTCAGCCCTTACCGGCAGCACGCGCCGATCGTTGTGGAAGGTCGGGTTGGGGTACTGGAGCAGCCGGCGGACGCCGGGGTCGTGCAGCAGCTTGTCCACCGCATGGGTAATCGCGACGTCGGCCTCGGCGATCTCGCGCCGCAGGCGGGCGAGCTTGGGACTCGCGTGGTCGTGGATCTGTCCCCGCTCGTCGATCACCTGGCTCAGGCGTTCGGCGATCGAGCCAAAGTCGCCGATCCGCTCGCGGAGCCGGTTCAGCTCCTCGGCTGCGGAGGGCAGTTTCTCCAAGTAGCGGCCGACCGCATGCGTCGCCTGGAGCGTGTCGCGCACGGCGGCGAGCTGCTCGACGGAAACCCGCAGCGGCGGCGCGCACTGGCGGACGGTCTCCCGGACGTCGGTCACGCCGCCATAGGGCGGCAGCCCGTGGTCGAGGGCGAATTCCGCCAGCTCATTTACCTGGTTCTGCCAGCGCTGTAATAATTCGAGCCGGGCGATCGGCTGGATCGTTTCGGCAAGGCTGCGACCGAGGCTGCTCTGCGCATACCGGGCCACCAGCGCACGGACGCGTGCAAAGTCGAGACACGCCAGCGAATGTTCGTCCATCATGCTCAACAACGCGCCTGGTGGGCGCCCGTTGGGTGCCGGCCCGGTTCAACGCCCAGGAAGTTTATGCGACCGACCGCTCTCCACACAACGTATCGGCTCCTGACGGCCGCCATGATCAGCGGCGCGCTGGTTGTCAGCGTGCGGGCCGCTGACTCGCTCCTGCCCACACTGCCTGAGCCCGATAAGGCTAAGCAAATCGTCGCGGAATTGAAAGTCCGGGCGGAAACTCTCAGCGCCGAGGACAGCCGGCGGCTCGCGGCCGCGTACCTCAGCCTCGAACGCCACGCGGCGGTCGAGGAGGTGCTCGCGGGGGCCCGGCCGCGGCATTCGGCCGACTGCGCAATCGCCCTGCTGGCAGTCGAAGCGGCGGTGCGACGGGAGGCGTTCGTCAGCGCGGTGACGCGGCTGGAGACCTTCCCGGAATGCCCCGATTTCGCGGCCGCCCGGCACCTGCTGTGGGCACGGGCGTATCTCGGGCTCAACCAGCCGCTCGGGACAACGGAGGTCCGGAAAGTCCGTGGCGGCGGACGGGGTCAGCTTGACGGCAACTGGCTGGTCGTCGCGCCGGTCGAGAACGAGCCGCACCAGTTCCTGTGCAGCCGGGGTGACGGCGCGTTGTACCATGCCGTCCAGGCGGTTCGGCTGGCGGCGCCGACGATTGAGACGCTGAGCGTTCTGGCTGAAGCGTGGTCGGCGGCCGGCTACCCGGAGGTCGGGCTCGCGATTCTCCAGCACCACGCCGACGGCCTGCCGGCGGTCACGCCCGCTTATCGGCGGCTGATGGCGCGGCTGGCACGCGACGGCCAGGACGTTGCCCGGTACCTCGCGCTGGTGCGCGAGCTAGCGGTTGACGAAGCGGAGGGGGCGGTCGAGCTGTTGAGCGAAGCGCAGGTCTTCGCGGCCGAGCGGTTCGCGCGGCGGGGAGAGGAGCGGCTGTACCTGCGGTTGCTGGAGCGGGCGGTGGCGTTGCAGCCGGAGCGGGCGGCGTGGCGGGCGCAGCTGGCAGGCGCGTTATGGGACGCGGGTGACCGGGCGGAGGCGGCGCGGCATTACCAGGTGCTGCTCGGCGCGGAGCCGGCGCCGGGGCGGGCGGCGGAGTTTCGGGCGCGGCTGGAAGAATTTTTGGCGGCGCCGGAAGAATCGGGGCCGGGCACCTGGCGGGTTGAAGCGGGTGCGGAGCCGCCTGAGCGTTGACGGGTGGCGATCCTTTCGGACTCGGGCGGGTGGCGGGCGCTGCCGGAGGCTGGCAGCTGGGTCAAGCGCCAGAATTTTGCCCCTTGCCTGGGTCAAGCAGCATTTTCCATGCTCCCAGTGATTCATCAAACCTCGCCGTCCCCTGACAAGGCACTGGGAGCTCAGACACTATGGCGATCACAGTCAGCAACTCGAACGCACTATCGCTGCTCAACATTCTGAATAAGACACAATCAACGCAGAGCGACGTCCTGAGACGGCTCTCGACGGGCTCGAAGATCAACAGTGGCAGCGACGACCCGGCGGGCCTGATCGCCATGCGGCAGATCGACTCGAACCTGCGGTCGGTCGACACGGCGATCTCGAACAACCAGCGGACGGATGCGATGCTCGGCGTGGCGGACAAGGCCATGAACGAGATCGCCTCGATGCTCAGCGACATCCAGGACCTAGCGCAGAAGTCGGCCAACTCGGCTGGTTTGAGCGTCTCGGAAGTCGCGGCCAATCAGGCGCAGATCGACAACGCGATCGAGGCGATCGACCGCATCGTCGGTTCGACGCAGTTCAACGGCAAGAAGCTGCTGGACGGCTCGCTCGCAATCCAGGCGTCGACCTCGGACAGCGCGAAGATCACCGACGTCGATGTCTTCAGCCGCAACCCCGAGTCGACGGTGAGCACGCTGTCGGTCGAGGTGACGAACTCGGCCGAGCGGGCGTCGCACACACTGGCGACGACGTCGGCGAGCACGGCCACCACCATCCAGGTCGCGGGCACACTCGGTTCGGCGGTCATCGAGGTCGCGGCCGACGCGAACCTCTCGGCGGTGGCGGTGAAGATCAACGATGCCACGGCGACGACGGGCATCACGGCATCGGTGAACGGCAGCAATGAGCTGCAGCTGTTCGGCGACTACGGCTCCTCGAGCTTCGTGAAGGTCGATGTGCTGGCCGGCGGCGGCAGCGCGTATACGGCCGGCGATACCGACGGCACCGACGCGACGGTCTCGGTCAACGGCCAGGCGGCCGCGGTCGACGGCCTGAAGGTCAACTACCTGAACAACGGCGTGAATGTGAGCTTCACGATCACCGAGGATTTCAACGACGACGGCGCGGGTGCGCCGCAGACGATCACGGTCTCGAGCGCCGAGGACAGCGGGGCGACGTTCCAGCTGGGCACCGAGGCGAGCACGCGGGCGACGATCGGCGTCTCGAGCCTCTACTCGCAGCGGCTTGGTGATTCGGTCAGCGGCTACCTGAGCACGCTGAAGAGCGGCTCGGCCAACAGCCTGCTGAGCGACCCGAGCAAGGCGGCCACGATCGCAAAGAAGGCCGTGAGCCAACTCGCCCAGTTCCAGGGGCAGATCGGTGGTTTCCAGAAGTTCCAGGTCAAGACCGCGATCAACTCGTTGAACGCGAACAAGGAAGGATTGAGCTCCGCCCGCAGCACGATCGCGGACGTCGACTACGCGGCCGAGACCGCCGAGTTGAGCCGCCAGAACGTGCTGTTGCAGTCGAGCATCTCGCTGCTCGGCGTGGCGAACCAGCAGACGTCGCAGATTCTGAGCTTGCTGCGATAGTGCCTCGGGCGGCGGAGTTGTCGCCGCCACGTGTTCCCACTTCGCGCGGGTCGGGTGATACCAGTCGCCCGACCCGCATCGTATTCATGGCGGGGTTACGGGTTAACGCTGTCACGGGTTGACGTTGTTATGGATTGACGTGGTCACTGGTTGACGTTGGCCTCGGCGTAGAGCTCCTGCATCGCGACGTGGCGCTGGAGGATCTCGACGATGTCATTGCGGGCCCGCTCGGCGTCACGATAGGCCTGGGTGGCGAGCGGCTCGTTGGGGCCGGCAAGGTGCAGGACGATGCGGCGCTGGCTGATGCCGTTGGCGACCAGGACGTCGCGGACGGCGCGGGCCCGGGCGTAGGCGAGCGCGGTGTGGTCGGCGAAGGCGGTGCCGTCGACGGGACGCGGGCTGCAGTGGCCGCGAACGACGATCTGGGTGGCGTAGCCGCGGAGCTGCTCGGCGTAGCCGGCGACGGCGGCCTGCTCGGTGGGCGTGAGCTCGGCCTTGAGCTCGTCGAAGCGGATCGGGGTGCCGATGGCGTACATCTCGGCGTCGCGGATCGGGCGGACCTTCTCGCGCTTGCCGCGAACGCCCTCGTCGTTGGACTTGCTGAAGTCCTGGGTGTAGATCGGGACGACGAGCATCTCGGTCAGGTTGACATTCTTGGGGTCCATGACCGGATCGAGCGGCATCTGGCGGACGCCGCCGCGGTAGCCGAAGGCCTGCTTGATCGCCTCCATGAACTCCATCAGCTTCTGCTCCTTCTTGAGCTCCATCATCGAGAGCAGGAGCACGAAAAAGGTGAGCAGGAGCGTGACCATGTCGGCGTAGGTGACCATCCACGCCGGGGCGCCGTCCTGTTTTTGCGGCTTCTTGCGGGCGATCGGCACGGCAGGTCACCTGAGCTGCGGGGCGCCGCGGCGGCTTACCGCGCGCTGGCTTTCTCCGAGGCGGCCCGCTGCTGATTGTCGAGGAACGCCATCAGTTTCTGTTGCACGATCCGGGGATTGTCGCCGGCCTGAATGCTCATAACGCCCCGAATGATCAGGATCTTGGCGGCGATCTCCTGCTCGCTGCGCAGGCCGAGCTTGTCGGCGATCGGCATTGCGATCAGGTTCGCCACCAGCGACCCGTAGAAGGTAGTGATCAGCGCGACGGCCATCGACGGACCGAGCGTCTTCGGGTCATCCATGTTCTGCAGCATGATCACCAGGCCGATGAGCGTACCGATCATGCCGAAGGCCGGCGCGTACTTGCCGATGTTGTCGAAGATGCTCTTGCCGCGGGCGTGGCGCTCGATGATCGTCTCGACCTCGCGCTCGAGAGCGGCCTCGATGACGGCGGGGTCCTGGCCGTCGATCGCCATCCGCAGGCCACGGCTGAGGAACTCGTCGTAGTCGTGGTCGGCGAGCTGCGACTCGAGGCTCAGGATGCCGTCGCGGCGGGCGACCTCGGCCAGCTGCACGAGGGTCGTGACGTAGGTCGTGGGATCGAGCGGCTTGGTGAAGAAGGCCTTCTTGGCGACGCCAAAGATGCGGCCGACCTGGGCGAGCGGGAACGAGATCAGCACCGCGGAGATCGTCCCGCCGATCACGACTGCCACCGACGCGGCGTCGATGAACGTCGTGATCGAGGTCTTCATCATGATGGCGCCGCACACGAGCGTGATGCCCAGCGCGATGCCGATGACCGTCCCGATGTCCATGCCGTGTCTACCGCGGTGCGAGCCGCCGGCGCGCCGGGGGCGCCGGCCTGTCAGGACGGCCTATGCGTCCTCAGTCGCGTCATCGGTTCACGTCGAAGGGGCGTTGAATAGGAGCCCGGGCGGCGGAGATCAGCGCGGGGCGGGTGGCCGGGATCCTGCTGACCGATAATTCAGGACGATGTGCCGCGGAGGACGGCGATCTCCTGCTCGGCCAGCTCGCGCTGGCTGCTGATCGTGAGGCCCTCGAGCGAGCGCTCCAGCCACCGCAGGGCTTCATCGGGCCGTTGGAGGTACCGGCTGTAGAGCAGGCCGAGCAAGAGCCGGATCTGGGGGGTGTCGGCGGCGTGGGGGTAGGCCTGCTCGAAGGCGGCGTAAGCGTGGACGGCGTCGTCGAAGTAGCCGCCCTGCTTGAGGAGGTTGCCCAGCTCGAGCTGGTGGCGGCGGGGGAGGATCTGTTCGGCGTCGAGGGCGAGGAGCTGCTGGTAGAGCCTGCGGGCCTTTTCGGGGTCGCCGGTGTCGATGGCGTCGAGGAGCTCTTCGCGTTTGCGCTCGATGGGCTGGAGTTTTTCGAAGCTGACGAGCGGCTCGGAATCGATTTCGGCGGCGCGCACGGGGCGGCCGTGGACGTGACGCTGGCGGACGACGGGCTCAGCCATGGTGAGGCCGCTGCGGCGGCGCCAGCGGTTAAACAGGGCGAGCATGTCGAACTGGGAGCGGGGCATCGCGCCGATTACCAGCATCAGCAGTACCCAGGAGAAGCCGAACGCATAGCCAGCGAGGTGGGCGGAGTAGGCGACGTTGGAAGCGATCCCGGAGCCGACGTTCGGGGCGATAATGTTATCCCACAGGATGATCTTGAAGATGATTAGCAGGGTCGCCTGGATCTGAAATGTCGTGATGAAATAGAAGATGATCAGCATCGTAATTGGGACGCGGGGGAAGAGGACGAGGAAGGCGGTGGTGACGGCCGCGATCGCGCCGCTGGCGCCGAGGATGGGGTTGTCGGCGAGTTGGGCAAAGGCGACGCCGGCGAAGATGCCGCCGGCGACGTAAAACAAGCAGTAGAGCAGGTTGCCCATGCGGTCGCAGACGGCGTTGCCGAAGATCCAGAGAAAGAGCATGTTGCCGATGAGGTGGAACGCGTCGGCGTGGAGGAACTGGTAGGTGAGGTATTCCCAGAGGGCGGGGCGGGCGGCGTCGAGCATGAAGTAGTTTTTGATTTGATCGCCGGCCGGGCCGCCGACGCCGTCGGTCAAGATGAAAATGCCGATGTTGGCGATGATGAGAGCGTAGTTCATCACCGGGGTGCGGCGAGTATCGATCTCGGCTCGGATCGGGATGAACATGGGGCCTCGTGGGTTGGGTGGCGTTGGCGGCGGCGGCGGTTACGGTTCGCTGGCGTCGGCGAGGACGTCCGCCCGCCGCGCGGCGGCGATCAGGCGTTCGACCAGCGCGGGCTTTAGGTGCGCGGCCATTTCCAAGCGCGTCATCATACTCGGCCCACCGGCGGCGATCACGCGGCCGAAGACCCCCCAGCGGGGGTCGTTGGGACCGAAGGCGGCGAGGGCCTCGGTGGTGAGGTCGGCGGGCCAATCGGTATCGGCGAGGCCGCGGCGAATCTCCCAGGCGGCGCGGACGGTGTAGGCCAGCGCGCGAACCCAGGCGGGCTGGTCGGTGGCGAACTCCCAGAGCTCGATGACGGGGCGGAGCTCGTGGCGGTCATTGGCAGCGGCGATGACCATGGCGGCGGCGAGGCGCGGGTAATGCGGCTCGGCCTGGGTGGGGTCGATGAGTGGGGCGAGGCGGTCGGTCCAGCCGAGCTCGGCGGCGAGCCATTGTTGGAGCGCGCGGTTGGCGGTGCGCCAGTCGGCTTCGAAATCTTCGAGCAGCTGGCGCTCGAGGCGGACGGCGTTGGTGATGACACGGTAACGATACGCGGGGCGCGGGCGGTAGCCGCGGAGGATGGGGTCGGCCGGCACGCCGGCGAGGTGCTGTTCGCGAATCCAGGCGTAGACGTCGGCGACAGCGCGGGCATCGACGTCTTCGGGGACGTTCTGGGGGGAGAAGGTCGCGAAGTGGCGGCTGGTGAGCTGGGAGATGGCCCAGGTGACGCGCTGCTGCGCGAGTGGGTTGAGCTCGACGAACGATTCGGCCAGGCGGGCAACGATGCGGTCGCGGACATTGACGTATTGGGGGGCTTGCTGGAGGAGTGTCAGGCCGGCGGCGGCGGCGGCGAGGGCGGAATCGCCGGCGGCGAGCGCGTCGAGGGTGCGGCGGGCGGCACGGACGTTGCGGGCGAGGTCTTCGTCCTGACGGAGGCCGGCGCCGAGCGGGCCGGGCTGGAACGGGAAGGCGGCGGTGAAAAGGGCGGCGCGATAGCGCTCGCCTTCGAGCTGGCCGAGCCAGCCCCAGGAATCCCAGTAGCCTTCGGCCACGGGGCGGAGGGCGGCGGGCGACGCGCGGGCGACGCGGCGCCGCAGCCCGCGGGTGAGGCGGTTGTGGCGGGCGCGGGATTCGGCGACGGCTTCCTCGACCTCGATGCCGAGGCCCTTGGCCTTGAGGGCTTCGAGGAAGACGAGCTGGCGGAGGGCGGTCGTCCAGGCGCGGTCGAGGGCCGGGGCGGCTTCTTCGTCGCCGAGGGACGCGAGGATCAGCGTGGCGACCGGTTGCAATTCCGGGTTGCGCTGGGCGCGGGTGAGGGTGGGTTTCCAGGCCGGGAGGCGGCCTGTGAACTGTTCGGCGAAGTCGGCGACGACCTGGAGCGCGGTGCGTTGCTTTTGGAGCTGGAAGGCGGGGTTGGTCTCGCCGGCGAAGGATCGCGCCAGGGCGTCGATGAGAGCGGGGGCGACGATGCGGCCGTTGGTGCGGGCGGTCTCGGCGGCCTGTTGCAGGGAGGCGGCGTCTTGGGCGGCGAAGAGGTCGGCGGCC
>CAZCKC010000075.1:0-17243 GCA_964499235.1 uncultured Planctomycetales bacterium | reverse complement strand
GTTCATCCAGGCCTCAATGCGCAGGCCGTTGGCGTGGGCGGCCTCGACGGCGACGGCGAGGGGGTCGAAGCCGGGATCCTGGTAGTCATACTCGCGCGACCAGGGCTCGTGCTGCGACGGGTACAGGACCGTTCCGTTGCCGCGGACCTGCCAAAAGACAGTGTTTAAGCCCAGGTCGGCGATGTTCCGCATGATGGTGCGGATGTCATCGGGGTAGCGATAGTGCATGCGGGCGACCCAGATTGCCTTCATGGGTTGGGTCCGCGCGGGGGGCGCGGGAACCAGCGCGCCGACGGGCGCGCTCCGTCCCGCCAGCGCTGCTTCACGCGGCTCGACTTCGTGGTGGTTGCGGCAGCCGCCGAGTGCGACCGCAATGAGGAGCGGCAGGGCGGTCGACCAAGGCACGCGGGACATGATCAAGTCTGCCCTCCTGGACGCAGGGTGTAAGGGCACTGTACCCGTTCACGCACGCCTGTACAGGCAAACCGCGGATCAGTCGCGGGTCAGCACGCCGGTGGCCCACGTCGATGGGTCGACGTTCCAGCCGAGCTCGTCGTCGACGCTGAGATGCTGGGAGCCGCTCTGGAGGTCCTTCACCTTGTAGAAGATGCCGATCCGCGGGTGCTCGGCCGGCTCCCAGCCGCTCAGGCAGGCAGCCGGGATGGCGACCTCGACGCCGTAGTGGTTGCGGGTCCGCTTGACCGCGCAGCGGATCAGCGACTCGTCGAGGACGGGCGGCGGCTCCTTCGAGCGGCTCATGCGGTGCAGGCCGACGACCGGGGCGCTCTTGTCGCGTCCGCCGCCGGTGGGCAGGACGTAGAAGAAATGGCAGAAGCGGGTCGCGCGCTTGTTCTCGCGCGTGTCGCGCGTGTCGATGCAGATCCGCAGGCCGTCACCTTGCCACCACTGCTTTGGATCGCAGCGGAGGGCCTTCGTGCGGTAGGGGAGGTCGAATCCCCAGAGCATGAAGTCCTCGTTCCAAGCCGCGTAGACGTCGGCGATCGGGTCGGCGTCGTCGTCCTCGAGCCGGACCAGCGGCGGGAGCAGGTAGTCCTCCCCCCAGCTGCTGGGATCGCCGTCGAGCAGCGGGAGCTTCGCGAGGTAGCGCACCGGCAGCTCGAAGCGGAAGAACGAACGAACCGGCAGGGCGTCGAGCATGGCGGTTCCTTGGGCGGGATCGGGGGAAGTCTACGACGCCTCGCGGATCGGGAGCTGTCGAATGTCCGTGGCGGTCCGCTGCAGGCGCTCGAACGCGGCCGGTGCGATCCGCACGTCGAGGATACAGCGGTCGTCGACGTAATTCGTCGCCAGCACGTCCGCGTGCTGTTCCAAAAAGCCCAACGTCCGTCCGTCGCCGGCCGACACCGACAGCCGCAGCTCCTGCTGGAAGCCGCGGAGGTGCTGCGTGACAGCCGTCGTGAGCTCGTCCAGGCCCGCGCCCGTCCGGGCGGAGATCGCGACGGCCTGCGGGTGCTGCTGGCGGAGGACGGTCACGAGGCCCTCGTCCTCGACCGCGTCGGTCTTGTTGAGCACCAGCAGCGTCGGGCGGTCGTCGGCGCCGAGTTCGGCCAGCACCGAATTCACCGCCCCGATCTGGGCTTCGGCCTCGGGATTCGAAGCGTCGACGACGTGCAGCAGCAGGTGGGCGTGGATCGCCTCCTCGAGCGTCGCGCGGAACGAGGCGACGAGGTGGTGCGGCAGGTCGCGGATGAAGCCGACGGTGTCGGACAGCAGGGCAGCCCGGCCGTTGCCGAGCGCCCACTTGCGCGTGAGCGTGTCGAGTGTGGCGAAGAGCTTGTCGGCTTCGAGCGTTTCGGCCCCGGTGAGCGCGTTCATCAGCGTGCTCTTGCCGGCGTTGGTATAACCGACGAGCGAGACGGTGAAGAAGTCCTTGCGGGCCGCGACCTCGCGAACGCGGCGGCGGTCGATCTTGGCGAGTTGGTCCTTGAGCATGCTGACGCGCTTCTGGACGAGGCGGCGGTCGATTTCGATCTGCCGCTCGCCGGGGCCGCGCGTGCCGATGCCGCCGACAGCGCCCACGCCGGTGCCGCCGCCGGCGCCGGCGATCCGCTCGAGGTGGGTCCACATGCCGCGGAGGCGCGGGGCGGTGTACTCGAGTTGCGCGAGCTCGACCTGGAGCCGGGCCTCGTGCGTGCGGGCGCGTGATGCAAAGATATCGAGGATCAACTCGCTGCGGTCGATGACCTTGACCTCCACGATCCGCTCGACCTCGCGAAGCTGCGACGGCGACAGGTCATTGTCGAAGACCACGACCTCGGCGTCGAAGGCCAGCACCTTCTGGTGGATCTCCTCGACCTTGCCCTTGCCGACACACGTCTTCGCGTTATAGCGCTGCCGCCGCTGGACCACGCGCGCGACGGCCTCGCCCCCCGCGGAGTCGACCAGCTCGGCCAGCTCGCCCAAGGGATCGCCTTCCAGCGGCGCGTTGTTCAGCAACACGCCCACGAGGACGGCTTTTTCGGTTTCGGCGCGACGTTCGCGCGTGTTGAGTTCCATCTAGCTATCGCCGAGCAGGCCCGTGCGCTGTCCTGGTGTCACCCGCCGGCCAAGGCGGACGCATCCGACGCATCCAGTATTTTAACCAGTTTGGGGTGAAAACGGTGATCAGCGGGCGGGAAGTGTCCCGCGGCTAGTTCTCGCTGAGGCGGCTGCGGATCAGGTTCGCCCGCACGATGCTCCGCTGCTCGGCGTTCAGCCGCTCGCCATTGAGCTTCTGGAGGTGCCCGGGCTGTGAATGTAAGAACAGCTCGTTAACGGTTTCAAGGGTCACGTCGCTGACACGCCCCGTGTGCAGCCCCATTCGGAGGTGCGAGAGGCACTGCATCGCCTCGTTCGAGCTGATCACGCGGGCGTTGCGGAGCAGGCCGAGCGCCCGCCAGACCTTGTCGTCGAAGGCGACCGCCCGGCTCCGCACGAGCGCCTCGCGCGCGGTCGACTCGTAGTGGACGATCTTCGGAATCACGACGCTGCGGAAGTCGTCGAGGATCTCGTCTTCCGACCGGCCGAGGGTGAGCTGGTTCGAGATCTGGAAGAGGTCGCCGAGTGCTTCGGACCCCTCGCCGTGCAATCCGCGGACGGCCAGCTTCAGGTCGCGGGCCGCCTGCGAGACCTTCTCGAGCTCGTTCGTCAGCCGCAGCGCCGGCAAGTGCAGCATCACCGAGACCCGCAATCCGGTGCCGACGTTCGTCGGGCAAGCCGTCAGGAAGCCGTACTGCGGGTGAAAGCTGTAGTCGATCCGCTCCGCGAGCGCGTCGTCGAGGCCCGAGATCTGGCTCCAGGCGTCGTCGAGCTGGAGGCCCGCCCGCATCACCTGGATCCGCAGGTGATCCTCCTCGTTGATCATGACGGCCGCGTCTTCGCGCTCGGTGAAGGCGAGCCGGCGAGCGCCGAGCCCCTCGGAGTGCTGGCGGCTGATCAGGTGGCGTTCGACGAGCAGCAGGCGATCAAGCTCGTCGAGCTGCGAGACGTCGACGTGGGCGAACTGTTCGGCCCCGCGGGCCTTGCGGACCGCGTTCTCGGCCAGCTCCGCGATCTCGAGCCGGGTATCGGCGTCAGCGCGCGAGAGAAAGGGGTAGCCCTTCACGTTGCGCGCCAGCCGGATCCGGGTGGAGATCACGATCTCGCCATCGGGTCCGTCGCCGCGCAGCCATTCGCCGGCCCGTTTCACGACCTCGTCGAGGGGCCCGCTCATGCTCCCTCCAGCTTTGCCAGCCGGTCGCGCAGCTCGGCGGCCCGTTCATAATCTTCAGCCGTGATGGCCTCCGCGAGCTGGCGCTTGAGGCGGCGGATGTCCTGCTGCGGGTGCTTGCCGGCGTGGCTGGCCTGCGGCGCTTTGCCGACGTGGTGATCAGCCCCATCCTGGGCCCGCTCGATCAGGTCGCCGAGCGCCTCCTTGAAGGCATCGTAATCGTTTGAGCAGCCCAGCAGGCCGTGATTGCGGAACTCGATATAGCTGATGCCGCAGACCTCGCAGACGAGCTCGTCGAGGTTGGCCTTCGTCTTGTGGGCGGCGTCGATGAAGCTCTCGAGCACGTCGTTGACGTTGACGCTCGGCTTCTGGATCTGGAGCAGCCCCTCCTCGGTCGCGCAGCGCTCGCAGAGGTGCCGCTCCACCTTCTCACCGCCCGACTCGATATTGGTCAGGTGGAAGGTGGCTTGGGCTTTCTTACAGCGTTCGCACAGGCCCATGGATCGACGCTCCAGCGAGAGGCGTGCAGGAAGGCGTTGGTTGACGCTGCCGCGAGAAACCGGCTCGAAGCACCGCGCCGCGGGCATCACTGCCAGCTTTGGATCGTAGGATCGCCCCAATAGGGCGTCAAGAAGCGGGGCCGGCGCCGGTCGCGTCCCGTGGCTGCGTGTGGATTTCAACACCCAGGGGGCGGGTCACGACGCCCGGCAGCGTGACGATCAGGTTGCCGTCACGGTCCCGATACACCGTCTCGACCCGTTGCCCGTCGACATACACCCAGCAGTCGTGATCGCGTGTCTCCGCCACCCGCAGCCGCAAACCCGGACGCAGCACCACGCCAGGGTCGATCCGCCCGCGAAAGCGCCCGTCGCGCAGCCCCAGCTCGTAGAGCCCCTCGCCCTCGTTGAAGCCGTCGCGGTCCAGGTCGCCCGCCTGCGTCGTGACCACCTGCCCGAACTCGGCCGTGACCGCGGCCGGCTGCTGGTACGCGAGTGCCAGGGCCTCGGCTTCAGGCGCGCCGTGAAGGTCGTTCGGCCAGCAGCGTAGCAGGTGCGCGGTTTCAATCAGCGGCTCGGCCGACTGACCGCCGACCAGTGCCGCCTGACGGCGTTCACCAAGGCTCGCGAGCCAGACCGCGCCGCCGACCAGCGCCGGATCGGCCGGACACCAGAGCAGGTCCGCCGCCGCCCCTTCTCTCGCGAGCAGCACGGCATGCCCGGCCGAAGCGCCGTTGGGCGCGGTGTGGACGAAGTCGAACCCCAGCCGGCCGCGAACCACCACCGCGTAGCCCACCGTCGGATGCGGCCAACCCGCGGCGGCCGCGTCGGACGATTGCAGGACATACACCGCACCGTCGGGATAGATCACGTGCTGCCACAGATGCGTGGGCGCGTCGGGCGTCGGGGGCGCACCGGCCTGACCGAAGCGCCACTGCCCCTGGAGGATCACGCGCTGCGGGCTGAGCTCGACCAGGCGCTGCTCGGCGACGACGACCGGCCCCCAGCGGCGAAAGAGCGCGGGGTCGTCGTAGCTCGGCAGCCGGCCGGGATCCTGCGTCCAGTCGTCCGGCAGCGGCACCGGGTGCGGGCCGAGTCCGGCCCCGACGGTCAGGTTGAGGCGTGGAAAGGCCGGTGTCGTGTCGTCGGTGGCTTCGTCGCGGTCGGCGGGAAAGTCGATCGCACGCGGTGCCGCGGCGCGCGGCGTCGCATCCGTAGCGGCCGGCCCGAACCAGCCGGTGATCAGCCCATCGCGAAAGGCGAGCTCGAATCGCCCCGCGACGCCGACGTGAATCCGGCGACCTTGCTCATAGACGAAGAGCTGCTCGTCGGGCGCTTCCGGCTCGCCCTGGAGGTATCGCGTGTTGTCCGTCAGGACGACGTCGTCGACGTAGAGCTCGACATTACGCGCGGCGGGATCGGCCGGCTCCCACGCAAGGTATTGCACGTTCGCCAGGTCGATCGCCTCGCCGACCTCGGCCAGGTCGAAGCGGAACGTGGTCCAGCCGGGCGGGACCGCGATGACGCGCTCGAAGCGTTGCTGCTGCTCGGGGCCTGCGGCGATCGTGAAGCGGAGCTGCTGCCCCGCCGGCGGGCCATAGAGCGAGAACACGAGCAACGCGTATTCCGACCAGTCGCGGATCAACGCCAGCCGATCGGAGCGCACCGCGTCGAGCCGCAGGGCTCGTTCCGGGGCTTCGAGAAAGGCGGCCAAGCCCCCGCTGCCCGTCTCGTTGCGGGCGCGGACGACGCTGATCTCCGGCTGCGGTTGGCGTGCGGTTTCGCCGTCGGCGTTGACGACGCGAAAGAGTTCGGCTTGCGCCGGCGTCTCGAAGTGGGCGAGGCTTACGAAGCGGCCGGCGGCGAGCTCCGGGTAGGTCTGCTGCATCCGGACAAGAAAGGGCGGCAGGCGGTCGTCGGCGCCCTGGCTACCCGGCAGCGTCGCGCAGCCCGGCACGGCCACCATGCCGGCGAGCGCCGCCAGCAACGGCCAACCTCGCTTGCACCTGCGGCGGCTAGCGCAGCGAGTGGATCGCCTTGCCGATGACACTTTCGGCGGCCTCCATGACCGTTTCGGAGGTGGCGGGGTGCGGGTGGATCGTGAGGGCGAGGTCCTCGGCCTCGGCACCCATCTCCATCGCGAGCACCGCTTCGGCGATCAGGTCGCCGGCGTGCTCGCCGACGATGCCGACCCCCAGGATTCGCCGGCCGTCCGCATCGGTGATGATCTTCGTCAGGCCTTCGGGGCGGCCCATCGCGATCGCGCGGCCGGAAGCCGACCAGTTGAACTTCCCGAGCTTGTAGTCCTGACCTTGCTCCTTCGCCTCGATTTCGGTCAGGCCGCACCAGGCGACTTCCGGGCTGGTGTAGACGACGGCGGGGATCGCGCGGTTGTCGAAGACGCTGTCGTGCCCGGCGATGTTTTCGGCCGCGACGATGCCCTCGCGGCTGGCCTTATGGGCGAGCATCGGATCGCCGGCCACGTCGCCGATCGCATAGATGTGCGGCTCGGCGGTGCGGCGGTGAGCGTCGATCTCGATAAAGCCGCGGTCATTGACCTGGACCTTGGTGTTCTCGAGCCCGAGATCGGCGCTGTTCGGCGCGCGGCCGACGGAGACGAGCACGCGGTCGAACTTCTCACTCTTGGACTCGCCGTTCTGCTGGTAGGTAACCTCGACGGACTTGCCGGACGGCTTGGCGTGCTCGAGCTTCGTGTCGGTGTGGATCGCGGCGAACTGCTTCTTTAGTCGGGCGACGAGGACGCGGGCGAGGTCGGGATCCGCACCGGGCAGCAGGCGATCAAGGGCCTCGATCACGGTGACCTTGCTGCCGAGGGCGGCATAGACCTGGCCGAGCTCGAGGCCGATGTATCCCCCGCCGACGACCAGCAGCGCGCCCGGGACGTCGCTGAGCGCCAGCGCCTGGGTCGAGCTCTGCGCGACGTCCGCCGGGATTACCTTCTCGGGTAGCTGCTTCGCGTGCGAGCCGGTGGCGATGATCGCGTGCTTGAACTTCAGCCGCGAGACCGCGTTGCTGTCAATGTGCAGCGTGTGTGTATCCTCGAAGCGGGCCCGGCCGTGGATCACCCGCACCTTGCGCTTCGACGCCAGCGTGTTGACGCCGCCGCAGAGCTTGTCGACGACCGAGTCCTTCCAGCCGCGGAGCTTGTCCACGTCGATCTTCGGCTGGTTGAACGTGATGCCCCAGTTTTCGGCCTCGGCGGCGTTCTCGATCAGGTGGGCGACGTGCAGCAACGCCTTCGACGGGATGCACCCTTCACGCAGGCAGACCCCGCCCAGCAGCTCGACCTCATCGATCAGCGTGGTCTCGATCCCCAGGTCGGCTGCCTTGAAGGCGGCCACGTAGCCGCCGGGGCCGCCGCCGATCACGACCAGCTGGGTCTCTTCCGCCAGATCACCGACGATCACAATGGACTCCTTTCACGTCTGCCGTGGCAGGTGGGCAGGCCGAAGCGACAGCCGTGTCGATGCAGCTTAAGGGTTACAGCACGTTCAACAGTCCCAGCGGGCTTTCCAGCGCCGCCCGCAGGTCGCCGCAGAACCGCGCGCCGTCCGCGCCATCCACGATACGGTGATCATAGGACAGCGACAGCGGCAGGATCAGCCGCGGCACGATCTCCCCATCTCGCACCACGGCCTGCTCGCTGGCCCGGCCCATGCCCAGGATCGCGACCTCCGGATAGTTGACCATCGGCGTGAAGAACTCGCCGCCGAGCGCGCCGAGGTTCGTGATCGTGAAGGTCCCGCCGCGCAGCTCGCCCACGTCGAACTTGCCGTCGCGTACCCGCCCGACGACCGCGTTGAGCTCGTCGGCGACCTGCGTCAGCGGCTTGGTCTGAACGTCGCGCACGACGGGCACGACCAGTCCGCGCGGCGTGTCAACCGCGATGCCCAGGTGCACGTACTCTTTCCAGATGATCTCGCCCTTGACCGGGTCGTAGCTGCAGTTCAGCTTCTGGTGCTTCATCAACGTGGCGGCCACGAGCTTCATCACGATGACCGTCATGGTCATCTTGGTGCCGTCTTTGCCGAGCCGCTGGTTGTACTGCTTGCGGGCGGCCTCGATGTCGGTGACGTCGACCGATTCGTTCTGCGTGACCCGGGTGACGTTCAGCCACGACAGCGTCATCTGCTTGGCGATCGTCTTGCGGATCTGCGGTGCCGGTTCGCGCCGGATCGGGCCGTACTGCGAGAAATCGGGCAACGCGCCGACGCTGATCTCCAGCGGCGTCCCGCCGGCCGGCAGCGCGCCCCCATCGCTCGACAGTGCCGCCCGCTCCACGTCCTCGCGGAGCACGCGGCCGCGCGGCCCCGTCGCCTTCACCGTGCGGAGATCAATGCCCTTCTCGCGGGCGAGTTTGCGGACGGCCGGGGCGGCCGGGATCGGGCCGTCACTCGGCGCTTCGGCGGTCTCGGCCGCCGCCGCTTCGCCCGCCGCCTCGCGCTCAGGCGCCGCTTCCGCTTCCGAGGTCTTCTCATCGGGTTTGGCTTTGGTTTCGGCTTCTTCCGTCGCCGGCGCTTCCTGTTCTTCCTGTGCCGCCGCCGCGCCGTTGCCGCCGCCGCCGGATTCGTCGATGGAAATCAGGACCTCGCCGACCTTGACGGTCTGGCCTTTCTCGACGTGGAGTTTGGCGACCGTGCCGGCCTTGGGGGCCGGGATCTCGACCGCCGCCTTGTCCGTCTCGACCTCGAACATCGGCTGGTATTCGTCGACCGCATCGCCCTCTTTGACCAGGACGCTGACGATCTGACCTTCAGCCACGCCTTCGCCGAGATCAGGCAGTTTGAATTCGAACATGGATTCCCTCGCTTGCAGCCGCCCCCGTGATCGCACGGCCGACCCGGCTCCGCGGGGCCACACGGCGGCACTCGGCCGGGAGCTTAACGCTAATAGCGGACTGTTTCCACGGCCGCCTGCACGACGCGCTCGGCGTTGGGCAGGTAGCTCTTCTCGTTCGAGAAGTGGGGCATGAGTGTGTCGAAACCGGTCACCCGCTTGATGGGCGCTTCCAGGTACAGCAGCCGCTGCTCGACAATGCGGGCCACGATTTCAGCCCCCACGCCGCAGTGGCGGGGCGCCTCGTGAACGACGACCACTCGGCCGGTCTTTTCGACGGATTCAGTGATCAACCCGATGTCTAGCGGCGCGACGGTCAACAGGTCGAGGACCTCTGCGTCGATGTCGTGCTGCTCCTCTAGCTGCGTCGCCGCCTCGAGCGTCTGGTGAACCATCGCCCCGTAGGTGATCAGCGTCACGTCGGTGCCGGCCCGGACGGTCCGCCCCTGGCCAAACGGGATGCGCTCCGGCTCGTCGGGGACCTCCTCGCGGAAGGCGCGGTAGATCGCCTTGGGTTCGAAGAAGATCACCGGGTCGGGGCTGAAGATCGCCTCGCGGAGCAGGGCCCGGGCGGTGCGGGGCGAGGAGGGCAGGACCACGTGTAGGCCCGGCCAGTGGGCATAAGTCGCTTCGGGTGATTCGCTGTGATGCTCGATCGCCCGGATGCCGCCGCCGTAGGGCATCCGGATGACCAGCGGGCACGTCAGCCGTCCCCGCGTCCGGTTCCGGAACCGCCGGACATGCCCCTCGATCAGGTGCAGCGCCTGGTAGGAAAACCCGTCGAACTGGATCTCGCAGATCGGCTTGAAGCCCGTGAAGCCCATGCCGATGGCGCTGCCAATGATGCCGCCCTCGGCCAGCGGCGTGTCAATGCAGCGGTCAGGCCCGAATTCCTTGAGCAGCCCCTCGGTGACGCGGAAGACCCCCTCGACAAGGGCGACATCCTGTCCGAGCACGAGCACGCTCGGGTCCTCGCGCATCGCTTCGGCCAGCGCGAGGTTGAGGGCCTTGACCATCGTGAGCTGAGCCATCGGTGACGCTTCTTTAACGGCGGGCCCGCGCGGGGGCCGGGGTTGGGAGCGGGGAGATCGGGGGCGGGTCGTCACCGAGGATCGCGCGGAGCTCGTCGCGCTGGGCCAGCAGATCGGGCGTGGGCTCCTCGTAGAGGTGCTGGAACATCTCGTACCGGTCGACGCGGTAGCTCTCGTAGGCCTTGGTGGCCTCGTCCAGCTCGCGGCGAATCTCCTCCCGGATGACCTGCTCGCCGCGGTCGCTGATCAGCCCCTTCCATTCCAGGTACTTGCGGAAGCGGGGGATGGGGTCCCGCGGGACCCAGGCGTCGACCTCCGACTGCTGCCGATACTTCTTCGGATCGTCCGCCGAGGTGTGTACGCCCAGGCGATACGTCAGCGCCTCGATCAACGTCGGACCGCCGCCGCTGCGGGCTTTCTGGGCCGCCTCGTTGGCGGCCACGATCACCCCCAACAGGTCATTGCCGTCGACTTGGAGCGCGTCGAAGCCGTAGGCGATCGCCTTCTGGGCAATCGTCTCCGAGGCCGTCTGTTTCTCGCGTGGCAGCGAGATGGCCCACTGGTTGTTCTGCACCACCATGATCAGGGGTAACTGGTAGACCCCGGCGAAGTTCATCGCCTCGTGGAAATCGCCCTCCGACGTCCCGCCGTCGCCGATGAAGCAGACGCAGACCGCCGGCGTCTTGCGGAGCTTCAGCCCCCAGGCAATCCCGGTCGCATACTGGCATTGGGAAGCGACCGGGATGCAGATCGGGGTGTCATTGACGTCCTCCGGCGGGGTGGCCCCGAGTTCGAATCCGCCCCAGAAAAAGAACATCCGCGACATCGGCCAGCCGCGCCAGAGCATGGCGGCCGTCTCGCGGAACGAGGGGGTCATCCAGTCGGGCTGCTCCATCGCGTACGCGATGCCAAGCGACGCCGCTTCCTGGCCGCAAGAGGGGGCGTAGGTGCCCATGCGGCCTTGCCGCTGCATCTTCGAGAGCCGGTCGTCGAGCTCGCGGCTGGCGAGCAGCGACTTGTAAAGCCGTCGCAGGTCCGAGCTGCTGATGGAGGGCTCGAGGGCTTCATCCAGGCGACCGTCGGCATCGAGAACATGCAGCGCTTCCACTCGCTGTTTGACCTGAATGTTCGTGCGGGGCAAGGGCGTTCCTCGCAAAACGGGTTCAGCTGTGCCAGACCGACCAATTCACTGGCAAGCATTGTATGCAGATGCGGTTAAGGTGCCAACCGCACGCCGGCTGTCAGCGGGCAGGTGCCGAAATCGCTCTCGACGGTGGACGATGCGAGCGTCGCGGCCCTAAACGGTCAAAACATCGAGCCCGATGACTTGGCTGGCAGGCGCTTCACGGATCCGCTTGAGGATATCGTCATCCGGGCGCTTATCGAGGCGAATGTGGGCACTGGCCGCCGCCCCGCCCTCGTAGATCACGTGGTCCATTTCCTCGACGTTGATCTCCGCCCGGCTGAGCTGATCAAACA
Organism: uncultured Planctomycetales bacterium; assembly: GCA_964499235.1. Classification (GTDB taxonomy): domain Bacteria; phylum Planctomycetota; class Phycisphaerae; order UBA1845; family Fen-1342; genus JAFGRR01. The sequence continues at coordinate 5,670 of CAZCKC010000075.1, read as the reverse complement.
CGTGGGCGAGGGCGCCCGGCTTGTTGACCAGGCGGATCACGAGCTGGCACGCGGCCTTGCCCGGCGACACGTTCACGCAGTTCAGCACCTTGCCGCTTGCCTTGTACTCGCGGACGATCCGAATGGCTTCCTCCGCCACGGCCATCTGCGCCTGCTCGGTAGAGGCACCGATGTGGTGCGTGCCGTAGAAGTTCGGCAGCTTGGCGAGCGGCGTATCGATTTCCTTCGCGTCGGCCGGCGGCTCATTGGCATACACGTCGGCGGCGGCCCCGGCGATCCAGCTCTCTTCGAGCGCTTTCTGCAAGGCGGCCTGGTCGACGACGGTTGGGCGGCTGGTGTTGATCAGGAACGCCCCCGGCCGCATCATCCGCAGCTGGGTCTCGCCGATCAGGGCCTCGGTGGTCTCGCCACCGGGAACGTGGAGCGAGACGAAGTCCGAGCCGCGGAGGAGCTCCTCGAACTCCGTCCGCCGGCAGTTGGGATAGTCCACCAACCGCCGCGTGCGGCCGAGGTGGGTGAAGAGCACCTCCATGTCGAAGGCCAGCGCGCGGCGGACGACCTCTTCACCGATGGCGCCGGCGCCGACGACACCGAGGGTGTGACCTTTGAGCCCGCGGGCTTTGCTGTAGCCCTTCTTGTTCCAGATGCCGGCGCGGAGGTCGGCGACGTTGTCGGGGATCCGGCGGTCGAGGCAGCACATCAGTCCGATAACCAGTTCGGCCACGGCCGCCCGGTTCATGCCGGGGCAGTTGCAGACCTGGATGCCTTGCTGCGAGGCGGCGGACACATCGATGTTGTCGAAGCCGCTGCCCGCTCGGATGACGATCTCCAGCGGCTCGGCAGCCGACATGGCGGTGCCGGGAACCTTGGTCGAACGGACGATCAGGATGTTCGGCTGGAACTCGTGGATGGCCTCGGTGAGGGTGTCGCCCTTGAGACCCGCATCGTGGCGTAAGTCGGTGGCCAGGGCCTTGAGTTGCTCGAGGCCGGCGTCGTCAAACTTGTCAGCAACCAGGATCTTCATCGTTCGCCCATCTTTCGCGTGCCCGTTCGGGGCGGTGTCAGGCCGCCGCGTCGGGGGTGAACCGGTCAGCATCGTTCAAGCTAGCGGCCGGCGACCGAACTGGCAACCGTTCCGGGCGGCTCAGGAGCCCGCGGCGAGGTTGTCACCGACCTGGGCGGCGAAGGGGGCTCCCGCGAGGTGGATGTGGTTCTTGCCCGTCCGCTTGGCCTCGAGCAGCGCCTGGTCGGCCGCCTTCATCAGCGAAGCCCGGTCGCGACCGTGCCAGGGATAGCACGCCAGGCCGCCGCTGATCGTGACCGGGCCGGGGGCGTCGGCCCCGAGGCACGCGAAGCGGTGGTCGCGGATGGTCTCCTGAAACCGGGCGGAGAGGTCCTCGGGCGAGTCGGGGTGCTTGGAGCCGGCCACGCGGGGCTGCTCGGCGTCCCAGAAGATCACGGCGAACTCGTCACCGCCGTAGCGGGACACGATGTCGTCGACACGCGAGCAGCGCTTCAGCAACACGCCCAGCTCCTGGATCAAGGCGTCGCCCGTATCGTGCCCGAAGCGGTCGTTGTACTGCTTGAAATCATCGATGTCGAAGAGCAGGACCGTGACCCGCGACCGCTGATCGGCCGCATGCGCGATCAGCTCGTCCAGCTGCTCCTCGAAGTAGCGGCGGTTGCGCAGCCCGCTCAGGTCGTCGGTCCACGCCAGCAGCCGCAGCCGATCCCGCTCGCGAGCCTCCTGGATCGCCGCATCCACCAGTCGCGCCAGGTCCGACACCCGCGACGCGGCCGGCGCCGAGTAGGTCCCCTCGATCCGGCGCCCAAGCGTGATCCGCCCGACCGTCTCGCCCTGGCGACGGATCACCTCCTCCAGAACGGCGTCGCTGGGGTCGCCGATGACGGCCTCGAGGCTGTCGACCGAGACCGCCACCCCGGTTGCGCTCAGGCTCCGCTGAACCAACGCCGTAAATCGGTCGAGCGTCGCCTGCGGGCCGTCGTTCAGGTTGCGCAGGATCTCCGCGAACTCCGCCAGCTCGGCCAGCGACGGGGCCGGCTTCTCGCCGCGCTCCAGCGCCGGCGGCGCCAGCGGCCGGCGGAACGCCTGCTGCAGCTCGTGTTCGTCGATCGGCTCGAGGAGGTATTCATCCGCGTCCCGCAAGAGCGTGTCGCGGGCGATCGGCTCGGCCGCCGGCGGGCAGCTGACGACGATCCGCGCCCGCGGCGCCACCTGTCGCAAGGTCGGCAGGACCCGGCTGACCTCCTGCCCACCCGCCAGCGACAGCAGCACGTCGCGGTCGGGCTGGCGGCCCAACTCCCAGACACCCGCAATCGGCGTCGCGACAGCCGTGACCGTCCGGTCCGGCAACACCGTTCGGACTCGTTCGGCCAGCACCTCCGACGCGATCACGAGGATGGGGCGCGCAGCAACGTCCATGATGACAAATACCTATCCGGCGGCGGCTGGGTTCGTGGCTCCGCGGGCCCGGTCCGCGGTACGTTACTTGCCCAGCAAGGCCGCCAACTCATCACGCGTCAGCAGCCCGCGTCCCGGCCCGGCGGCCGCGGATGGTGGAGGCTGCGACGGGGCTTCATTTCCCATGGGCTCCGGTGCTCGACCGGCGGCCGCAATCGGACCCGCGGTCGGCGGAATAGTCGGGCGTGACGGCGCCGGCCGATAATTCGGCGGCAACGCCAATCGCATCAAGCGCTGCGCGAGCTCGGACGGCGCGAGCGCGAGCAGATCGCGGAGCTTCGCGCGCGAGGTGCAGACCGTCGTGCGATCCCACGCGTTCGCCCGTGGCAGGTGCTGCGGGCTGCCGTAGATGATCACGCCGGTCTGCGGCCACGTCGCGCGCAAGTAATCGACGACGTCAAAGTCGCTGGGCGCAAACCAGTCGACGCCCAAAAACGCAAAGCCCGGCGCCGGCCCCTTCTGCAGGAGCAGGTGCGTGCACGTGAACAGCGCATCGGGCGCGGTCGTCACCGCGAGGCCGTGGCGGGCAAGCCACTGGTCCACCGCTTCGACCGTGCTGCGATCAGCACCACGAAGATGGAATGCGTGGGATAGCTCTGCTTGCATGGACCCCGCCGCTGGCTGCGACCGCTCGAACACCTCAACCCATCGAGCAATCGTAGCGTGCCGCGCGGCGGCGATCAATCGCCGCCGGCACCCGCTGACCGCGGTTATCCCGGACATCCGCCGGGACGCTGATAAAAGCCGCTCCCGGAGGACGACAGGCCGCGCCAGACACGCGTAGCGGCCGCTAATGCGGGGCCATCGTCGTCATGCCATAGCCGTCGACGTCAGCGAACGAGCCGGGATGGTGGTTGTCGAAGCGGGTGTACTGCTTGTTGAAGTGCAGCTTGATCGTGTCGACCGGGCCGTTGCGCTGCTTGGCGATGATCAGCTCGGCCAGGTTGTCGTCGTCGGTGAGCCCGCCGGGGTCGCGATAGTAGGCCTCGCGATGCAAGAGCCCGATCAGGTCGGCGTCCTGCTCGATCGCCCCCGATTCGCGGAGGTCGCTCATCCGGGGGCGGTTGCCGCCACGGTCCTCGGGGCCGCGGTTGAGCTGCGCCAACGCGATCACCGGCACGTTCAGCTCCTTCGCCAGCGCCTTGAGCCCGCGCGAGATCTCGGCCACCTCGACCTGCCGGCTCTCGCTGCGCGGCCCGCGCATCAGCTGGAGGTAGTCGATGAAGATCGCCCGCATCGGGTGCTTGCGAAACGCCAGGCGCGCCCGCGCCCGCAGCTCCATGATCCCCAGGTCCGTCGTGTCGTCGACGATCAGCGGCGCGTCGCGCGTCTCGTCGGCCGCGTGCTGGAGCCGTTCGAGGTCCTCCGGCGTCACCTGCCCGCGGCGCAGCTTGTGGGCATTGACCCGTGCGCGGCTGCTCAATAGCCGCTGCGCCAGCTGCTGCCGGCTCATCTCCAGCGAGAAGAACAGCACCGGCCGGTGCTCGGTGATCGCCAGGTGCTCGGCGATGTTCATCCCCAGCGCCGTCTTGCCCATCGACGGGCGGCCGGCGACGATGATCAGCTCCGCCGGCTGCAGGCCGCAGGTCAGCTCGTCGAGCTCGAAGAAGCCCGTCGGCTCGCCGGACGTGCTGCGCCCGTCGTGCGCTTCGAGCCGCTCGAACACCTCCTGGATCAGCGTGTGCAGGTCGGCGCCGCTGGCCGCGACACGTTGCTCGGTGACGTCCAGGATCCGCCGCTCGCACTCGTCGAGCACCTCGGTGACCGGGCGGCGGTCGTCGAGTGCGGTGGTGATCATCGCGTGCGCCGCCTGCACCAGGCGCCGCAGGAGGCATTTTTCCTTGACGATCTGCGCGTAGTGCCCGACGCGCGTCACCGAGCCCATCGAGCTGGCGAGGTTGCCGAGGTACTCCATCCCGCCGAGCTGCTTCAGCACGCCGGCCCGCTTCAGCTCGTCGAGCAGCACCGTCTCGTCGATCGGCTTCGAGCCGTCCCACAGCTTGACGATGTAGTCGTACAGCAGCGCGTGGCGCTCGCTGAAGAACGCCGTGCGCCCGATCCCTTTCAGGCAGTCAATCGCCTCGCCGATCGCGCCCTCGTCCAACAGCATGCAGCCGAGCAGCGCCCGTTCGGCCTCGGGCGCCTGCGGCAGCTCGCGGTCCAGGATCGAGGCGGACTCAGTCCTCGTCAGGCTCGAGGGCGTCGAAGTCGGCGGACTCGGCGGCGGCTGATTCGGGTTCGGGTTCGGCCTCATCGCCATCGCTCAGCTGCCCTCCTTCGCGCACCACCCAGACCTTCACCGGGGTCGCGATCTCGTCTGTGAATTCCAGCGTGACGGTGACGTTGTCAATCATCCGAATCGGCGCATCGAGCAGCACGTGCTCGGGGAGCACCTCGAAGCCCTGCTCCTGCAGCGCTTCGGCGATGTCCCGCGCGCCCACCGAGCCGTACAGCGTTCCCTCGGGGTTGGCCGCCGCCTCGATCGTCACGCTCGCCTCGCCCAGCCGCTCCACCAGCGTTTGGAACTCCCGGTTCCGCTGCGCCCGCTCGGCGGCGGTCCGCTTGCGGTCCTCTTCGATCGCGGCGATGTTCTCTTCGGTCGGCGCCGTCGCCAGCCGGAAGGGGATCAGGTAGTTGCGGGCATAGCCCGGCCGCACCTTCACCACGTCGCCCAGGTGGCCGAGCTTGCGCACATCCTTCAACAGCAGCACTTCAACAGGCATGGTCATTGCTCCTTTGACGGGCGTCGCTAGCCGGCATACGGCAGCAGCGCCATGAAGCGGGCCCGCTTCACCGCCGCCGTCGCCTTCCGCTGCTCCGCCGCCGTCAGGCCGGAGCGCTTCCGCGAAAACATCTTGCCGTGCGCCGTCATCAGACGTTGTAACGTCGGCGTGTCCTTGTAGTCAAAGTCGAGGTCCTTCTCTTGAAAGATCCGCCGCTTCGACGCTTCCGCCAGACGCCGCGCACGCTTGCGCCGCTTCCGGGCGGCCTGTGAAAAAAGACTGGGCATCAGTGTTCTCCCTGGTATCTGTCAAAACTGTCAACAAAGCTTGGTTCGCTGCAACGCCGGCCAGCTTAGAACGGAATGTCGTCCGCCGCCCCGCCGCCGTCGTCGGCGTAGTCGCCCGGCGCGCCGCCCTGATCGCCGCGAACCTGCCCATCGAACCGGCCCGTCGATCCGGCCGATT
>CAZCKC010000074.1:0-17683 GCA_964499235.1 uncultured Planctomycetales bacterium | reverse complement strand
GCGCGGACGTCGCCGAGGTCGATGCCGGCGCGGGCGGCGTAGTAGGTGAGGGCAGGGCTCGACGAAAGGTAATGGCGCTTGACGTAGGGCAGCGCGGTGCGGCCGATGCCTTCCCAGGCAAGGGAAAGGCGGCGATGGTCGCCGCCGGGCTCGGCGGCGTAGCGGTCGAGCTCGCGGAGGCGGGCGTCGATGAAGGCCGGGTTGTTCTCCACGTACAGGTGCGCGACGAGCTGGACGAAGTGGGTTGTCAGCTGGCGGTAGCGCGGCGGGATCGAGACGTGGAGGTAGGAGTGGCTCATCGGCTCGGCGGTCGGCGGCTCGAGGCTGAAGCGCTCGTTGATGCGCTGTTCGATCTGGCGCGCGGCGGGGTAGGAGGGATTGCGGAGGACGACGCGCAGCGGGCGCGGTTCGACGACGCGGGCGCCGCCGAGGACGATCCCGTCGCGGGCGCTCGAGGTGGAGCCGGCGGCGGCGGCGGTGGCGAAGGGGCTGACGAAGATCGGGCCCTCGGCCATCGCGACGGTGCGGCCGGTGATGATGCCGCGGAGGTTGCTGGCGACGCCGACGAGCTTGAGCTCGCTGGGGAGGAGCAGGCCGCCGTCGAGCGAGGTGGTCTCGGTGCCGCGGGCGGCGGTGACGCCGACGTCGACGGCGAGGCCTTCGGGAGCGCCGGGAGGGATGTAGGCGGTGAGCTCGACGATGGCGGTGTCGCGGGATTCGAGGAGCTCGTTGAGGGACTTGCTCTCGCGGCCGATCATCCAGGCCTGGTCGGCGGCCGATTTCTGGAGGCGGTCGAGGAGGTAGTCGCGGATGGTGGCGGCGACGTTCCGGCTACCGGTGCCGTCGAGGCCGACGACGAGGCCGAAGCCTTTGACCTGTCGCGGGGCGGCGTCGTCGACGAGGGTGAGTTCGCCGACGGTGTCGTCGACGAGGACGCCGGCGCCGCTATCGAGGGGTGGCGGCGGCTCGGGTGGGAGCTCGCGGCGGTTGAAGTTCTCGCAGGCGAGGCCGGCGACGAGGAGGAGGCCACAGGGGATGGCGAGGGCTGGTTTGAACGGGTGGTGTTTCACGGGAGAGCCACTCAACGGTTGGGGCCGCGGCGTGCGGCCGGGCGGTTGCCCCGCGTGGGGCGGACCCGGCGGGTCACGGGTTTTCGCGGGTCGCGCAGTATAGCATGGCGGGGGGCGGGGCTGAAATGATCGGGGAGCGGGCGGCGGTGAGAATTCTTGACCTGTCGTGGGCGTTGGCTCAGGCTGCGCGGCAGAGGGATCGGCAGGCACGAGCAGGAGAAGCGCGATGGCGAAGGTGGCGGTGATTGTCCCGGCGGCGGGGGCGGGCAAGCGATTCGGCGGGGACGTGAAGAAGCCGTTCGCGCGGATTGACGATCGGCCGGTGTTCATCCGGACGCTGGAGCTGTTCGTGCGGCGTCCGGAGGTGTGTCAGACGATTCTGACGGTGGGGCCGGACGATTATGACGTGGTGCGGGAGAAGTATGCGGCGAACATCATGTTCATGGGGATCAAGCTGGTAAAGGGCGGAGCGGAGCGGTTCGAGTCGGTCCGGAACGCGCTGGGCGCGGTGGACGCCGAGGCGGAGCTGGTGTGCGTGCACGACGCGGTGCGGCCGTGCGTGCTGTCGCGGTGGATTGACGCGGTGTTTGGGGAGGCGGAGAAGACGGGGGCGGCGATTTTGGCGGCGCCGCTGACGGGGACGATCAAGCGGGTGAGCGGGTCGAAGACGATCGACGCGACGGTGGACCGGACGGGGTTGTACGAAGCGCAGACGCCGCAGGTGTTCAAGAAGCAGGTGCTGGTGGACGCGTACGGGAAGCTGGGGGAGGGCGCGGCGCCGACGGATGACGCCGAGGTGGTGGAGCAGGCGGGTCACCCGGTGGCGGTGGTGGTGGCGGACAGGCGGAACCTGAAGATCACGGCGCCGGGGGACCTGGCGTTGGCGCAGGCGATCCTGAAGGACTTCAGCCGGCAGAAGCCGAGCGGGGGTCCGCGGGGTCCGTTCGAGGAAGCGCAGTGGTAAGTCGGGGGTGAATTTGCTAGCATTGGCGGGTTGAGTGGGGGATTGCGTGAACGCTGCCGGCCGAGGCCGTCCTGCGGATGTTCCCTGATGGTGCTGCGCGTGCCTTGCCATCCTGACACCACGTGGCGGACGGAGTTCGCGGCGCGCGGCGGCGTGCTGGCGGGGCTTTTGGTGGGCGCGGTGTTGGCGGCGGGCTGCCAGGCGTCGGCGGGGGACGGCGTGGACTGGGGGGCATGGCTGGGGGCGCCGGCGGAGCGGCGGGCGGTGACGGCGGAGGCGCAGCGGGACGCGGCGGGGATTGGGTTGCGGGCGCCGCGCGCGGCACCGGCGGAACCGGATAACCCGATTGCGGCGGCGGAGGCGGCGCAAGCGCGGCAGGTGGTGTTCAACTTCCTGGTGGTGCATGCGCCGCAGGCAGCGCGGGCGCGGCTGCGGCCGATCTGGAATTATGCGCGCGACGACGCGTTGGCGAGTGACGTGCGGTTGCGGCTGCGGCAGAACGGTTTTCGGGTGGGCGTGGGGTCGATGCGGGACTGGGCGCCGATGAAGGCGGCGCTGGACGCGGTGGACGGGACGTTTTCGGGGGAGCCGAAGCGGTGGGCGATTCCGCAGCATCACACGGTCAACATTCGGCTGGACCGGGATCCGCTGGACCAGACGCTGTTCGCGGTGACGGCGGACGGGCAGTTATCGGGGGGGACGTGGCGGGACAGTTACGGCGGGGTGCAGATGAGTTACGCGCGTGATCCGCTGGCGGCGGAGCGGGCGGTGGTGACGCTGTTGCCGGTGGTGATGCAGCACCAGCGGGGGTGGCGGGCGATCCGGACGGAGTCGGGGTTGCCGCGGGTGCCGGATTTCGCGGGGCGGGTGTTCACGGATGCGGGTTGGCAGGTGGGGCTGGGGCCGGGGGAATTTGTGCTGATCGCGCCGCACGAGACGGCGGATGTCGGGGGGTTGTTGGGCACTCAACTCATGACGATGGAGGATGAGGGGCTCGACTACGATTACTACGTCGTGATTCACGTAGAAAGTGCGCATGCCTCGGCCGGTGACTGAGAAGCAAACGACCGCTGCGCGGCTGGACGCGGCGTACCTGGAGTCGCTGTTCGCGGGGGCGCGGCTGGGGATCATCGCGTGTGACGCGAACGGGCAGATGATCGCCTGGAACCGCGCGGCGGCGGGGTTGTTTCCCGAGTTGGATAAGAATTGGCGGCACGTGCCGGCGGCGGACCTCTTTCCGGAGGAGGATCGGCTGGTGGTGCAGGCGCACCTCGAGACGTGCGTGGCGACGCTGGAGCCGCAGGAGTTCGACTGGTACTACGACCGGTCGACGACGGCGCCGGTGGTGTACGCGGTGTGGTGGACGCCGGTGGTGGACGAGGCGGGCGCGTTGCGGGGGTTGTCGCTGTGGTTCCGGGACATCACGCAGCGGGTGCGGCTGAAGCGGACGGTCGAGACGCGGCAGCGGCTGAACGTGCTGGGGTCGCTGGCGGGGGCGGTGGCGCATCACTACAACAATTTGCTGTGCTCGATCGCGACGAGCCTCGAGTACTCGAGCAACATGACGACGGTCGCGGCGATGCGGCGGTCGATGCAGCGGACGGTGGATGCGGTGACGCGGGCGGCGGACGTGACGCGGCAGCTGCTGGTCTTTGCGCGGGCGGATCACCGCGAGCGGACGTATTCCGATCTGACCGAGGCGGTGCTCTTCTACGTGGACGAGAAGGAGCGGCAGTTCGCCGAGCGGAACATCGAGCTGAAGCTGGACTGGCAGCCGGTGCCGGTGTGTCCGGTGCCGCGGGAGCAGTTCGGCATCGTGATCGAGAACCTGGTGAAGAACGCGCTCGAGGCGATGCCGGACGGCGGGGCGCTGAGCCTCAAGGTGAGCCAGCACGACGAGCGGCACGTGGCGCTGACGGTGACCGACACGGGACCGGGGATTCCGCCGGGGGCGATCGAGCACCTGTTCGAGCCGTTCTTCACGACGAAGGGCGTGCTGGGCGCGGGCGGCGCGCGGAACGCCGGGATGGGGCTGGCGGTGGTGCACGGGTTTGTCGCGGAGATGGGCGGCTATGTCTCGGCGGGGAACGTGGCGGGCAACGGCGCGCGGTTTGAAGTGATCATTCCGATTCGGCGGGATGTCTGAGCGGCTTGCTCGGACGCGTTACGAGAAGTAGCGCAACGCCACCTCGAAGACCAACCAGAGACCGACGGCGATCGCGATCATGCCGATGGCGATGTTGAGGAACGTGATCGCGACGCTCCGCGGGAGGGTGCTGACGTGGCGGGTGCGGGTGGTGCGGTAGACGATCGCGACGGCCAGCACGAGCGGGACGAACATTGCGAGGCGGAGCTGCGAGGAGACGCTCCAGGGGAAGGCGTGGTAGAAGGGGATGTAGACGGCCAGGACGGCGGCGAGGGACATGCTAAGCGGTTCCTCGCTCGGATTCGCGGTGGTAGGTCGGCAGACCGCCGGTCTGGGCGCGGGCGAGGGCGTCGATGATCGCGAGCAGGTTGAGCAGGCCGGCGGTGGCGAGGTAGATCTGGGCGATGTCGGAGGCGGGGTAGAAGCTGACGTAGCGGCGGTAGAGTTCCGGGTTGATCTGCTCGCGGACCTGGGGATCGGCGAGGTCGGCGGGGCGGATCGCGCCGGTGCTGGCGTTGAGGAGGTAGCCGGCGACGGTGTAGCCGCCGGTGCCGATCTCGGCGAGGAAGAGCCACTTGTTGGTGGCGGGGTTGATCGAGTTCTTCAAGCCGCCGAAGAGCAGCCCCACCAAAAAGACCGCCGTGATGGTGGCGCAGAGAACGGTGCCGACGGCCTTGTGGCCGTTGACGAAGTGGCCGCCGCCGGGCAGCAGCCAGGCGATGATGCCGGTCTGGATGAGCTTGTCGACGCTGGCGGGGGCTTGACGCATGCGGGGGCTTTATGGGCTAGGCGCCGAACTGGCAGCTGCCGGGGACGCCGCCGCACTGGCCGCAACTGGGGGCGGCGGGCAAGGGGGCGGCGGCGGACTGGGGGGCGGCGGGCACGCTGAGGCGGCGGGTGATCGCGGGGCTGTTGCACTGGGTGCAGGTAAGGTCCCGTTCGTCGCGCGGGGAGCGGATGAGCTCCTCGAACTCGGCTTGGCAGGTCTGGCAGCGGTACTCGTAAATCGGCATGGTTTGGAACCCTCCACGGTCTGGGTGTCTGCGGCAGTATAGGTGGGCGGCTGGGGCGAGGCCAACCCGGGCGTCTATTCGTGGCGCGGGGGATGGTGCAGAATAGGGCGGGCCGCGGGTGGCGCGGCCTGGTTCGGTGCACGGGAGGCCTGCTTGGCTGCTTCAGATCCGACAGCCACGGTGACGGCGTTCGTCAACACGTTGGCGGAGCGCTGGGGGCAGGCGGCGGGGCCGCGGGACGAGCGGGTCTTCAGCGAGCTGCTCTTGGCGGGGAACCTGTTGCGGCTGGAGACGCGGCCGGCGGCGCGGGATCGGCCGCCGCAGGTGGCGGTGATCGGGCCGACGCAGACGGGCAAGAGCACGGTGGTGAACGCCTTGCTGCGGGCGGGGCACGCGAAGGTGAGCCCGCTGGCGGGGTACACGGTGCATCCGCAGGGGTATTTGCTGCCGGCGGGCGGCGCGGCGTCGGGGGCGGTGGCGGAGACGCTGTTCGCGGCGGCGGCGACGGAGGAGAACGGGCAGCAGGCGTGGCTGGACGTGATCTTTCCGGGGTGGCCACGGCGGCACGAGGCGGCGCTGCGGCGGGACGAGCTGCGGGCGTACGCATTTCGGACGTTGGCGGTCGCGGATCCGGTGCTGGGCGACGGGGTGGTGTGGGACACACCGGACTTTGATTCGCTGGCGGCGAGTGCGTACCGGGAGGGGCTGCTGGCGGTGGTGTCGGCGGGGGATGTGTTCCTGCTGGTGTTGAGCAAGGAGAAGTATTCGGACGCGACGGTGTGGCGGCTGCTGGAGTTGCTGGCGCCGTTGCAGCGGCCGCTGGTGGTGTGCCTGAACAAGATGTCGCCGGACGCGGTGGAGGTGATTCGGGCGTCGCTGGAGGCGCGGCTGGCGACGCATGCGGCGGGGTGGCGGGAAGTGGTGGTGGTGACGCTGCCGCAGGTGGCGGATCCGGCGGCGCGGGAGGGGGCGTGGCTCGAGGCGGCGGAGGGGTTGCGGAAGCAGGTGCGGGAGACGCTGCGGCGCTCGGAGCGGCGGACGCGGCTGCCGGCGATCGGGGCGTTGATCGAGACGCGATGGGAAGGCTGGGTGGCGCCGATCCGGCGCGAGCACGTGGTGGCGGCGGCGTGGGCGGGGCTGGTGGACCGGGCGCTGGCGGGGCTATTGAACAGCTACCAGCGGGATTTCCTGGAACATCCGGACCGGTATGACAGCTTTCGGCGGGCGACGCTGGAGCTATTGCAGTTGCTGGAGTTGCCGGGGGTTGGGCGGTCGCTGACGCGGGTGCGGGAGGTGGTGACGTGGCCGGCGCGGCAGGTGCTGGCGCAGGGGCGGTGGCTGCTGACGGGCAAGGGGCGGGCGCGGCATGACCAGCTGCCGAACGAGCAGGCGTTTCTGCAGGACGAGATCGAGGCGCTGCTGCTGGGGCTGAGCCGGGACCTGTTGCGGCGGAGCGATCCGACGCACGAGGATGGGCACATCTGGCAGGTGCTGAGCCGGCGGTTCGAAGGGCAGACGCAGACGCTACGGACGGAGTTCCGGGAGGCGGCGCGGCAGCATTACGAGCGGGTGCAGCGCGAGGTGCACGCGACGGCGGGGAAGGCGTACGCGGTGTTGAAGGAGAAGCCGCGGCTGCTGAACACGCTGCGGGCGGCGCGGGCGACGGCGGATGCGACCGGGGTGGTGTTTGCGCTGCAGACGGGCGGGCTGGGGATGCACGACGTGCTGGTGGCGCCGGCGCTGTTCGGGGTAACGAGCCTGATGACGGAGGGAGCGCTGGGGAGCTACATGCAGCACCTGCACGTGGAGCTGAAGCAGCGGCAGTATGAGCTGGCGCGGCAGGAGCTGGTGGCGGAGACGCTGCGGCAGCGGCTGACCCCGGTGGGGCAGCGATTCGACGAGAAGGGGTTGTTTGGGATCGGGGCGGAGGAGCTCGCGGCGGCGCGGGCGGCGCTGGACGCACTGAAGAAGCGGGCGTGACGGTGGTGGAGTTCGCGGAAATCCAGGTGGCGGTGCGCGAGTGGTTCGACGTCGGACATGAGTCCGGCTGGATCAACCCGGCCACGCGGGCGCGGTTTGCGGCGATCGAGCAGGCGACGTCGGATGACCTGTTTCAGGAGCAGGAAGCGCGGCCGCTGGTCGTGGCGTTGTTCGGGGGGACGGGGGTGGGTAAGAGCAGCCTGCTGAATCGTCTGGCGGGGCGGCCGATCGCGCGGGTGGGGGTGGAGCGGCCGACGTCGACGGAGGTAACGGTTTACCTGCACGAGGCGGTGAAGCTGGCGGATTTGCCGGAGACGCTGCCGCTGGACCGGGTGGTGTTGCAGCGGCATGGGGACCAGACGCTGCGGGACTTGCTGTGGATTGATGCGCCGGACATTGACAGCACGGTGCCGACGAATCGCGAGGCGGCGCTGGCATGGCTGCCGCATATCGACTTGTTGATTTACGTGGTGAGTCCGGAGCGGTATCGCGATGACGTGGGGTGGCGGGTGCTGCTGGAGCGGGGGCACCGGCACGGGTGGATGTTCGCGATGAACCGCTGGGATGAGGGGGACCCGCTGCAGCGGGATGATTTCCTGCGGCAGGTGCGGGCGGCGGGGTTCGACGTGCCGCTGCTGTTTACGACTTCTTGTGTAGAGAAAGTAGCCCCGGACGAGGGGGTGGCGGAGCTGCGGCGGGCGCTCGACGAGGTGGTGCGGGCGCACGGGGTGCGGGAGCTGACGCGGCTGGGGCACCGGGCGCGGCTGAACGAGATGCGCACGGTGGTGCAGCAGGCGGTGGAGGAGCTGGGCTCGACGCGGGCGTGGGACGCCATCGCGGAGGACGTGCCGGCGCACTGGGACGTGACGCAGCGGACGCTGACGGAGGGGCTGGGGTGGCCGATGCGGAGCCTGGCCGCCCGGCTGACGGCGCGGGAGCAGGGGATCCTGGGCGAGGTGAAGGAGGCGGTGGGGCTGGGGAAGCGGCCGGCGGGCGAGGAGGCGCAGCCCGACCCGAGCGAGTTCTTGCACCTGGCGGAGAACGTGTGGGATGAGTGGGCGGCGGAGAAGCTGGCATTGCGATTGGACGCGGTGGAGTTGCGGACGCGGACGTCGAAGCTGGCGGTGACGCATTTACGGAAGCGGCTGGACGGGATTGCAGAGGATGCGCGGGGGATCCTGCTGGGGGCGTTGCAGGAGGAGCTGCGGCGGGCGTTCGCATGGACGGGGGCGGCGTGGCAGAAGTGGCTGCGGCGGGTGACGGGCTTTCTGATGGTGTTCCTGCCGTTCGTGGCGGTCAACCTGGTGCTGGTGGTGCTGGCGCAGCGGTTCTTTACGGCGACGGTGGAGGGCGGGGCGGGGTATCCGGGGATCGACTTCGCGGTGGCGAGCGGGCTGCTGGTGTTGCTGGCGTGGGCGGTCCCCTACTCGGCGGATCGGCTCTTGAAGCCGTCGATCGGGCGGGCGGTGCGGCGGGCGCTGGCGCGGGGGGTGGAGCGCGGGCTGGACGCGATCGGGGACCGCGTGGAGCAGGCGGTGGCGGATGCGCGGCAGGATGCGCTCATGCAGCGGGAGGTCGGCGAGGGGCTGCTGAAGCAGCTGGCGGCGCTGATCGTGCGGCCGATCCGGGCGGACCAAGACGTGATCGCGCGGCTGGTGGCGAGTCGGCGGAGCGAGGCGCGGGCGGCGGGCGAGACACATTGATCGAGTTGAGTGCGCAGACCCAGGCCGCCTGAGCGCGCAGAAACAGGCCGCGGCTGCCGATCGCTTCCGCGGCCCGCCCCCTCGCGCGTGTTGAGAACATCCCGACCCGCTGGCGGGCCGGCTCTGTGACAGTCTAGCGAGGTCGGCAGTGTGGGGCCGCGAGCGGTTGGCGTGGCGTGGGGTGCGGCGGCGAGAGGTAGGGTTTCGGCCGGGTTGTATCGGACAACTCCGCGCAGAAATCGGCGAGAAAGCTGGTGGTTCCGATAGGGCGGCGGCGCTCAGGCGGGCGGGGTGGCGGGGAGGAGCATGGCGACCTCGTCCTCGGTGGCGCTGGCGAGCTTGACCGGGCGGGCGGGGACGCCGACGACGGTGGCGAGGGCGGGGACGCTGTCGATGACGACGGCGCCGGCGCCGATGATGGCCTCGCAGCCGAGGGTGACGTTGGGCACGACGGTGGCGCCGATGCCGACGAAGGCGCCGGACTCGATCTTGACACGGCCGGCGATGCGGACACCGGGGCAGATGTGGGTGCCCTCCCCCACCATGGTGTAGTGGTCGACGATGCAGCCGGTATTGAGGATCACCGAGTTCCCAATCTGGCAGTGGGCGCAGACGACGACGCCGGCGGCGATGACGACGTTGCGGCCGACGGTGGCGGACTGTGGGAGGGTGGCGGAGGGGTGGATGGCATTGACGAGCGGCAGGCCGCAGTGCTCGACGAAGCGGGCGAGGCTGCGGCGGGCGCCGTTGTCGCCGATAGCGACGATGGCGCCGTCGAGGTTAAGTTCGGTGTGGAGGCGGGGGAGCTCGTCGATACGGCCGGCGACAGGGACGCCGTCGACGCGGCGGTTCTGGATGGCGTCGTTGTTGTCGAGGAAGGCGACGACCTCGCTGTGGGCGGCCTGGAGGATATCGAGGACGACGCGGCCGTGGCCGCCGGCGCCGAGAATGGCGATGCGGGAGGGGTTGGGCGTGGGGCTGCTCATGGTTGGTTCTATCGGCGGATGGGATGGGGGTGGTGGACGCAGGGGCGGTGCTGGCGGGAGGTGGTTTTGGCTGCTGGCGGCGGGATCACGGGACGAGTGGGTAAAGGAGACCGGTAGGAAGGTGCCGATAACCAAAGGGATGCGCAGGTCTTGCCGGTCGTTCGGAGCGTGGTGCGAGGGGGCGGACGGCGGGCTGCGCAAAGGCCGGGGCGTGTTTGACAGGGTTTTCGGCGGCCGGGAAGATGCGGCAGCAAAACGCTTTCGAATGTGAACCGGGTCGGTGGGGCAAGTGTGGCGTGGGCTGCGCGGAGCCGGCCGGCGGGTGGCTGAGACCCCGATTCTCGAGGGAGCCGTTGGTGCGTCGAACGTGGCTGAAGCGGGCATTGATCGGGCTGAGCGTATGCGGGCTGGCGGGGCTGAGCGCGGGCTGTGCGTTGTTGAACGGATTCTTGGATCCGACGGCGTTGGGGCAGTTTCCGAGCGAGTACCAGGAGAGCGGGATTCGGCGGGTGTTGACGCCGCGGGACACGCCGCCGGGGCCGCCGAACGCGCTGGAGCCATTGCCGAGCGACCTGGTGGTGCAGGCGAATGATTACCGGATTGCGCCGGGGGACCGGGTGCAGCTGGTGGTAGACGACCTGGTGCAGCGGGGCTTTCAGGAGCAGGCGGTCTACCGGGTTTCGGACACGGGCTACATTCGGCTGCCGTTGCCGGAGCTGGGATCGATCCGGCTGCAGGGGTTGACGGCGACGCAGGCGGAGGAGGAGATTCGGCGCCGGATTCAGGACGCGGGGTTGCTGGCGCGGCCGGTGGTGCGGTTCACGCTGCTGACGCAGGTGGATCGGTTCTTCAACATTTACGGATCGGTGTCGGCGCCGGGGCGGTATCCGATCACGTCGCCGCGATTTCGGCTGTTGGATGCGATCGGTTTGGTGGGGGATATCGGGCCGCAGATTCGCGAGCTGTACGTGATCCGGTCGAACGATGCGATCGGGGAGTGGGCGGAGGAGGAGTTCATGGAGCCGGGGGCGGGCGAAGCGGTCCGGGAGCCGGCGGATGATGAGCTGGTGATTCCGCCGCCGACGGAGCCGGAATGGAGCTTTAGCGCCGCGGACGGCTTTGCGCCGGCGGTGGTGGCGGCGGCGTATCCGCAGGAGGGAGAGGGCGTTACGGAGGAGGAGGCGGCGCTGGAGGGGGTGATCAGCCCGGGGCGGGATGATGACTTGCGGCGGGGGCGGTCGTTTGACCCGATCCTGGTGGATCCGGCGACGGGGGAGCGGGTGGAGCCGGGGGAAGCGCCGGCGGAGCCTGAGACGGGCGCGGAAGTTGACGGCGAGGTTGATGCGACGTTGCCGGAGGCGGCGGGGGAGTTGGACGAACCGTTCGCCTGGGAGGACGTACCGGCGTACGAGGATATGCAGCGGGTTATTCGGATTGACGTGACGGCGTTAAAGGCCGGCGACCCGCGGTACAACGTCGTGGTCCGGGAGGGTGACTCGATCAACGTCCCGGTGGACACGGGCGTTTTTTACACGATGGGCGAGGTCGCGCAGCCAGGGGTTTACGCGTTCAACGGGCGGGAGATCACGATCAAGCGGGCGATCGCGTTGTCGCGGGGGTTGTCGCCGCTGGCGTGGCCGTCGAAGGCGGAGATTATCCGGCGGGAGCCGGGGACGGATCGGCAGTTGACGATCCCGATCAACATCGACCGGATCTTTGCGGGGTTGGATTACGACGTCTTGTTGCGGGACGACGATATCTTGAATGTGGGGACGGACATCATCTCGCCGTTTTTGTTCGTCATTCGGAACTCGTTCCGCTTCACCTACGGGTTCGGGTTCGTATATGACCGGAACTTCGCGGACATCGACTCGTTCTCGTCGAAGCAGAATCCGGAGACGGTCCGGCGGCAGCGCGAGCAGCAACTCGGACTTCCCTTCTAGCTTGACGGCCCGGCGGGGCGCTTGACTGAGGACCGTGACAGTGGCAGAGGCGGTGGCGGCAGCGCCGGCATGGCGGATACGGTTTCAGACGCAGGAGCGGATCAAGGCGCTTGCGCTGGCGGTGGCGTTTTTTGCAGTGTTTTGGAAGCTGCTGGACTTCCTGCCGTGGGGCGGGCTGGGGGAGCTGGTTTACCGCTGGACGCACGAGCTGGACTGGTCGCACGGGCCGCTGATCCCGTTGTTCAGCGCGTACCTCGTCTATGCGAAGTGGGATGAGATCCGGCGGTGTCCGATCCGGTTCGCGTGGCTGGGGCTGCCGGTGTTGCTGGCGGGGCTGCTGGGGTACGTGTGGGCGCTGTTCCTGCTGCCGTTCGGGTACGCGAAGCCCTTTTTCATGATGGTGACGCTGCTGGGGCTGATCGTGTTGATGGTCGGGCTGCCGGCGATGAAGTACCTGTGGCTGCCGTGGATGTACCTGTTCTTTGCGATTCCGCTGCCGAAGTCGATTTACTTTGAGCTGACGACGCCGCTGCGGATGTGGGCGGCGTCGCTGGCGACGACGATCATGGGGCTGGTGCCCGGGCTCGATATTCGGCGGAACGGCTCGGTGATCGAGGCGTTGTACAGCGGCGAGTTCTTCCAGGTGGGGGTGGCGGACGCGTGCGCCGGGATGCGGAGCACGATCACGCTGTGCGCGCTGGGGGTGGCGATCGCGTTTCTGTCGCAGCGGCCGTGGTGGCAGCGGCTGATCCTGGTGGCGTCGTGTCTGCCGATCGCGTTGTTCTGCAACTTCATCCGGGTGCTGACGACGACGTGGCTGTACATCTTCGTGGACGAGAAGTATGCGGAGGGGACGTATCACACGGCGCTGGGGCTGGTGACGCTGGGGTTGGCATTCGCGATGTTCTCGGGGCTGGGGTGGCTGATGAGCCACCTGGTGGTCGAGGAAGAGGTTGACGAGGACGACGATGACGGCGCGGCGGATGCGCCGCGGCCGCAGGGGGCGATGCCGGCATGAGTGACAGTGTTCAGACGCGTCCGGCGTCGCTGGGCGTCCCGGCGACGGCGCGCAGCCTGCCGCGGATGTGGGGACTGTTTAGCCCGCGGTTTCTGGCGGGGTTGACGGCGCTGGTGGCAATGGCGGTGTCGCTGCGCTCGATCGGCGGGGCGATGGAGCTTTATTTCCGCAAGGAGCCGGTCGAGCTGAAGAAGCCGTTGCAGCAGCTTGACCGCGGGCAGCTGGGGCCGGAGTACGGGGTGCATCACCTGGTGCCGCCGCTGTTGAGCGATGACCTGTTGCAATCGCTGGGGACGGGCGAGTACGTGAACCTGCGGATCGTGGACGAGCGGCGGTTGGAGGATGACCCCGCCAAGGTCGCGGACGTGTTCATCACGTATTACACGGGCCAGCCGGACATGGTGCCGCACGTGCCGGACGAGTGCTACCTGGCGGGCGGTTTCGAGCGGGTCGGGCAGCCGGAGACGGAGTGGGTGACGATCACGGCGGCGGGCGGGACGGAAGAGATCCCGCTGCGGGTGCTGGAGTTCCGGGCGACGGCGGGGATGTCGCCGGGGGCGGGGGGGCGGCCGGCGGAGGAGCGGACGCTGACGGTGCTCTACTTTTTCCTGTGCAACGACGAGTACTACACGACGCGGAACCAGGTGCGGTTGAAGCTCGGGCAGATTTACGAGCGGTACGCGTACTACGCGAAGCTGGAGTTCCGGTTTTTTGATTACGAGTTGCGACGGCCGGCGGATCGGGCGGCGGCGTTGGCGGCGGTGCAGCCGCTGCTGCAGAAGCTGATGCCCCTGTTGAAGCGGGAGCATTTTGCCGACTGGCCGCCGAGCCCCCCTGCTGCAGAAGGACACGAGGCTGATGGCGAAGAAACGTAAGCGGGTCAACACCGCCCTGGTGGGCGGGCTGACGGTGGTCGGGATCGTGTTGACGGTGAGCACGGTCGCGGTCTTCGCGTACATGCAGACGCAGCGGGATCCGCGGGAGCTGGCGCGGCTGGCGGAGCAGTTCGAGGAGGCGGGGGACGTCGAGCGGGCGGCGGCGAACTACTACCGCGCGCACCAGGCCGCGTTGCGGCTGGCGCCGGGTGACCCCGAGGAGGCGGCCTGGCGGGAGCGGGCGACGGACTACGTGCTGGCGGCGAGCCGGCTGCAGTTCGACCTGGGGCTGTGGCGCGAGTCGCTCGGGATGCTGGACGTCGCGCATGACGAGATGAAGGAGAACACGCGGATCCTGATGACGCTGCTGGAGCGGCTGACGAAGCTGGGGGACTTCGGGCAGGTGCCGTGGCGGATGGTGCGGGACAACGCGTTTGCGCTGCTGGCGCTGGCGGAGGAGGATCCGGTCTTCGATTACGAGCCGCAGGCGCTGGACATCCCGGAGACGGCGGCGGCGCTGGAGACGCGGCTGGCCGAGCTGGCGGCGGACGGGCGGACTGTCCCGACGAGCGAGGCGTACGTCACGGGGCTGCTGCACTACGCGAATGCGATCCGCAACCAGCCGTCGAACACGGTCGAGGATGCGAAGGCCGAGGCGGCCGAGGCGCTGGCGACCGCGGTGCGGCCGACGGATCCGCTGCTGGTGGAGTTGAAGGCGGGCCGGGCGTTCACGATGGCGCCGAGCGACATTACGGAGCTGGAGCAGTTTGACCGGGGGTCGCCGCAATATGACGCGGCGCTGGAAGCGTTGATTCGCCGGAAGCAGGCAGCGGCGGAGGAGGTGTTGGCGGCGGGTCTGGCGGCGAACCCGCAGCACCCGAAGCTGTTAGGCCTCTACGCGAACGTGATGGTGCTGCACCCCTTCCTGCAGGGTCAGCAGTTCGCGGACGTGCGGCAGCCGGAGGCGGTGCTCGAGAAGATCCGGGCGGCGTTGCCGGCACACGCCGGGACGGATGCCGAGCTGAACCTGCGGCTATTGGCGGGCGAGGTGATGATCCGCGACCTGAGCACGGAATGGGATGCGCGGTTTGCGCGGCCGCTGCAGACGGCGGGTCCGGAGGAAGAGGCGGCGCTGCTGGCCGAGTATGAGGCCTGGCGGCCGGAGCGAGACGCCCGCCTGGCGGCGGCGGAGGAGATGGTCGCGGCGGCGCTGGAGCGCGAGCCGGCGTTGTACCAGGCGTTCGACCTGTTGGCGCAAGTCGAGTTGTTGCGGGTGGACCTGAAGGCGGAGCGCGAAGCGGGGACGGTGGCGCGGTTCGAGGCGGCATTGGAGCAGTATGCGAACGCGATCGAGCCGCCGCTGGAGGACAACAGCCTGCGGGCGGCGTTCAGCGACTCACCGCGGGTGGAAGCGCTGACCGCGGGTTTTGACCGGGCGATCCGGCTGGTGCGGATCTCGGGGTCGGATTCGGAGGGGCGCGCGATCGGGCTGGACTATGCCGAGCGTTTCACCGACGCGTGCGAGACGAGCTTTCCGAACTTTCCGCCGACGTTCCGGATGCAGGGGCTGCTGGCGCGTTACCAGGATCGGCCGATCGAGGCGATCACCCAGTTCGAGCGGCTGGTGCGGGCGGCGGAGGCCGACCGGTCGGCGGCGATGCAGCGGCTGCTGCTGGAGGCGCGGGCGCAGCTGGCGCGGCTGTACCACTCGCGGGGGCAGAACGGCGAGGCGTGGCGGTATGCGGAGACGGCGTTGCAGCAGTACGAGGCGAGTGGCACGCAGCCGCCGGCGGAGCTGTTGCTGACGTCGCTGGACCTGATGAACAAGCTGGGGCGCTCGCAGGAGGCGCTGGACCTGATTGACCGGATTTTGCCGCGGCTGGCGGAGAATGATCCGTTGCGGCAGGAGCTGAAGCCGCTGCAGGTGGCGGCGATGCTGCAGTTGAACCGGGCCGACGAGGCGGCGGACGTGCTGGGGACGGGGGACGGCACGGCGACGGGCGCGATGTTGCGGTCGGTGACGCAGGCGGCGGCGGGCGATCTGGCGGGCGCGCGGCAGACGCTGTACACGCTGTTGGAGCGGGAGCCGGACAACACCCGGGCGCTCGAGTCGCTGATGAACTACGTCCGGACGCCGGAAGCGCGGGCCGAGGCGCGGGCGTTTCTGGAGCAGAACCTGGCGCAGGTCGCGGACTCGACGAGCGAGCGGCGTTACCGGATCCGGACGATCCAGCTGACGGAGAAGTCGCGCGAGGAGAAGAACGCGGAGATCCTGGCGTTGATCGAGGCGATTCCGGATGCGGACACGCGGCTGCGGGACCTGTTCTGGTTCAACAGTGCGCAGGGCAACCTGAACGCAGCGCAGGCGGCGCTGGACGAGCTCGAGGAGATCGACCCGGGCATTGGATTGTGGGAAGAGCAGTTCAACCTGGCGTTGCGGCTCGAGCAGTATGACCGGGCGTCCGAGTACGCGGTGAAGCTGGCGAACGACAACGCCGACGGCGCGGGCGGGGCCCGCTACCGCGGCGTGCTGGCGTTGGCACGGGGCAACGGCGAGGAGGCGATCCGGGAGCTGCGGTCGGCCGACCGCCAGTTGCCGGCGGACGCGAGCTTGAAGCTGTCGCTGTCGCAGGCGTACATGGCGGTGGATCCGCCGCGGCTGCCCGAGGCGATCGCGGCGGCCGAAGAAGCGGCCCGGATCAACCCCGGGGATGCCCGGGCGGCGCGGCAGGTGTTCGTGCTGAAGTACCAAGACGGGCTGAGCGAGAACAATCCGGCGTACGGGCCGCTGCTGACGCAGGCGGCGCGGCTGAACCCGCAGGACGAGCAGTTGCGGGTGCTGCTGGGCCAGTGGAACGAGCGGCGGAACCCGGCGCGGGCGATCGCGCAGCGCCAGGAGTTTGCCGAGCGCGACGACCTGGCGCCGCTGCAGCGGTTCTTGAACTACACGCGGCTGGCGGCGCTGTACCAGTTGCCGGAGACGGAGAACCTGCCGGCGGCGCGCGAGATGCTGGCGGCGGCGCAGGCGCTGGTGCCCGAGCTGGACACGAGCAATCCGGACACGGTGGCGCGGATTCGGCAGCTCTACACGGGCGCGGCGCGGCTCTACGCGGCGCAGGGCGAGCGCGCGGCGGGCGAGGCGGTGATCGCGGAGTTTCTCGCGTGGGCGAAAGCGCAGGAAACGCAGGCCGGCACGCCGGCGGGCGTGGCGGAGGTGCGTGGCAACCTGTTGCGGGCGAACTTCTACGAGGAAGTGAACCGGCAGGGGCCGCTTGCGGCGGGGCCGCGGCAGACGAATCAGCAGCGGGCGGCGGCGGCGTACGAAGCGGCGCGGGAGTCGCTGGGGCTGGTAACCGACGCGGAGCTGCGCGCGCAGCTCGAGCTGGAGATCGACATCGCCTACGCCGAGTCGCTGTTCCGGCAGCGGGAGTACACCCGGGCGGTGGAGGAGATCCGCGCGATCCTGGCGGACCTGGATCCGAGCGCGACCGAGCTGCAGCGGCAGGTGCGGCTGCGGCTGGTGGACGGGCTGTTGGCGCTGGGCGATCGCCCGGCGATCGAGGCCGAGCTGGCGGCTTTCGAGCGGGACTTCCCCGGCGATGAACGCGGCCAGCTGCAGTATGCCCAGTTCCTGATGCAGGGCTCGTCGGAGGACATGGCGCGGGCGCAGCAGGTTTTGAGCAAGATCCTGTCGCAGAACTCCGATCACGCGTTGGCGCGGTACATGCGGGGGTCGGTGTACTTCTCGCAGGGCGAGTACGAGGCCGCACGGAATGACCTGCGGGCCGCGAAGGACCTGGAGCCGGCGGGCTTCAACTTCCGCCATCGCGTGCGGCTGGCGTCGCTGTACGACACGCTGGGCGAGGACACGCTGGCGGTGACCGAGTTGCAGCAGATCCTGGCGGAGGATTCGGCCAACCCGCCGGTGGTCGATCTCTTGGTGAACATGTATCTCAAGCAGGGGCGGCGCGGCGACGCGAATCAG
>CAZCKC010000073.1:0-17816 GCA_964499235.1 uncultured Planctomycetales bacterium | reverse complement strand
TCGTCGGCACATCCTGCGCCCCGACGACCGCCACAAAACCACCGCCCAGCGCCGCGACCAGCCAACCGACAGCAATCCGCTTCATGATCACCTCTTCAACCTCGAAACCATCGATTTCCCAGGCGCCGCTGAAGCGCACCGGGCGCGCGGCTATAGTATCAATGGCGCGTGGCGGAGGCGAACGGCGCCGCCGCCCCGAACCCCGCAGCGTCCATCCCCAGCGATGGACCTAGAAAGCGGTCTATGCGATTGCTGATCATCGGCGACATCGTCGGTCGCCCCGGTAAGCA
Source organism: uncultured Planctomycetales bacterium (assembly GCA_964499235.1). GTDB lineage: Bacteria > Planctomycetota > Phycisphaerae > UBA1845 > Fen-1342 > JAFGRR01. Next base: position 17,526 of record CAZCKC010000073.1, on the reverse strand, counting down.
TGTTTGCAGCCAACTCGTCCCACATCTGATCCGCGAACGCGGTCTCGACGGCGTCATCGCGAACAGCGAGAACATCTCTGCCGGCAGCGGCATGACCCCCGCCACCTTCACCAAGCTGCGCCACTATGGCATCGACGTCTGCACCATGGGCGATCACGTCTACAAGCGTCGCGAGATCATTCCCTTCCTCGGCCAGACCGACCGCATCGTCCGCCCCGCCAACTTCGCGCCCGAAGCCGCCGGCCGCGACCACACCATCGTCGAGCTCGCCAACGGCGCCCGCCTCGCCGTCTGCTGCGTCCTCGGCCGCACCTTCATGAACAGCCGCGCCGACTGCCCCTTCCACGCCATCGAGCGCGTGCTCGGCAACCTGCCGAACGACGTCAAGCACATCGTCGTCGACGTCCACGCCGAAACCACCAGCGAGAAGGTCGCCATCGGCTGGCACTTCGACGGCCGCGTGACCGCCATCGTCGGCACCCACACCCACATGCCGACGGCCGACGCCTGCATCTTGCCCAAGGGCACCGCCTACATCACCGACCTCGGCATGACCGGACCCTACGACTCCGTCCTCGGCCGCGACAAGCACGCCGTCATCCGCTCGCTCGTTTCCAGCATGCCCCACCCCTACAACGTCGCCGAACACGACGCCCGCCTCTCCGGCGTCATCGTCGAGTGCGACCGCGACTCCGGCCGCGCCGCAACCATTGAGTTTCTTCACATCGACGAGAACGGCCACGACGCGCTCGCCCGCGATCGGACGGCCACGCCTTGATCGCCGGCCGCCCGGCGATCGTCCTGCTCTCCGGCGGCCTCGACAGCGCCACGGTCCTCGCGCTCGCCAAGGCCGACGGCTTTACACCCTACTGCCTGTCGTTCGAATACGGCCAGCGTCACGCCATCGAGCTCGACGCCGCCCGCGCCGTCGCGGCCGCCACCGGCGTCGCCGAGCACAAGATCGCCCGGCTCGACCTGCGGACCTTCGGCGGCTCGGCCCTTACCGACCAGATCGACGTCCCGAAAGACCGCCCGCGCAGCGACGACACCGTCCCGGTCACCTACGTCCCGGCGCGCAACACCATCTTCCTCGCCTACGCGCTGGCGTATGCCGAGGTACGCGGTGCGGCCGACATCTTCCTCGGCGTCAACGCGATTGATTACAGCGGCTACCCCGACTGCCGCCCCGAGTACATCCACGCCTTCGAGCAGCTCGCCCGCCTCGCCACCAAGGCCGGCGTCGAGGGGCGCGGCCTCGCCGTCCACACGCCCCTGATCAACATGACCAAGACCGAGATCATCCGCACCGGCCTGCTGCATGACGTGGATTACGGGCTGACGCGCAGCTGCTATGACCCGGACGAGGACGGGCGGGGCTGCGGCCACTGTGACAGCTGCCAGCTGCGCCTGGCCGCCTTCGCCGCGATCGACCTGCGCGACCCGGCGCCCTACCAGCACGAACCGCCGGACGCGTGAGCCCGGCCGCATCAAACTAAGCCTGCATTTTGCGGATAGAGCTTACAGAGTGGTACACTGGCCACGCGTGTGAGCGTGCGATTCCAGGCTTCTTCTGGCGGTGATCGCTTGGATCAGGCAGCATCCGATGGGTAAAGCAGGTCGCGGGTCGCGGTCGTTCGCGACGCAGGACCCGTTCGCACGCGGGCAGGTCGGTCTTCCACACCGACGGACGGGCGGTACGATGTCGGAGACCGACCACGCGGCGTCGCCGGGCGGAGGTCGAATGGGAATTGTCGGATTAGCCGGCGGGCGCCGGCCGCCCGGGACTGACAGGCGGGTCGATCGGGTAAATACCTTCGGCGCCCCGCCCGAGCCCGGGCGCGCGTGAGGAGAGATCGATGCGTCTATCATGGATAATCGTCGCGGTTTTGATCGGGACGTGCGCGGCACAGGGCCGTCCGCCGGGGGGCGAGGCGTCCAGCGCCCTCGACGCGCTGCGTCTGGATCAGGTTCAGCTGATCGGCACGCATAACTCGTACAAGCTCGAAGCAGATGACGGCATCGACCACGTGATGCTCGTGACGGGCTACCGCGAGGACGCACGGTTCGGGGCCGAGTCCCTGAAGTACCGCCTCGCGTATCACCACCCGCCGCTCGACGTGCAGTTCGACCTGGGGATCCGCTCGATCGAACTCGACGTTCACGCGGACCCCGCGGGCGGGCTGTACGCTGAGCCGGGCGGGTACAAGGCGATGGCGAGGCTCGGGATGGAGCCGAACGTCCCGTTCGACCCAGCTGGCGTGATGCGGGAACCGGGCTTTAAGGTGCTGCACGTCCCTGACTGGGATTTCCTGAGCACGTGCGCCACGCTGCAGCTGTGCCTCGAGACGGTCGTCGATTGGTCGGACCGTCACCCGGATCACTTCCCGATCATCATCCGGATCGATGCGAAAGAGAAGACGATGCCCGTGATCGCCGGGGCATACGAGCCGACGATCGTGCCAAAGTACGACGACGCGATGTGGCGTGCGCTCGAGGCGGAGCTGCTCGCGGTTGTTTCCCGTGAGCGCATCTACCGACCGAGCGACTTCGCCGGAGAGTGGGCGCGGGTGGCTGATCTCCGAGGCAAGCTGATCTTCTTGGTCTACGGCGGACGGGCGCGAGCGGCCCGCTACCGAGAGGCGACGGGCCCAGACCGGCTGATGTTCACGACCTCCGAGCCCGACGGAGGGGCTCGCTTCGCGAGCATCGCGGTATCGGATGACCCGCGGGCGTACGACGCGCCGCACGGCGCCCTGGTGCTCGCGTCGGCAGAGACCTGGAACACCCGGGAGGCGAGAGAGAACGACCCCACGCGGCGCGATGGCGTGCTCGAGAGTGCCGCGAACATTATCGTAACCGACTACCCGATCCCGGATCCGCGCTTCTCCGCGTATCGGGTGCGATTCGAGGACGGCACCTTCGTCCGGGCCCACCCCACCCGGACGCGCTGATCGCCCGCCCGCACAGCAAGCGCGGGGTCACGACCCCGCGTCCTCCGCTGTTGCTCGGACGTCGAGAGCCCGGCGGGTGGGGCGATCCCGTGGAAAGCCCGCGCGGACGCCCTACTCCGCGTCACCGCCGTCGAGCGCCGCCAGCTCCCGACGCGCGGTCTCGGCCTCGGGCGCATCAGGATACTCTTTGAGGATCTTCTCGTAGTAGCGTTTCGCCAGGTTCGTCTGCCCGGCCTCGCGCATGTTCCGGGCGAAACGCAGCCACTTGTCGATGTCGCGCTGCGCCTGGCGCTCGCTGCGGCTCTGCGTGTAGGCCGGATCGGAGCGGATCTCCTTGATCCGGGCCTGCGCCAGCTTCGCCGCCTCGGTCCCGCTGTACTTCGCGGCGATCTTCTCGTACGCCTCGAGCGCCCGGTCAGTCCGCTTCCGCTCGCGCAGCTCGTCCGCCCGCTGCAGCGCCCGCATCCCCGCCTCGTTCAGCTTCTCCGCGCCCGCCCACTCGGCCGCCAGCGCCTCGGCCACTGCGTCCTTTAGCCCGTCGGGCTTCTGCCGCAGCCGCCCACTGGTCGCGACGACCTTGCCGTCGCGATCAAGCAGGAACAGGCTCGGGATCCCCGAGACGTCATAGCGCTTCGCCAGCGCCCGGCTCTTGTCGAGCACGTGCACCCAGTCCATCTTCTCCTGGACGATGTACGTCTTCAGGTCGATCACCGAGCGGTCCAGCGAGATGCTGATGATCTCGAACCCCTCGTCACGGTACTTCTCGTACGCGCTGCGCAGGTGCGGCACCTCCGCCCGGCACGGCCCGCACCACGTCGCCCAGAAGTCGAGCAACACCACCTTGCCGCGGTATTCCCTCAGGTCAACCGACTCTCCCGAGCGGACGTCCTTGCCCTCAAACGTCGGGGCCACCGCCCCGACGCCCGGACCGGCCACCGCGGCCGCCGCCAGCGCGAACACGCCCACCGCCCCGACTCCAACACGCAGCATCCCCGTCCGCATGGATCAGCCTCCAAGAAGTGGCTCCGCCCGGGCAGCGTCGATTAGCCCGTGCGACGATTCCGAACTCGTAAAAGACTACCTCGGTCGCAATCCAGCCGTCAACCAATTCTCGACCGCGAATGGGTCTCGAATTGAGCGCCGCGGCTCCTGCTCGCGCAGCCGCTGCCGCAGCGAGCGGCTCGGCCAGTCAGCCGGCAAGGGGGCTCCTAGCAGGTCCAGGATCGTGGCCGCCAGGTCCAGCGTCCGGGCGTATCCCAGCCGCGTTCCCGGCGGAAACTGCGGTCCCGCGATCGCGAACGTCGCCGTCATCTCGCCCGCGCGGACCCCGCCGTGCCCACCTCGCTGCGGGGTAAAGCACCAGCCCGGCGCCGCGAACAACAGCACGTCCCCGCCGCGCGGGTGCGCCAGCAGCGGTCCGAGCTGCGGCACCACGTCGGGATAATCGCTCGCCGCCGTCATCGCGAGCCACCGCTCGGCCGAGTGAAAACCGCCCGCGACGAACGCCCGCCGGGCTTCGCTGTCAAGGTAGCCCAGCGCGTCGTCGGGCACCGGGTCATAGCGGAACTGTTGCTCGCCAGCCTCGTTCGTGCGCTGCACGACCCGCGCTCGACCATGCGCCGTGCGGAGCGCGACGCCATCTTCGTCATCGCGATATGCCACCAGGTCGAATCCCGGCCCGGCGGTAAGCGTTTCCATGGTTGCGGCAAACCGCTCGCCCACGGCCGCGGGTTCCGGCTTCACGTCCCAGCCGTCCACCCCCTGCAGATACAGCGCTGCCCGCCGCCCCGTGTGGTAGACAACCACGCCCGCGAACTGGTCGTAGAAACGCGCGCGACCCTCCTGTGCCCCGTCCTGCAGCGGCCGATCCGTCACCACGATCCCCTGCTTGGCCAACACCGCCGGCAGGTCGATCCGCTGCGCCGGCTCCGTCGCGAGCATCCCGTGATCGCTGACCAGCACGACGTGCGTCTCGGCAAGCAACCCGCGCTCCGCGAGCCAGTCCAGCACGCGCCCGATCTGGTAGTCCGCGTGCTCGACCGCGCTGACGTACTCGGCCGACGCCGGCCCGTGCTGGTGCCCGACCGCATCGACGCCGGGGAAGTAAAGCAGCGCCAGCGCCGGCCAACTGCCCCGCGCGTTGGCGTCGGCGACGATCTCCGGCCACGTGCTGGCCGTCAGCTTGTCAACCGACGTGTACGCTTTGAACAGCCAGCGCACGCCAGAACTCGCCCAGTTCGCGAAGTTCCGCGTCACCCCCCGCATGATCGCGTTCTGCACGCTGACCGAGATCCGCGGCCGCAGGTGCTCGTAGACTGTTGGCACCGCGAAGTCCTCGTTCACCACGCGGTAGTGCCGGATCGTCTCGTAGTTGCGGAAACGCCGCGCGGCCGGCTCGAACCAGTAAATCCCGATCACCCCGTGTTGATACGGAAAGTAGCCCGTCAGCATCGCGGTGATCGCGGCGTAGGTGACGCTCGGAACCGTCGTGATCGCGTGATCGACCCACAGCCCGCGGCGCACGAAGTGCTCGGCGATGTTCGGCAAGCGCCCCGCCGCGATGCCGTCCCGAACCACGGCCGGGTCGAGCCCGTCAACCAGGAAGACGACCACCTTTTCCTGCGGAATCGCGACGTGCGGCTGGAGCCGCGTGTCGAGCTTGCCACCCGGCCCGCAGCCGACCAGCGCCAGCCAGAGCCCCGCACTCGCCAGCAGCCCGCCGGCGCGCTCCCAACGCGATCGCATCTCGATACTCATCCTTGCTGCTGAAAGTGCGAAACCACCGGCACACCGCGCCCGGCCCGCGTCGCGCACACGATACCAGCTCCGCTGACACTGAGCGAGAAATGAAAAGACGAGGCTGCGTTCCGACCGCCGCGCCGCGCTTACCGCCCGAGCACCGGCTTCGGCGCGTGAACCGCGATCTCCTCCAGCGCCTGGCAGGCGTGTTCAACGTCGCCACGCGAGATGAACGGCCCCGCTGACAGCCGCGTCGTCCCGCCACACTCGTCCGTGCCGATCGTCTCGTGGGCCCACGGGGCGCAGTGCAGGCCGCTCCGCGACAGGACGCCAAACTCCTGCTCGAGAATCGCCGCCAGCTCCTGCGGCTCGTACCCGTCAATCCGCACGCTGAACACGCCGACCCGTCCCTGCGGCTCGCGCGGCCCATAGAACGTCACGTTCTCCAGCCGCTGCAGGTGCTCAATGAACGTCGCGTTGATCTGCAGCTCGTGCTCGCGCAGCCGTGGCAGCCCGAACTGCTCGATCCACTCCAGCGCCGCCAGCAGCCCCGCGATCCCGACCGCATTGTGGCTGCCAGGCTCGTACTTGTCGGGCAGCGTCTCCGGCTGCTCCGCCCGCTCGCTCTGCGAACCCGTGCCGCCCTCGCGCAGCGTCTGCAACTCCGCCTCGAAGCCCTCGCGAAACAGCAACACGCCCGTCCCCAGCGGACCCAGCAGCCCCTTGTGCCCCGGCGTCGCCAACACGTCGATCGGCAGCTCGTCAAATCGGATCGGCAGGTGCCCCGCCGACTGCGCGCCGTCCACCAGGCACAGCACACCCCGCTCACGACACAGCGTCGCGATCGGCTCCAGCGGCTGCAAGACGCCCGTCACGTTGCTCGCGTGGTTCACCGCCACCAATCGCGTCTCCGGCCGCAACGCCGCCGCGACGTCCGTCGGATCGATCCGCGTCGTCTCGGGGTCGGCCGGCACCACCGTGAATTCGATCCCCAGCCGCTGCTGCAGCGCGTGCAGCGGCCGCAGCACCGAGTTGTGATCCATGCTCGTGGTGACCACGTGGTCGCCTGGCCGCACGAGCCCCTTCAGCGCCATGTTCAGCGCGTCCGTCCCGTTCAGCGTGAAGACCACCGCGTCGTCCGGCTTCAGCCCGAACAGCCGCCGCAGCGCCGCCCGGCAGTCCTCGATGATCTGCCCCGAGGCGCCCGCCTCACGATAGGCCCCGCGACCGGCACTCGCGCCGACCTGCGTCAGGTAATGCGACACGGCTTCCGTCACGCCAGGCGGCTTCGGAAAGCTCGTGGCCGCGTTGTCGAAATAGATCCGGTTAGGTACAGCAGACATCTTGCAGGTCCTTCAAAATCGCTCTTGGCAGTCTAGCCCGCGGCCATCGCACGGGCGAGCGTTCACAGCAGTTTTACGCCGGCTGCGCATCATCGCGTTCCGGCTTCTCCTGGCGGATCACCTGTCCCAAGTGCAGTCGCAGCACCACCGGCGGCGACAGGTCCGTGTGGCGGTAAAAGCCCGGCGGGCAATCGGCGCCAAACGCGAACACCTCTTCATCGTTCACCCGCAGCCGATAGACCGCGAATACCTGCTCCCCGCATCGGAACAGCGCCGCCAGCGTCACGTCGGCCAGCTCCGCGTCAGGCGCCATGCCGCGCAGCACCGTTTTCAGCGCCTCCCGGGCGCCGGGCGGCTCCTCGGCCGGCGGCATCCCGGCCGCGCCCAGCGTCAACATGAACCGCGTCCCCAGGTGCACGCTGTAGATCTCATCCGCCGCCAGCCCCGCCTGCGGGTAGTAGTTCAGCTCGGTCTCGCCCGCCACCACGTAGTGCCGCGGGTCGTAGTCGCCCGCATGCTCGGCCGCACCAGGCGTCGGCGCCAGGTCGAAAGCGAACACGCCCACGACGCCCTCGCCGTCCAGCGGCCGCTCGTCGAACATCCCCGCCAACCGCAGCCACTGCGGCGCCCGCGGCCCGAGCTGCTCCTGGAGGTACGTGCGGGCCTGTTGCTGAAGTTGGGCTTGCTGGTCGGAATTGAGCCCGCTCATTTCCGCTGGAACCCCCGTTTCCGTGGTGTCAGGATCCGCTTTTCCTGATCCTAGGCCCGCCCCGCGCCCGCTGCCGGACGCGGCTGCGGAATATCTCGCCCGGCCGCGCGGTTTGCTGCTGCGCGGGGACTTTGGGCGGTTAGGATAATCTGACGGCGGGGTAGCGCGCGTTCATCGGCGTCGCGCCGGGAACGACGCCCACCGCCCTCGAAACGGACAACAAGTCCCCTGGTTGAATTTGGAGCCCTTCATGCTGACGTTGAAACGCACGCTGTGCCTCGGATTGGTGGCCGCACTGGCGGCCCCCCTCTTTGCGAAGAGCGACATCGGTGACCCGGCCGCCCCGCTCAAGGTCAAGGAATGGATCCAGGGCGAGCCGATCGAGATCCCCAACGCCGACGCCACCCCGACGCCACAGACCGACCCGCAGGACGACCGTCCCGTCATGGTCGTCGAGTTCTGGGCCACCTGGTGCCCGCCCTGTGTCGAGAGCATCCCACACCTCAGCAGCCTCCAGAAGAAGTACGGCGACAAGGTCGCGATCATCGGCGTCACGTCGGAAGATGCGGGCACCGTGAAGCCCTTCGTCAAGGAGAAGGGCGGCAAGATGAACTACCGCGTCGTGATCGACGATGATGGCAAGACCGCGGCCGGTTACATGGAGGCCTACGGCGCCCGCGGCATCCCCCACGCGTTCATCGTCAACCGCGAAGGACATGTCGTCTGGCAAGGCCACCCGCTCTCCGAAAGCTTCGACCCGACCCTCGAGCGCGTCATCAAGCAGGGAATGACCGTCAAGCAGGCCAAGCAGTTCGCGGCCGAGGAGCAGCAGCGCGAAGAACAGCTCATGGCGCTGATGGAAAAGGGCAACGCCTACATCAACCTCGCGGCCGATCCGGAGACGACCCCCGAGGCCCTCAACAAGGCCGGCGCGGTGTTCCTCGACGCCGCCAAGGACGAACCGGCCGTCCTCGCCTCCTTCGCCGAGTTCCTGCTGAGCGTCGACCGCTCGATGATCCCCCACCATGACGTCGCGTTCATCGAAAAGGTCGCCCACACGGCCCTGAAGCGCGAGCAAGGCGACAAGACCGGCCTGCGAATCACGTACGCCAACGCGCTCAAGGCCAACGGCAAGCCCGAGCAGGGCGCCGAGCAACTCCAAAAGGCTATCGCCGAAGCGGAAGACGCCGAGATGAAGGCCCAGCTCGAGAAGATGCTCGCCAACTTCCGCGCGGCCGCTTAGGCATCCCCACCGGCCGCTGGCGAATCGGCGGTCGCCATCATGGGCAAAACCCTCAGGCCAACCTGTTCGCGGGTTGGCCTGTTTTTTACCGCCCCCAATCGCGGTTGCGATCCCGGCCGACGCCCACCATAATTCGCGCCATTACACCTCTGTCACTCGCAACCATCGCATCAGGCGGGAGTTAGGCGTTGCTGGCGGCCAGCGAGATCCATCTCGGTGTGATGTTCGGCGCGTTCGCCGCCTACACACTGCTGATTATCGGCATCGGCCTCTGGTCGTCGGTCTTCGCCCGCCGCAGCGACGAGGACTACTTCCTCGCCGGCCGCTCGCTGAACCCCTGGATCGCCGCGCTGTCCGCGTCCGCCTCGAGCGAATCCGGCTGGGTCACGCTCGGACTCGTCGGCTGGGCCTTCACCCAGGGCGTGATGGCCTACTGGATCATCCCCGGTTGCCTGCTCGGCTACGCGTTCAACTGGTTCTTCCTTGCTGCCCGCATCAGCGACCGCTCCCGCGCCCTCAATGCCCTCACGCTCCCCGACTTCTTCGCCTTCAACTTCCGCGAAAAGGTGCCAATCCTCCGCACCCTCGCCGTCATCGTCATCCTGACGGCCATGCTGCTCTACGTCGCCGCCCAGCTCAGCGCGGCCGGCAAGGCCTTCGGCGTCGTCCTCGAGCAGGTCGAGACCCAGACCAACGTCACCCTCCCCAAGATCATCGCCACTCCCGAACCAGACGCCCCCGCCGCGGCGGCCGATCCCCGCTTCGTTGCCGTCGACGCCGCCACCGCTGCCGACCCCGCCGCAGCGACCGAAGAAACCCCCGACCAGCTCATCCTCAGCACCGGCTACCCCTACGGCGTCCTGATCGGCGCCGTGATCGTCCTGCTCTACACCGTCAGCGGCGGCTTCCGCGCTGTCTGCTGGACCGACTTCCTCCAGGCACTGCTGATGGTCGGCACGCTCGTCATCTTCCCGCTCTACCTCCTCGCCACCAGCGGCGGCTACGCCTTCATCACCACCCAGCTCAACGCCGCCAGCCCCGACCTCCTCAACGGCTGGCCCACCATCCCCGACGGCGCCGCCCCCATGCTCGCTGTCGGTAGCATCGTCGGCTTCCTCTTCGGCCACGGCGCCCTCGGCATCAACTTCGGCTACCCCGGCCAGCCCCATGTCCTCGTCCGCTTCATGGCCCTGAAGAAACGCCAGCAAGCCTGGATCGGCGGCATCATCGCCATCACCTGGGGCCTGCTCGTCTACTGGGGCGCCGTCACCGTCGGCCTCTACGCCCGCGCCATGGCCCAGGTCCACGCCGAAGACCCCACCCAGGCCGCCTGGACCACCCTCATGAGCGAAAACGCCGACGTCTATGGCGAGCTCGGCCTCGTCCTCTCCGCCGCCCACCTGCTGCCCGCGGTCCTCTCCGGCCTCGTCCTCGCCGCCGTCCTCGCCGCGATCTGCTCCACCGTCGACAGCCAGCTCGTCGTCGCCGCCAGCGCCGCCGCCAACGACTTCTACACCCGCATCATCCGCCGCGGCCGCGAAAGCGGCAGCGTCTGGGTCAACCGCGGCACGACCCTCGCCCTGGGCGTCGCCGCCGTCCTGATCGTCTTCGAGCAGGAAGTTCGCGTCTACGAGTTCGTGCTCCAGTACGGCTGGGCGATCCTCGGCGCGGCCTTCGGCCCCCAGGTGGCGCTGGCCGTCCTCTGGAAGCGCGCCAGCTACGCCGGCGCGATCGCCGGCATGCTCACCGGCTTCGTCGTCCCCATCGTCTGGCAGCAGATCTACCACGCCGGCAGCGACACCACCTCCGCCACCTGGCTCTTCACCCAGCTCGGCGGCGTCGAGATCTACAACCTCCCGCTCGCCTTCGTCCTCGCCCTCGTCATCAATGTCCTCGTGAGCCTCGCCACCCCCGGCGGCCGCGCGATCGACCCCGTCCCCGACGCGGCCCCGGACCCCGTCACCCGATAAGCACGCCCATCGCCGCCCCGCAGCCGCTTTCGCCGAAAAGCCCTCGCCATTCGCCCCCGCGCCGGGCTAAGCTCAAGCACCAGCTTGCCACCGGTCGCGGCGCCGGGCGGCATCCCCAGTTCCGCTCGATCCGATCCGATCCGATGGAACACGACTACTTCGCCATCCTGGGCCTCACGCCGGGCGTCCACCGCCCCGAGGTGATCGAGCAGCAGTTCCGCGCCCGCCGCCAGCGCCTGCTCGCCTCGCTCGCCCAAGGCCAGGCCGCCGAACGCTCCCACGCCGCGCTGGACGCCCTGCACCGCGCCTACCGCACGCTGGCCGACCCCGACGAGCAGCAGCGCTATCTCGCGGCCGTCACCGCCGACCAGCCCGACCATGATCCCGCCGACCAGCTCCGCTGGGCGATCAACGGCTCGCTCGAAGGCGGCCTGCTCCGCTATTCCCGCCGCCAAGAGCTCATCGCCCTCGGCCAGCGGCTCGGCTTCAACGAGTTCCAGGTCCAGCTCATGATCGCCCAAGTCCAGTTCGGCGACGCTATCGTCGACCACCAGCCGGTCGCGCCGCAAAACCGCGGCCCGCGTCTCGCGGCTCCCTGGAAACGCCGCCCCTGGCTCGCCGCGCTCGCCGTCGTCCTGCTCGCCGCCGCCCTCTTCGTCGCCGGCTTGGCCGCTCTCGGGCTGCTCGGCTGAATCAACCGTCCGGCATCGGCGGGGTCAACTGCTCGAGCTGCTCCCCGAACACGTTCATCAGCAGGACCATCGTGTAATTGTGGAAGAAGTGCGCCGCCACCACCGGGATAATGCTCCGCGACAGCACGAACGCCGTCCCGTACGCCAACGCCAGCAGCATCGTCTGCGGTATCGCCAGCACCCCCTGTGCAAAGTGCAGGCTCCCGAACAACGCCGAAGAAAGCACCACCGCCAGGATCCACGACCGCGTCAGCCCCTTCAGCACTGGCACCAGCAGCGCCCGAAACAGCAGCTCCTCCTGCAACGCCACGACCACCATCAGGACGGCCGCAAAGCCCAGGTGGTCCAGCGGCAGCTCACCCAGGAACTTCGCCCGCTGCTGGATGTCCTCGAGCAGCGCTGGGAATAGGAAGATCAGTGCCGCCACGATCACCGTGCCGGCGATCCAGGCCCCGATCCCCAGCCCGATCGTCGCCAGCGTCCAGAGCGCCTCGTGTTTCAGCGACCCGATCCGCAGCCCCCAGGCCGCGGCCGGCAGCCCTAGCCACTCCCGCAGCCCCCCGATCAGCGCCAACGCCGCCGCCCCGCCGACCACCTTCTCCAGCAGCGCCGCCCACGCGAACGACACCGTCAACCCCAGCGACTCGAGCACCACCACCACCAGCGGCGTCAGCCCGATCGGCATCACGCCGGCCACGAAGATCACCGCCATCAGCACGATCGTCAGCCGCCCCGCCGGCTGCATCACCCAGCGCTCAAGCGGCGCCGGCGGCGCGACCGGCTCAGAGATCGGCCGCGCGCGGGGCAATTCACCAGGACCGGGCGGGAAATCGGACAGCGACACACAACCTCGCAGGCGGGTTCACGCGGCGACGCCTTGCTCTCGCGCGGCGTGGTCGCATAATACACACCCGCACGCTGGTGCGCGGGCATCGCTTCTCTTTTGAGCTTGGATTGCCGTATGACTCCATCCCCCGAGCAGTCATCCGCCCCCGGCGGCGGACTGCAGGTTTCCCCCCGTTCGCACCGGCGGTGGTCGTGGCAGCCGGGCCCCCCGCTCCAGAGCACCCCGGTCCGCTGCAAGCGCGATACCTGGTACCTCGCTCGCACCACGCTCCGCGGGCCCGCGACCCTCTCCGCCCTGCGGATCGTCGTCGAGTTCATCGACGACCAGGAGATCATCCACCGCCGCTGCGTCGAGCAGGCCGCCGTCCCGGGCCCTGACACCACCACCTACCTCGGCTGGTTCCGCTCGCCCGAGACCGTCACCCACGTCCATGTCATCGTCCCCGACGAAACCGTCCCGCTCGACATCGCCGAGATCACGCTCCACCCCATCGCCGAGCGCGACCCCCAGTGCCACCCTCTCGCCAACTTGCCCCGCTGGTCCACCTACCAGCCCCCCTTCCCCATCAAAGAGCTCGTCGTGCCCACCGGGCTCGCGCCCCTCGCCGACCACTTGGCCGGCCTCAACGTGACCACCGTCGAGCACCTCGGCTCACCCACCGCGCTCGGAAAGCTCGCCGCCGGCAAGGCCATCATCCTCGACCCGGCTTGGCTGACCACGCTCCGCATCACCGGCAAGCAGCTCGCCAAGCTGGCCGAGCACGCCTGGGTCATCGTCGACCTCGACAGCTTCGCCACCGCCGTCCGCCGCGGCGGCGGCCCCGAGCTCCGCACCCGCCGCTTCAACGCCCCGCACGAAATCATGGCCGCCCGCGTCGAGTACGCCGACGTCGCCACCCGCGGCTTCGCCATGCAGGACGTCTTCCCCTTCGCCGTCCACGCCGACGACGGCTACAGCACCCGCGTCATCGTCGCCAACCGCAACTGGAAACGCTTCAGCGACGAGCACGACTTCGCCACCCTGCTCGCCAGCGAGACCCCCTACGTCGACCACTGCGGCGACGTCCTCCTGGCCGCCCATGCCACGGCCGGCGGCGAGTTGCTCGTGACCAACATCCCGTGGCTCGCCGTCCAGCCGGACACGCAACTCCTCGCCCCCGAGCTCACCCGCCACCTCGCCCGCATGGTCCTCGGTCAGCCGCTCAGCGACGCCGCCCTCTACTGGAACCGCTGGGAAGAGGACGACGTCCTCATCCGCGACATCGCCGACGCCCCCCGACGCTACCCCGAGATGCAGGTCGCCCGCTGGGCCAGCCCCGATCCCGCCATCGCCCATCTCGGCCTCGTCGTCACCGACCCCAGCCCCCCGCCCACGCGACAACTCGTGCTCTGCACCGGCCGCGCCGACCAGGCCGACCCGCACGACGGCCTCGCCCCCGAGGCGGTGCTCCTGTTCATGAAGTGGCTCGCCCGCGAGCTGCGCGACACCACCGCGTTCGCCCGCCGACACCTCGACGGCGTCCAGGTCATCTGGCAGTTCGACACCGCCACCGGCCTGCGACACGTCGTCGACTACCCCTCGGCCGCCAACACCACCCCGGTCAGCCCGACTACCCTCGTCCGTCTGCGCGACGCGCGGTGGACCGCACAGCCGCTCAACGGCCAGCTCCGCTTCGACGCCGAGATCGCGATTCCGCTCGATCCCGGCGTCTTCGGCGACCGGTCGCTCGTCAGCCAGGTGGCGCTCACCGAACGGCTCCGCAAGCTGATCACCGACTGGCGCAACGGCCGGGCATTGGCGTGATGCACCCCGCTCGCCGCGTTGGTTGCATCGCGCCCCGGAGCGAGCCACAATGGTCGTTTCGCGGCTCCCAGGCGGGCCAGGCCACCCGCCGCAAGCAAGGTCGGATCCAAGCGTGATGCGAATCGAATCGCTGGGCAACGTGGCCGTCGTCGGGCTCCAATGGGGCGACGAGGGCAAGGGCAAGGCCGTCGACGTGCTCATGGAGCACTTCGACCTTGTCGCCCGCTACGCCGGCGGCGCAAACGCCGGCCACACGATCGTCGTCGACGGCCAGCGTTTCGCCCTCCACCAGATCCCCAGCGGCATCATCCGCCCCGGCATCGGCTGCGTGCTCGCCTGCGGGATGGTCATCGACCCGGCCGTCCTGCTCACCGAGATCCGCAATCTCGAGCAGCGCGGCATCTCGGTCACCGGGCGGCTCTGGATCAGCAACCGCTCGCACCTCGTCTTTCCCTACCACCGCCACGAAGACGCCTTCGCCGAAAAGATCGCCACCCCCAGCGCCAAGATCGGCACCACCTCGCGCGGCATCGGACCGTGCTACGCCGACAAGGTCGGCCGCCGGAACTCGATCCGCGTCGGTGACCTGCTCCACCCCGATCGCTTCCGCCAGCGCGTCGCCGACGTCGTCGCGTATAAAAACGCCCTCTTCGCCGCGCTCTTCGACGAGCGCATCCCGCTCGACCCCGACGCGATCGTCGCCGAGTACCTCGCCTTCGCCCAGCAGCTCCAGCCGTTCATCACCGACACGACGAAGCTGCTCCACGACGCCATCGACAGCGGCAAGCGAATCCTCTTCGAGGGTGCCCAGGGCGCCATGCTCGACCTCGACCACGGCACCTACCCGTACGTCACCAGCTCCAACACCGGCATTGGCGGCATCGCCAGCGGCTCCGGCGTGCCCCTCCGCGCGGTCGACTCCGCCATCGGCATCGTCAAGGCCTACAGCACCCGCGTCGGCGAAGGCCCCTTGCCCACCGAACAGCACGGTGTCATCGGCGAAACCATCCGCCGCCGCGGCAACGAGTTCGGCACCACCACCGGCCGCCCGCGCCGCTGCGGCTGGTTCGACGCCGTCGCCGTCGCCCACGCCGCCAAGGTCGGCGGGCCGACCCACCTCGCCGTCGCCCACCTCGACACACTCTCCACGCTGGGCGAGCTCAAGATCGCCGTGGCGTACCAGCGCGGCGACGAGACGCTCAACCACTTCCCGGCCGACGCCTACGAACTCGCCGACGTCCAGCCGGTCTACGAAACCTTCCCGGGCTGGGACGACCCGCTGCACGACTGCCGTCGCCTGGCCGACCTGCCCTCCAACGCCCGCGCTTACCTGGACGCGATCAGCAGCCACGTCGGCGTGCCCATCGCCATCGTCGGCGTCGGGCCCGGCCGCGAGCAGACCATCCTGACCGACGAGAGCTAGCAAACGCCATGGCCGCCGAGCAACCGCATCCCGCCCTCCGCGAACTCGGCGTCGTCCCCGAAGCACTGCCCCAACACATCGCCATCATCATGGACGGCAATGGCCGCTGGGCCGCCCAGCGCAATCAGCCCCGCTCCTACGGCCACCAGGTCGGTGTTGAATCGGTCCGCGCAGCCGTCGAGCGTTGCGGCCAGCTCGGCATCCGCTATCTCACCGTCTACAGCTTCAGCTCCGAAAACTGGAAGCGCCCGCAAAACGAGGTCAACGCGCTGATGACGCTCTACGCCCACCACCTGGTCCAGGAGCGGGCCGAGCTCATCGAGAAGGGCGTCCGCCTGCGCCAGATCGGCCGCCGCGAAGGCCTGCCGCCCGACGTCCTCGCCAAGATGGACGAGACGATCACGCTGACGGCCGGCAACACGCGGGTCAACCTCACGCTGGCGCTGAACTACGGCGGGCGGGCCGAGCTCGTCGACGCCTGCCGGGCGCTGGCCCGCCGCGTGGCGGCCGGAGAGTTGCCGCCGGACGAGATCGACGAAGCCGCCATCGCCGGTTCGCTCTACACCGCCGACCTGCCCGATCCCGACCTGATGATCCGGACGGCCGGCGAGATGCGGATCAGCAACTACCTGTTGTGGCAGCTCAGCTACGCGGAGATCTACGTGTCCCCGATCCTCTGGCCGGACTTTCGTGCCAACGAGCTGGACGCGGCGTTGCAGTGGTTCGCGCGGCGCGAGCGGCGCTTCGGCGCCGTCCCGCCCGGTGCGCCCGCGACGCAGCGCTGAGGAGAGCGTCCGTGTTACGCAGCCGGCTAATGATGGGCATTCCGCTCGCGGTGGGCGTCATCGGGTTGCTCCTCCTCGACGGCTGGCTATCGACGCTGACCGGCGACGAGCTGCGTCGCGTCGGCCTCCCGCCGCCGGCCGGCCGCTGGCTGACCAACGGGCTCGTCGTCACGGCGCTCGTGCTGGTGCTGATGTTGCTCGGCACCCGCGAGCTGCTCCGCTTTACCCGCAGCGCCGGCTACAACCCGTTCGGCCCGCTGAGCTACCTGTTTTCGGCCGGACTGATCGCCGGACCCTACGTCGCGTTCAACCTGCGTGAAGCCGGCCTGCACTCGGAGGGTTGGGGGCTGCTTTGGCTCACGCTGGCCTTGGGGACTGCGTTCCTCATCCAGGCCACATACCGCAAGGCCTACCACACGATCGAGAACCTCTCGACGACGCTCTTCATCATCTTCTATGTGGGCGTCCTCTCCGGGTTCTTCGTCAAGCTCCGCATGGAGGTCGGCGGGGCCGAGGGCATCATTGTCACCCTCTTCTCGGTCTTTGTCGTCAAGATGACCGACGTCGGCGCCTACTTCGTCGGCTCGGCGCTCGGGCGTCACAAGATGATCGCCTGGCTCAGCCCGCGCAAGACGTGGGAAGGGTTCGTGGGGGGCTTCGTCGTGGCCATGGTCGTCGCCTGGGCCATCGGCTACCCCCTTTGTATGAGCGGGTGGATCGATTGGCCGTTCCACCCGGCGGCCGCCCATG
This sequence comes from uncultured Planctomycetales bacterium, assembly GCA_964499235.1. Lineage (GTDB taxonomy): Bacteria > Planctomycetota > Phycisphaerae > UBA1845 > Fen-1342 > JAFGRR01. Next base: position 271 of record CAZCKC010000073.1, on the reverse strand, counting down.
TCTGGATGATCATCTTCGGGCTGGTGATGGGGGCGTTTGCGATCGCCGGCGATCTCTGCGCGTCGCTGCTGAAGCGTGACGCGGCGATGAAGGATTCCGGCACGACGCTCGGCGGGCTCGGCGGCGTGCTCGACGTGATGGACTCCCCGCTGCTGGCCGCCCCGGCCGCCTGGTTCTTTTGGACGCGTCTGCGCGAAATGCTGGAAGCGACCGTCAACGCGCCCGGCTAGTGCAGCCACCCGCAACGATGGGGCGGGAGGTGCGACGCGCC
>CAZCKC010000072.1:10103-17847 GCA_964499235.1 uncultured Planctomycetales bacterium | reverse complement strand
ATGCTACCCCCGATACCCCGGCCCGCGCACCACCCGCCCCGGCATCGCCCCCGTGTGATCGCCGTCGCGAATCACCGCCCCGCCATTCACCAGCACGTGACTCACGCCGGTCGCGTACTGGTGCGGCTTCGCGAACGTCGCGATGTCCTGCACCGTCTGCGGATCAAACACCACGATGTCCGCAAAGTAACCCGGCGCCAGCTGACCCCGCCGCTTGAGCCGCAGCACCTCGGCCGGGAAACTCGTCAGCCGCCGGATCGCCTCTTCCAGCGGCACCACCTGCTCTTCCCGCACGTACTTGCCCAGCACCCGCGCAAACGACCCGTACGTCCGCGGGTGCGGGCTGCGCTGCAGGAACACCCCCTCGGCCGATACCGACTGCGCGTCCGAACAGAAGCTCATCCACGGCTGCGCCAGCTTCGTCCGCACGTTATCCGCGCTCATCGAGAAGAACGCCGCCCCCACGTTCCCGCCATCCTCGATGCATAGATCCAGGCACGTCTCCTCGGCCGACTTGCCCCGCTCCTGCGCCACGTCGGCCAGCGTCCGCCCCGCCAGCGGCTTGAGGTGCGGCTTGCGAAAGCTCACCAGCATGATGTTCTCGGGTGACCCCGCCGATGTGTAGAAATTGTCCCACGCCGTCGACGGCTCCTTCATCTCCGCGATCACCCGCGCCCGCGTGTCCGCCGCCTGCAGCCGCGCGAGCCACGCCTTCACCCCGCCTTCCTGGCTCCACGGCGGCATGCAGCCGTCCAGCCCCGACGAGCTCGCGTGGTACGGATACATGTCGGCCGTCACCGCCAGCCCCGCCGCCCGCGCGTCCTCGATCCGCTGCAGGTATCCCGGCAGCTTGTCCCAGTTGCTCCGCCCCGACGCCTTCAGGTGATAGATCTCCCCGCGGATCCCGCTTTCCCGCACGATCCGCAGAAACTCGTCCAGCGCCTCGAACAGCCCGTCCGCTTCGTTGCGGATGTGCGACGCGTATAAGCCGCCCGCCGCCGCCACCACCCGGCACAAGCCGATCAGCTCCTCCGTCGTCGCGTACGCCGCCGGCGAGTAGACCAGCGCCGTCGACACCCCGACCGCGCCCTCCGCCATCGCCGCCCGCGCCAGCGCGCGCATCTCCGCCAGCTCCACCTCCGTCGGCGGCCGGTTCTCATACCCCACCGTGTTGATCCGCAGCGTCGTCGCCCCGACATACGACGCCACGTTGCACGACACCCCGCGCTGCTCGAGCGTCTCCAGGTACTCGCCCAGTGTCTTCCACGTCACGTCGTAGTCGTAGTCGCCCCGCCCCTCCAGGATCTCGTCCCGCGCCAACGCGTTCAACGGCCCCATCGACCGCCCCTCGCCCATCACCTCCAGCGTCACGCCCTGGCGGATCTCGCTCTGCGACCGCCCATCCACCAGCAACGCCTCGCCCGCCCAGCTCAGCATGTTGATAAAGCCCGGACACACCGCCTGCCCCGTCGCGTCGATCTCCACCGCGCCGCGCTCGGCCACCGGTCCGATCGCCGTGACCCGGTCCCCATCAATCGCCACGTCTACCGCCTGCGGCGGGTTCCCCCGCCCGTCATAAACCTGACCGCCGCGGATCACCACATCGTGCTGTGCTTTCGCCATCGTTCAATCTCGGTGCAGAAGGGACGGGTCACCGCCGCCGCGAACGAGCTCGCCAGCGGCCGCGCTTCAGCCTAACACACGCGCCAGCCCCCAGCTACGCGCACACCGCAACCGGCCGACCCAATTCAGCAGGACCGCCCGTGAACCAGACTTCCAAAAGGATGTTTAGTGCGGCGGCGCCGTCGACTCGCGAACCACCAGCTCTGTTGCCAGCCGCTCGTTTCCGGCCGGCGTCTGGGGATCCTGCTGCATCCGCCGCAAGAGCCGAAACGCGAGCTCCGCCATCTCCGCCAGCGGCTGCCGCACCGTCGTCAACGGCGGCGCCAGCAGCGGCGCCGAGGCCGGATCATCAAAGCCCACCACCGACAGGTCATCCGGAATGCTCAGCCCGGCCGACCGCGCTGCCTGGATCGCCGCCAGCGCCAGGTAGAAGCCGCCGGCCACGACGGCCGTCGGGCGGTCCACGTCGCTCAGCCGCCGCTCGACCGCCGCCCGGGCGTCCGCATCCAGCGTGATCGCCTCGCGCGAGACGATCACGTCCCGCGTGTCCAGCAGCAGCCCGTTGCTGACCAGCGCGTTCGTCGCCCCCCGCGCCCGGTCGCGCGAGTTGCTCAGGTTCATCGGCCCGGACAGCACCATGATCCGCTGGTGCCCGAGCTCGAGCAGGTGCTGCACCGCCTGCTGTGCGCCGCTCGTGTTGTCGCAGTCAACGCACGCCAGCGCCGTGCCGGGGAAGCTGCCGCCGAGCACCACCGTCGGCACCCGCTTCGACAACCGCCGCACCCGCTCCACTGCGTCCGTCGGCGGGTGAATGCAGATCGCCCCGACCCGGTCCCGGTTCCGCGGCGTGTACGCGAGGCTCTCCTGGAAGAAGAACTCGATCTGGTCCGCATCCTCGCGCGCGGTCAGCCGCAGGCTGTCGATCAGCGTGCTGTGGTAAAAGTCGTTGAAGTTGACCTGGGCCGTCTCGTCGAACAGCAGTCCGACCGACACCTTCCGGCTCGTCTGCGACGCCGTTAGCACGTCATCCCGCACAAACGTCCCGCGGCCGACCTCCCGCCTCAACCAACCCGACTCGACCAACCCCTCCAGCGCCTTCTGGGCCGTGATCAGGCTGATGTTGAACTGCGCGCTGAGCTCCTGCGTCGACGGCAGCTTCGCGCCCGGCAGCAGCGTTCCGCTGCGGATCGCCTCCGTCAGGATCTCCCGCGCCTGCAGGTACTTCGGCATCGGGCTGGTGTCGTTGACCTTGGCTAGCGTGACCGTCTGCGACATGGTGGCTCATCCATTCACAAGACGCCGTCGATTGCGCGGCGGTTGGGCGCCACGATACGCGGGCGTGCCTTCAGCCGCCATGCCGCAGACACGCCCCCAGAGAAGCCGCGCGCGAAGGCGGCAAGGCGCTGCCCTACGCGCCGCCCGTCAAAAAGGCGGCCTCGAACGCCGCGAAGTCGACGATGTCGACGTCACAGTCGCTGTCCGCGTTCATGCGCAGGCAGTTGAGCGACAGGCCATCCACGTTGCCCGCGCCCGTGAAGCAGTCCTGGAAGCCCGCAAAGTCCGCCAGGTCCAGCGCCCCGTTGCGGGTGAAGTCGAACTTCGGCACCGGCTCGCCGTCCACCAGCTCCGCCCGGTACACGAACAGCAGCCGCCGCTCGAACTCCAGCACCACCAGCGTCCCGCTCTCCGCGTCGTAGTCCATGTCGTACATCGCGATGCCGGTGTTCTCACCCGCCAGCGGCGCGCACGGGATCGGCAGGTCCGCCATCGGCGTCCCGTCCGTCCCGAAGAACTTGATCTCGGTCTCCATCCCCGACCCGAACGTCGGCCGGTTGTTCGCCAGCAGCAGGTCCTCGGTCGCGTCCGCCAGGTTGCTGGCCGGAATGATCGCGATGCCCTGCCCCTGCGGGTTGCTGCCCGCTGGGAAGCCGTCCGGATCCAAAGCGCACTCCGTCGTCGCCGGATTGTTGCCCAGGATCCGCTCCGTAATCAGCGCGTTCGACGTGAACAGGTCGTCGCCTTCCGGCTGCGTGTCGAGCACGCCGTTGTCGCCGACGCCGATGACGTTTTCGCCCGGCGCGGCCGCCGCGCCGACCGCGATCAGCTGCTCGTCGTCGCCCGCCGCCGTCGTGTTGGCGAGCCCGTCACCGCCCTCGCCCTCCACGATGAACAGCGGGAACGTCGCGAACGGCGCTACCGTGGTCCGCGTGTCACGCGGCACGTACTGGATGCCGTTGAGCACCCGCCCGAACCACTCGCCCGTCTCCGGGTGGAAGTCATGCCCGCGAAACGCCGTCGAGTTGCATTGCAGGGCGGCCACGTCCGTAATCTGCCGGCTGACGATCCCCGCCGCCAGGTCGGTCACGTCGAAGAGGTCGAGCTGCCCCAGCCCCTGCCGCGGCACGCCGATCCAGTTCGGCGCCAGCGGATCCACCGCCACGCCGGCCCGGATCCGGTCCTCGTCCGTCCCCGTCAGCGGGTTCTCCTCGAGCCACAGCACCTGCGCGTAGGTCGGGCTCTCCGGGTTCGCGTCGACCGCCGCCAGGTAGGTCTCGTACGTCGTCCAGTCCAGCGACGGGTCCGGCAGAATGAACGGGAACGACGGCACGTTGGCGTCGAATGCGACGTACAACACCATCGCGTTCGGGTCATAGTCCATGCCGCTGACCCAGTCGCTGATCCGCAGCCCGGGGCCGACCTGGAACGTGCCGGGATACCGCACGAACGTCTCCGCGCCGAAACCCGACGCGAAGCCGATGCCGTTCACCTCGGCCACGCCGACCGACGCGTACCACGCCGCCCGGTTGCCCTCGTCCGTCCCCGTGAACGCGTTGAAGTCGGCGTTGTTGTTGTAGCCGCCGATCCACGCCCGGTCGCCCGACACCGTGACCACGCCCGGGTTCGTCCCGATCCGCGGGCTCGCCAGGTAGTCGGCATACCCCGCCGGTTCCTGCGACACCGGGTCAAATTCGTTGTCGAAGTTGTCGATCGAGTGGAGTTCGAACAGGTCGACCACGTTGACCAGCCGGAACGGGTGATCCTGCGCCGCCGCCACCGCGACGCCGGCCGCCAGCACCACCCCTGCGATGACCTTGCTGCACTGCGACGAATTCATGTTCGTGATCCTTTCCCCAAGCGTCCGGCCCGCAGCCGGATCAACGCGATTACCACCAGTAGGTCGGCCGATTCGAGCCGCCCGCGAACTGCCGGTCGATCAGCAGCCGCGGCGCGACATTGTCGGCCTGCTGCCACTCGACGTGCCCGTCGATGTACGCATAGTTGCCGCCCGACATGTCGACGCCGCTGTTCTCGTTGACTTCCGTATAGCGCGGATGGTTGCCGATCTTCGGCTGCAGCTCGCCCTGTCCCTGGTCGTACTGCGACTGGTACTGGCTCTCCGTCCGGCCGATCGAAACCACCAGGTCCATCATTAACGGCACCTCGGCGTTGCTGCCGGGCACCCGGCGATAACGCACATCGCTCACGCTGTGCGGGATGTCCCACAGCGATCCGCCCGACAACGACCCGGTCGGCGGCTCGATCGCCTGCTGCTCGTCATCCAGCACCTTGAACACTCCGTCCGGCGAGATCGCCTGCAGCCGGTTGCCTAGCCGGATCGACGCCGGCCCCATGAAGCCCATGACCTGGGCGTAGTCCATGAACATGCCGATGGCGTTCGGCTCGCCGAACGGCGGATCGTTGCCCTCCCGGGTCAGGTTGCCCGACGACGGACAATAGAAGATCTTCCCCGTCTCCTTGAACCGCTGCAGCTCCTCCACCTCGAACCGCCCGTCCGACCCGCGCTTCAGCGCCGGCATGTTCATCATCGGCAGCAGCAATTCGCCCAGGTGCCACTGGTTCGCCGGCGCCGCCGGGGCGAAGGCGATGAAGACGTACTTCGGCTCCGGCCCCTGGTGCGCCGGCAGCTCGTCGTTGTTCTCGTTCGCATACGTCACCATCGCCTGCGCCAAGGAGCGCAAATTGCTCGCGCACACCACCTTCTTGGCCTGCTGCCGGGCCCGGTTCAGCGACGGCAACAGGATCGAAATCAAAAGCGCGATAATCGCGACCACGACTAAGAGTTCAATCAGGGTAAAGCCGCGCTTTCGAATCACCATGGCGTGCCCTCGCTGTTCGGACTGCCCACTCATTCCCACTCAGACGCTCTGAAAAAACAACGCGCGGGCAGAGCCGCTGGCCCGACCCGCGCGCTGGTTGTCATAATTACCGCCGGCGAACCAGCAGCCCGCCCAGAACCAACAGCAACGCCGTCGTCGGCTCCGGAATCGGATTCGTCTTGAACTGGTACACCAGCCGATTCGAGAAATCGAGCACGTACAGCGTCTCGTTCGCCGCATCCCACTCGAAGTCCCAGTAACCGCTGCCCAGCCCGAACGCCGGATCCAACGCGCCCCCCAGCCCCGCCAGGAATTGCGCCGCGGCCGCGGTCCCGTCGGTGTTGATCAACTGCACGTTGAACGAGAATGGCTGGCCCAGACCCGTCGACGAGCGGTCGTTGTAGACCACCAGGTCGCCGCCCGCCAGGCCGTCCAGATACGCGATGTTCTGGCCGTTCACAAAGTCGGCCTCGGTCGCGTCCACCACCAGGTTCGTCGCCGACAGGCTGTTCGCCCCATCGCGCACGCCCTGGATCACGTTGTTGCCTTCCCGCAGCCAGATGTCACCGTTCGGCGCAAAATCCAGGTCCCGCCAGAATGTGCCGGTACCTGTACCGTTGATGATCATCCCGTCGCCGGTCGTGAAGATGTCGTTGCCCGTGACGATGTCCTGCAACGCCCGCCGGCCCGAGCCGAACGTCGTCCAGGCCGCCCCGCGACCACTGCCACCCACGCCCGGGTCCAGCTCAACGCTGCTGCCGCCGCGGGCTTCCTTCGCCCACAGCAGACCGCCCGTCGTCGCGTGCCACGCGGTGATGCCGTTCGCGTCCGCCGCGCCGTCGTCATACGCCGCCAGCACACTCCCGGTCGCCGCGTCGTACGCCAAGCCGCTGAAACCGCGGCTGCCCGGCGTCTCCAGCGAGACAAACTCGGTCGTTGTCGGCGCCGCCGAGAACGGGTCCTCAATCCGCACAACGCCGGCCTTCGTCCCTGTCCCGCCGTTAAAACCGGCAATGAACAGGCTGCTGCCGTCGGTCGTGATCGCCGACGGGCTCGTCCCCAGCGACGACTCGTTGTCGAACAACGCCGCCCCAAACAGGTCGGTGTTGCTCAGGTCCAGCGTGTTGTGCAGAAAAAAGTCGGCCTGCGCGCTCGTCGCCAACGCCGCCATTCCTGCCACACTCCAGGCAATCAGTTTCTTCATCGTTTCCTCCTCCAAGGGTGGACATGTCGAGAGGGCGAACGCGCGTCGCGCCTCCGGTGCCAATGGGCTCACCAGCCACGGCGCTTCCGTCCCGCCGCTGGTTCGTCTTACCAACCGGGTCATGAGAGGTGCCGAAGGGCGACAAAACTCCCGGCCAGTAAACGAGAATGATATCATGCTATAATGATTTGGATCAACCGAATTTTGAGCCGCACGTCAAAGTTTCCGTCCCGCCATATTTCCTGAATTGACGGTACTACGCCTCGCCAAAAAGCAGCGGGCAGCGAACCGGTGACCGGAACGCTGCCCGCTGCGTGCCCATTTTTCCCCCTTTCGACGGCAAATCTTGACGCCTGAGGGGGTTAGGTGTTTTACCGCCGGCGGATCATCAGCAGACCCAGCGCCAGCGTCACCAGCGACGCCGGTTCCGGCACCACCGTCAGGTTATCAAACCCAAAGCCCTCGCTGCCGCCGTTCGCCTCGGCCGTGAACCGAATCGTCAGCTCACTGCCGGTACCGGTTACGGGGGCCGAGATCGTCTGGAAGTCGTCGTTCAACAGCACGCCGTTGATCGACACTGGATCGTCCAGCGTCACGCCCAGCCCGCTGTCCATCAGGTAGTTCTGCGAGCCGGCCTCATCGACGGAGCTGACGAACAGGTCGAAATAGTTCGCCCCGTCAAACGAGTACTCAAACACGAAGCTGTCCGAGCCCTCGAAATCGCCCATTGCAGCGAAATCAGCGCTCACGACGATGTTGCTCAGGCCCGCCACGGCGAACGTGAACGTTGCCACCGCGG
>CAZCKC010000072.1:0-10003 GCA_964499235.1 uncultured Planctomycetales bacterium | reverse complement strand
CGTGATCACGTCGTTCGTGTAGCCGACGAGACCGGTTTCCGTCCCGTCGAAGTCGACGAAACCCTGTGCGTTGGCTCCGGCCACGCCGAAACCCACCATGCTGATTGCAACCATCAAATGCTTCACAATGCTCCCTCCAAAAGGTTGACAGCAGCCCAGACCAGCACCTCGCTGGCCAGACCATGCCCCTTGATTCAACGAAGATTCTGTGGGCTTGCCCATCGCCCCAAAGCCGGGCCGCTGCCGCCGGAGCCCCTCGCTCCCGCCGGCCCGAATGGGGATAAGTGTAGCAAGTCCCAATCGATCCACGGAAGCCTCACGTGCGCCTTTAACGCCTTCTTAACAAACGCTGCCAGTCCGTCTCGCGCGGGCCTGCCAGGGTCGAGGTTGGCCTGGCCAACTATTACAATCACCCCTCACATCCCGGAATCCACCTTCTGGCGACATTTTTGTCTCCGGACGGCTTGTCCGACCCGCCGCCATCGGGCATGCTGCGCCCGTGACGAATCCGGCTGGCCCTCGCGTACGTGGCCGCATGCCGGGCCGATCTCCGGAACCACCGCCGACGGCCCCGCGCCCCTCGCCGCCCCGCCAGTGAGCGCTTCCGGATCGAGCCCCTCACCTCACACAGGAGCCGTCGATGCGTCGCTTCTCCGGCCTCACTCCTGCCACCCTCGTCGCCCTGGCCAGCTTCTTTGCGGGCTGCGAACGCGAGGCGGCCTCCTCCCGCGTCGGCTTCTCCCAGATCGGCGCCGAGAGCGCCTGGCGGACCGCCGAGACCGAATCAATTCGCTCAGAGGCCGAAAACCGCGGCATCCGCCTCTACTTCTCCGATGCCCAGGGCAAGCAGGAGAACCAACTCCAGGCCCTCAACACCTTCATCGCCCAGGGCGTCGACGCCATCGTCCTCGCCCCACAGGTCGAGACCGGCTGGGAACCGATCCTCACCGAGGTCAAACAGGCCGACATCCCCGTAATCCTGGTCGACCGCGGGATCGACGTCCCCAACGAATCCCTCTACACGACCCTCATCGCCTCCGACTTCGTCGCCGAAGGCCGGATGGCCGGCGAGTGGCTCGTCGACGCTCTCGACGGCGAGGGCAACATCGTCGAGCTCCAGGGCACCGCCGGCGCCGCCCCCGCCCTCGACCGCAAGCAGGGCTTCGCGGAGGCCATCGCCAACACCCCCGGCGTCAAGATCATCAAGTCCCAGGACGCCGACTTCAGCCGCGCCCGCGGCAAAGAGGTCATGGAGGCGTTCCTGAAGTCCGGCGGCGAGGAAATCCACGCCGTCTACGCCCACAACGACGACATGGCCCTCGGCGCGATCCAGGCCATCGAGGAGGCCGGCCTCGACCCCGGCGACGACATCCTGATCGTCTCGATCGACGGCATCCGCGACGCCTTCCAGGCCATGATCGACGGTGACCTCAACGCCACCGTCGAGTGCAATCCGCTGCTCGGCCCGCTCGTCTTCGACGCAATCGACAAGATCCTCGCCGGCGAGACCGTGCCGAAGTGGATCAAGGTCGAGGACCGCCTGTTCACCCGGGACCTCGCGGCCGACGCCATCGACGAGCGTCTGTACTAGTCCCTGCCACGCCGGCGCGCCGAGCGTGCTGCGCGTCAGTTGCCCCATGACGTCAAGGAGTTTGTGGGTAATGATCCGATGTCTGCTTCGGGGGATCCTGGTTATGAGTGCGACCTTCGCCAGCAACGCGGCCGCGGAAGTCACCGTCGTCAACGAACTGCCGCTCGAGACGCGCAACGCGCATTACGCCAGCAACCGCCCGCCGCTCGAGCCGAGCCGGCTCGTCAAGCTGCCGATCGGCGCGATCGAGCCCCACGGTTGGCTCGCGACTCAGCTCGAGCTCATGCGCGACGGCTACGTCGGCCAACTCCACCGCATCAGCCGCTTCCTCGCCGAGGAGAACAACGCCTGGCTCAGCGCCGACGGTACCGGCGACCACCCCTGGGAAGAGCTCCCCTACTGGCTCAAGGGCTACGGCGACCTCGCCTACGTCCTCGGCGATGACGCCATGATCACCCGCGCCACCCGCTGGATCGAAGGCACCCTCAGCAGCCAACGCGAAGATGGCTTCTTCGGCCCCCGCGCCAACCTCGATCGCCTCGACGGCAAGCCCGACCTGTGGCCCAACATGATCATGCTCGACGCCCTCGAGTCCTACCACGAGTTCACCGGCGACGAGCGCGTCCTCGACCTGATGACCAACTACTCCCGCTGGCTGCTCACCATCCCGGAAGAAGACTTCCTCGTCCCGTTCTGGCAGAAACACCGCGCAGCCGACAACCTCAACACCGTCTACTGGCTCTACAACCGCACCGGCGACGACTTCCTGCTCGAGGTCGCCGACAAGCTCCACCGCAACACCGCCAATTGGACCGAAGAGGTCGCCAACTGGCACGGCGTCAACATCTCGCAAGCCTTCCGCGGACCCGCCACTTACTGGGTCAAGGCCCGCGATCCCAAGTTCCTCGCCGCCACCGAGCAGCGCTACCAGGAAGTCATTAGCCGCTACGGCCAAGTCCCCGGCGGCATGTTCGGCGCCGACGAGGTCGCCCGCCCCGGCTACACCGGCCCGCGCCAGGCAGCCGAAACCTGCACCATGGTCGAGTTCATGCTCTCGTTCGAGGAGCTGCTCAAGTACACCGGCGACCTGAAGTGGGCCGACCGCTGCGAAGAGGTCGCCTTCAACGACCTGCCCGCCGCCACGACCGCCGACCACAAGGCGCTGCGCTACCTCACCGCCCCCAACCACCCGATGTCCGACAGCAAGAGCAAGGCCCCCGGCATCCTCAACTCCGGCCCGATGTACCAGATGAATGGCCACATCCACCGCTGCTGTCAGCACAACAGCGGTCACGGTTGGCCGTACTTCGCCGAACACCTCTGGCTCGCCACGCCCGACAACGGCCTCGCCGCGGCCCTCTACGCGCCAAGCAAGGTGACCGCCAAGGTCGCCGACGGCGTCGAGGCGACCGTCGTCAGCCGCACCGACTATCCGTTCCGCGAAGAGCTCGAGCTCCAGGTCGACGTGCCGCGCCCGGTCGAGTTCCCGCTCTACCTCCGCGTCCCGCAGTGGGCCGACCAGGTCCTGGTCACGATCGACGGCCGCACGCAGACGGTCGACAACGCTTCCCAGAAGTTCGTCCGCATCAACCGCCGCTGGACCGGCCGCACGACCGTCACCGTCGCGTTCCCGATGAGCCTGCGGATCGACCGCTGGGACCGCAACCACGGCAGCGTCTCGATCACCCGCGGCCCGCTCACCTACGCGCTGCAGATCGACGAGCACTACGAGCGCACCGGCGGCACCGACGAGTTCCCCGCCCACGACATCCTGCCCGGCTCGGACTGGAACTACGGCCTCGTGCTGGACGAGCGCGACCCGACCGCCGGCATCGAGGTCATCGAGGCCGATGGCCCGTTGCCGGCCCAGCCCTTCGTGGCCGACAACCCGCCGATCAGGCTGCGCGTCAAGGGCCGCCAGATCCCCCAGTGGACGCTCGACGAGAACAACCTCGTCAACCAGCTGCAGGCCAGCCCGGCCCGCACGACCGAGCCGGTCGAGCCCCTCACGCTGATCCCGATGGGCGGCGCCCGCCTGCGGATCAGCGCTTTCCCCACCGTCTCCACCAAGTGGAACAGCTACGAGTGGACCAAGCCGGTTCAGGCGAAACCCGCCAACGCCTCGCACGTCTGGTCGGGTGACACGACGGCCGCGCTCAGCGACCAGAAGATCCCCACCGATTCCAACGATACCAGCATCCCGCGCTTCACCTGGTGGGACCATGAAGGCACCACCGAGTGGGTCGAGTACACCTTCGAGACCCCGCGAACCGTCGACGAGACGGCCGTCTACTGGTTCGACGACCGCCCCGGCGGGGGCTGCCGCGTGCCCGCCTCCTGGCGGCTGCTCTACGACGACAACGGCACGCTCAAGCCCGTCGAGACCGGCGACGAGTACGGCGTGGCCCGCGACCGCTTCAACCTCGTCACCTTCAAGCCCGTCACCACGACGCGCCTGCGCCTCGAAGCCGAACTGCACGCCGACGCCTCGGCCGGCATCCTCGAATGGCAGGTCACCGGCCCCGCCGACCCCGGCGCCGGCGCCGGCGAGTACCCGATTCGCCCGGTGCCATTCACGGCCGTCAACATCACCGACGACTTCTGGCAGCCCCGCCTCGAGCAGGCGCTCGAGACGACGATCCCCTACACGTTCCAGCGCTGCGAGGACACCGGCCGCATCGCCAACCTCGCCCGTGCAGGCGGCCTCGAGGAAGGCGGCTTCGTCGGCCTGCGTTACAACGACTCGGACGTTTTCAAGGTGATGGAGGGCGCCGCCTACGCCCTGGCTCTCCGCGACGATCCCGAGCTCGACCGCTACCTCGACGACCTGATCACCAAGGTCGCGGCCGCCCAGGAGGACGATGGCTACCTCCTGACGATCCGCACGCTCGAGCCCGAGAACCCACCCGACCGCATCGGCGACGCGCGCTGGTCACACCTCGCGCACAGCCACGAGCTTTACAACGTCGGCCACCTGTACGAAGCCGCCGCCGCCCACTACCAGGCCACCGGCAAGCGCACCCTCCTCGACGTCGCGCTAAAGAACGCCGAGCTGATCGCCACGGAGTTCGGCCCCCACGCCCGCCACGATGTCCCCGGCCACCAGGAAATCGAGATCGGCCTCGCCAAGCTCTACCGCCTGACCAACGACCGCCGCTTTCTCGATCTCGCGTACTTCTTCCTCGACCAGCGCGGCCGCCAGGATCAGCGCGACGAGCTCTACGGACCGTATGCCCAAGACCACGAGCCGGTCACGCTTCAGGCCTTCCCCGTCGGGCACGCTGTCCGCGCCGCCTACATGTACTGTGGCATGGCCGACGTCGCTGCCCTCACTGGCAACCAAGCCTTCATCCGCGCGATCGACCGCATCTGGGAGAACATGGTCAGTCGCCGGATGTACATCACCGGCGGCATCGGCGCCCGCCACGGCGGTGAGTCCTTCGGTGAAGACTACGAGCTGCCCAACGCGTCCGCCTATGCCGAGACCTGCGCCGCGATCGGCAACGCGCTGTGGAACCACCGCATGTTCATGCTCCACGGCGACGCCCGCTACGCCGACGTCCTCGAGCGCGTGCTCTACAACGGCTTTCTTGCCGGCGTCTCCTTCAGCGGTGACCGCTTCTTCTACGTCAACCCGCTGATGGCCCACCGCGACCACCGCCGCCAGCCGTGGTACGGTACCGCCTGCTGCCCGACCAACGTCGCCCGCTTCCTGCCCTCCATGCCCGGCTTCCTCTACGGCGTCACCGACGACGCGGTCTACGTCAACCTCTTCGCCGCCAGCGACAGCCGCCTCTCCCTCGGCGACCAGGAAGTCACCATCAAGCAGGAAACTCGCTACCCCTGGAACGGCCGCATCGCCCTCACCGTCACCCCCGACCAGCCGCGCGAGTTCACCCTCTGCGTCCGGATACCCGGCTGGGCCCGCGGCCTGCCGGTCCCCAGCGACCTCTACCGCTACGAGAGCCCGCGAGCGTCCGACGTGACGCTGACCGTCAACGGCCAGCCCGTCCCCATCGAGCTCGACCAGGGCTATGCCAAGCTCACCCGCACGTGGGAGCGCGACACCGTCGTCCTCGACATCGAGATGCCCATCCGCCGCGTGCGCTCCCACCCCGAGATCGCCGACAACCAGGACCGCGTCGCGCTCGAGCGCGGCCCGCTCGTTTACTGCGTCGAGGGCGCCGACTTCGACGGCTTCGTCCGCAACCTCGTCCTGCCCGACGATGTCGAACTCGCGGCCGAGTTCCGCTCCGACCTGCTCAACGGCGTGACGGTCCTCACCGGGACCGCCCAGGCCGTCCAACGCGTCGACGGCCGAAACGAAACCCAGCGCGTCAACCTGACCGCCGTGCCGTACTACGCCTGGAACCACCGCGCGCCCGGCGAGATGAGCGTCTGGCTCGCCCGCACACCCGCAGCCGCCGAAGACCCGCCGGTCAAGACGTTGGCCGCCGCGGCCGAGCCTTCGGCCTCCTACGTCGACAACTCCCTGGCCGCACTCAACGACGGCTACCAGCCCAAAAACGCCCAGGACCACGGCATCCCGCGCTTCACCTGGTGGGACCATCGCGGCACCAGCGAGTGGGTTCAGTACACCTTCGACACGCCGCAGTCGCTCTCTTCCTCCAAGATCTACTGGTTCGACGACCGCCCCGGCGGCGGCTGCCGCTTGCCGGCCGACTGGCAGCTTTTCTTCCACGATGGCACCACCTGGCGGCCCGTGAAGCTGCGCCAGGTCGAACACGAGACCCCGCAGCTCGACGCGCCAACCGCGGCCGAGTTCGAGCCCGTGACCACCACCGCCCTGCGCCTGGTGGTCGAGCTTCAGCCCGACTATTCCGGCGGGATCCTCGAGTGGCAGGTGGACTGAGCGTGGCGCCGGAAGACGCCGGGACCGCCGCTTCCGCGCCGCCGCTGCTCCAAATGGTGCAGATCACCAAGGAGTTCCCCGGCGTCCGCGCGCTCGACCGCGTCGACTTCGCCGTCCGCGCCGGCGAGATCCACGCCCTGCTCGGCGAGAACGGCGCCGGCAAGTCCACGCTGCTCAAGGTGCTCACCGGCGTCTACCGCCGCGACGGCGGCAAAATGCGCTTCGCCGGCCAGCCGATCAGCCCCCGCTCGCCCCTCGACGCCCAGCGCATCGGCATCAGCCCCGTCTACCAGGAAGTCAACCTCATCCCCAACCTCTCCGTGGCCGAAAACGTCTGCCTCGGCCGCGAGCAGCGCCGGCTCGGCCTGATCCGCTGGCAGCCGATGCGCCGAACCGCGCAGGCCCTGCTCCAGCGGCTCCAGATCGATATTGACGTCACGCAGCCGCTCCACACCTACTCGGTCGCGCTTCAGCAGATGGTCGCCATCGCGCGGGCCCTCAGTGTCGACGCCCGCCTGCTGATCCTCGACGAGCCCACCGCCAGCCTCGACCAGCCGGAGGTCGAGCAGCTCTTCCGCACGCTGCGCCGCCTCCGCGACGAGGGCCTCGGCATCATCTTCGTCACCCACTTCCTCGACCAGGTCTACAACATCAGCGACCGCCTGACCGTCCTTCGCAACGGCCAGCTCGTCGGCACCTACCCCACCGCCGAACTCCCCCAGCTCGAGCTCGTCGCGAAGATGATCGGCCAGTCCGTCGCGCAGGCCGCCACCCTCGGCACCCACCAGCCCGCCCCCCGCACCGCCGAGACGTCCGCTCAGCCCTTCGTCGCCGCCCAACAGCTCGGCCAGCGCGGCGCGATCGCCCCCACCTCGCTCCAGATCCAGCGCGGCGAGATCGTCGGCCTCGCCGGCCTGCTCGGCTCCGGCCGCACGGAATTCGCCCGGCTGCTCTTCGGCCTCGCCCCCGCCGATCAGGGCACGCTGCGGATCGGCGACCGCGAAGGCCGCCTCCGCACCCCGCGCGAAGCGATCGCCGCCGGCGCCGGCTTCTGCCCCGAGGACCGCAAGGTCGAGGGCATCATCCCCGGCCTCTCGGTCCGCGAGAACATCGCCCTTGCGCTGCAGGCCCGCCGCGGCTGGTTGCGCGCGCTCGGCGGCCGCCGGCAGCGCGCCCTCGCCCAGGAATACGTCGACGCCCTCCGCATCGCGACGCCCGACCTCGACAAGCCCGTCGGCCAGCTTAGCGGCGGCAACCAGCAAAAAGTCGTCCTCGCCCGCTGGCTCGCCGCCACCCCACGCTTCCTGATCGTTGACGAGCCCACCCGCGGCATCGACGTCGGCGCCAAGGCCGAGATCGAGAAGCTCATCGGCCGCCTCAGCCAGCACGGCATGGCCATCCTCTTCATCTCGTCCGAGCTCGAAGAGGTCGTGCGCAACTGCCACCGCGTGCTCGTGCTTCGCGACCGCCAGCCGGTCGGCGAGCTGGCCGGCGACGAGATCGACCTGCCCCGCATCATGCACCTGATCGCCGAGCGCACCGCCGATGCCGCCTGAGAGCGCCAAGCCGACCCGCCGGCCGCTGCCGCGGATCATCTGGCCGCTGCTGGCCTTGGCAGTACTGCTCATCGTGAACGCATTCCTGACGCCCCAGTTCTTTCACTTCGGCTCCGTGACGTCCGGGGACGGCACGACCCGGCTCACCGGAACGCTCATCGACGTGCTCGACAGCGCCCCGCTGCTGATCACCGCGCTCGGCATGACGCTGGTGATCGCCACCGGCGGCATCGACCTGTCGGTCGGCTCGGTGCTGGCCATCGCCGGCGTCGTGGCGGCCGTCCTGATCACGCAAGATGTTCCGGTGTTCGTGGCGGTCGGGGCGGCGCTCGGCGTCGCGCTGCTCTTCGGCGCTTGGAACGGCGTGCTGGTGGCCGCCTTCGGCATCCAGCCAATCGTCGCGACGCTCGTGCTGATGGTCGCCGGCCGCGGCGTGGCAATGCTGCTGAGCGCCGGCCAGGTCATCACCTTCCAGAACGCCGCGCTGCAGTCGCTCGGCAGCGGCCAGTTCCTCGCGCTGCCGGCTCCCGTCTGGTTCGTTCTGCTCGCGTACGCCATCGCCGCGCTGGTCCTCCGCAGCTCGGCGCTCGGCCTCCTGATCGCCGCGGTCGGCGAGAACGAGCGCGCCAGCCGCGTCGCCGGCATCCGCGTCTGGTCGCTGAAGCTCTGCGCCTACACCCTCGCCGGCGGCTGCGCCGGGCTCGCCGGCGTCATCCACGCCGCCGACGTGACCGCGGCCGACCCGAACCTCGCTGGCCTCTACCTCGAGCTCGACGCGATCCTCGCCGTCGTGATCGGCGGCACGGCGCTGACCGGCGGACGCTTCACACTGGCCGGCACGCTGCTCGGCGCCCTGCTGATCGAGACCCTCGACGTCACCTTCAGCATGCACGCCATCCCCAGCAACCAGGCCTTCGCCATCAAGGGCGCCGTCGTCATCGTCGTCTGCCTGCTCCAATCCGAGCGCCTGCGCGACGGCCTGAAGCGTTTCCAGCGCCGCGTCTTCGCCCGGGCACAGGGGGGGCCGGCATGACGCGGCTCTTCGCGCTGCAACGCCTGCCGATCCTGGCCACACTGCTGGCGTGCATCCTGCTCTACACGCTCGCCGCGTTTCAGTTCGAGGGCTTCCTCTCGCAGCGCGTCTTCATCGGATTCCTTCGCAACACCACCCTCGGCCTCACCGCGCTCGGCATGACCTTCGTCATCCTCTCCGGCGGCATCGACCTCTCCGTCGGCGCGGTCGTCGCCTTCGGCACCGTCGTGCTGGCAGCCCTGGTCGCGCAGGCCGGCTGGCACCCGGCCGCCGCGATCGGCGCTGTCCTGCTGCTGGGGACCGCCTTCGGCGCCGGGCAGGGCACGCTCATCCACGCCTTCAACCTTCCGCCGTTTCTCGTCACGTTGGGCGGGATGTACGTCGCCCGCGGCCTCGCCTTTCTGATCAGCCTGGAGTCGATCCGGGTCGAGCACGACTTCTTCAGCACGCTGCTGGCGATCCGCCTCGGGCCGCTGCCCCTGACCGTGCTGATCTTCCTGGCCGTCTTCGTGCTCGCGATCGTCGTCGCCCACGGCACGCGCTTCGGCCGCACCGTCTACGCCATCGGCGGCAGCCAGAGTTCCGCCGAGCTGATGGGGCTGGCGGTCGCCCGGGCGAAGATTGGCGTCTACGCCATCAGCGGCTTCTGTGCAGCCCTCGGCGCCGTCACGCTGACGATGAGCACCTTCGCCGGCAAGCCGACCAACGCCGTTATGCTCGAGCTCGACGCCATCGCAGTAGTCGTCATCGGGGGAACACTCTTGACCGGCGGGGTGGGTTACGTGGCCGGGACCTTCGTCGGCCTGGTCATCTTCGGCATGATCACGAGCATCCCGGTCTTCATGGCCAACTTCAACTCGACCTGGGCCCGCATCGCCATCGGCGCGCTGTTGCTGCTGTTCATCCTGCTGCAGAAGGGCGTCCAGCACCGCATCGCCCGCAGCGGCTAG